>NZ_JAAGOV010000045.1:0-86367 GCF_010500785.1 Salipiger sp. PrR003
GCTGCGATCAAGCAGGTTTTCTACCGCCCTCGAAAGCAGCGATACATCCTTTACGCAGCATCGGTCAAAGTGGGCTCTTCAGTTACATTCGCCGCGAGGAGAATGAACGTCAACTCCTGCGAAACTCATCCGTGCTCCGCGATGATAGCTCTCGTTGTCTGAACTGCCGAAGCAAGCGTTGTCCGGTCTGTGTTCGTGATACCTAGGCCCTCAACATCAAGCGACAGTTGACCTTGGCCACCTCCGCTTGCAGCAGCACGAGCCGCGCGGCCGCGGGCCTTCGCTGCGCTGACAGGGTCAGTTTTCGATGCGTTAGGCACATTGTGGCCGACTTCCCGCGGTCCCGCAGCCGCCCGCACTTCCTGCAGTTCTTGCTTCAACCTCTCCACCGTTTCCCGGGTCTCAGACATCTGCCGATCCCGCCGCAGGCCGTCCTCGTCCGGATATGGGAAGCTTCCCGATTGACAGGCGTGCAGAACCTTCAACGCCGGGTCCTCGAAATACTTCACCCTTCTTGCCCGGATCGGCATCTGCGCGTCGATCACGAGGATGACCTCGTCGAGGTCCATGCGTCGGGCCTCATCCTCGGTCAGGAGCGGGGTATCTTCTGTCCTCTCCGAGACGCTGCGCCCTTCGAATGGATTGCGTCCAACAGCACGGGAGCGGGTCACCACACGCTTGGTGGTCTTGCCGACAGCCTGGCTCAATTCCTCGATGGTCTTCTGCTCGGACGGGGTGAGGTAGAGCTTTACCCCGGCGCCGCCCTGCAGCGACCTGCGGGTGTTTTCACCATAGATCTCGTCCAGCGCCGGGATCGTCTGGGTCACGATGGCGAGGTTGCCGCCGAAGGAGCGCAGCGTCTTTATGCTTTCGGCGACGATTGGCATTTTCCCGAGCCGGTCAAACTCGTCGAGCATGATCATCACCGGCCAGGGCTCGTCATCGCCGGGTTCCTGTGCTTGCAGCGAGGCGATCAGGTCCGAGAAGAAGAGGCGGATCAGCGGGGCAAGCGGGCGGATCATCTCGGATTCGACCGCAAGATAGATCGCATGTGGGCGACGGCGGATATCCCGGAAGGAAAAGTCAGAGGTCGCGGTGGCCGCGTCGATCGCGCGGTTGTCCCAGGTGTCGAGACCCGATGTCATGAGAAGCGAGAGGTAGGAGGTGAGGGTGTCGTTGTTGGTCGAGGCCATACGCTCGAAGATCAGTTTGGCCGAGGTGTTCTTCACCTCCTGCGAACGCTTCAGATATTCCTTCTGCTTGTCGCCCCCCGAGGCGGTGATGCGGTAGATCTCGCCGATGGTCGGCACGCCGCGCTCGAAGGCCAGAAGACCGGCCGCCACGAACAAGTCGATACCGCCTGCGAGAAGGCCGCTCAGCTTTTCGTTGTCGGTCTGCAGGAAGAGCTTCGCGGTGAGTTTAAGCTCCATCTGCTGCCGGTCGGGGTTGGTCATGGCAGCAATGCGCGCCAGCGGATTATAGCGATGTGTTGGTCGGTCCCAGTCGGTCGGCGCGAAGCGGAAAACCTTGTCCCCCATGCTGGCGCGGAAGCGCGAGGTCTCGCGGAAGTTCTCGCCTTTCACGTCGAGCACCACGGCGGAGCCCTTGTAGGTCAGCAGGTTCGGGATCACGAACCCCACGCCCTTGCCCCGGCCTGTAGGCGCCACGATCAGCGCGTGGGGGAAGGTTTTTGAGACTAGGAACGGGCGCTTGGATTTCGGGGAGCCGAGCTTGCCCAGAAGGAAGCCACCGTCGGGCTTGGCAAAGAAACCGTTCCTGTTCATCTCGCTGCGGGTCTGCCAATGCGTCGTCCCGAAGCGGGTCAATGCATCCCCCAGAAGCGTGACGCTCAGCATCAGCGATGCCAGGCCGAAGCTGCCAAGGATGAGGTTCACCCAGAGGAAGTCTTTCGGTGCAGACTGAGACAGACCCCGATATTCGCGGGCAAGCAGGGTGACGTCGAAACGGGTGGGAGAAAGCCCATAGCGGAACATGACAAAGCCGGTCGCCACGACATAGCCCATGGCGAGACCGACCAGCACGAGGCTCAACACTCCTAAGGCAATCTTGCCTTTATCCATGGGTGATCCCCTTCTCGCCATCTGCCGCAGCGTGGCGTGCGCGCTGCGCCTCTATCTGTTCTTCCGCCAATGCATCGAGAACGCGCTCCATCGCCGGGCCGTGCGCAGTGACCTCGCTGCTCTGGAGATAGGTCTTGGCGAGTTCCAGCTGGCGCAGCGGATCCTCGGTGAATGTGTCCAGGACGTCCGCGTTACCGGCCCGCAGCGCGTCGATTGCGTCGTGGCTTAGTCGCTCGTTTATCTGCCGGACGATGTCCTGCTGCTCTGACTCGGAGAGCGGGCCCTCGACGTCGGCGTTTCGCACAAAGGCCATGACGGTTGGCGCTGTCTCTTCCAGATACCGGCGCTCGGCGTAGTCTTGTCGCGCCTGGTCCTCGATCTCGAAACTGCGCTCGCTGATATAGGCACGCGACGCGCCTAGCGAACGAAGGTGATTGATTTCGTCCTGGACGGCCTTCCCGAATTCATCATCCGGCATCTCCGTGCGATAGCGGGCGAGGGTGCGGAGCTCTTCGGCAATCGGACCGAGATGATCCGAAGGATCCCGCAAGGCGAGGTCCATGTCGCCAGCATGAAGCGTGCGGTCCTGCTCGGATACCGCATATTGCGGCGGCATTCGACTGTCGGTGATCTGTTCCCAGGCCATTGAGGCCAGTTCGGCATGTTGCGGCGATTTCTGCGCGTAGACGTCGAACGCGGCGCGGGCCTCTTCAACCTCCACGGCACCTGCCCGCCGGACGGACGGGTCGTCGAAGAACGGATGATCGAAATCCGTCCGGCGGAACTGCGCCACCAGCGCTCTGAACGCCTGCCGCTCCGATGGGGCAAAGATGTCGGACCCATCTTGCGCGAGATCACTCCCAGGTGTCGTCAACCGTTCACCAAGCGCTGCCTCAGCGTCATCCACCTCGTCGACCTCGGTTGGCGCGCGCAGGACGCGTACATCGGTCAAAACATCGCCCAGCCGAACATGCACGGCTTCCAGCCGGTCGAGCGCGTCTTCCCGGTCCGCAGATTTCTCCAGATCGAGGTCGCTTGCTTTGGCAATCCCCTGCAGATCCTGTGCCAGCCACTGGCGCTCCAATGCGGCATTGCCTGCCCCCTCCCGCAGGCGCGCGGCCACAGCCTCGGCATCGATGCCCGTGCCTTGCAACGCTTCGGCCAGCTTTGGTGCCACCTCTCCATCGTCAAGACGCGCGAGGTGATCTTCACTGGCGTTTGGCCTTGCATAGATGCCGTCCCGGGACGGAGCATCGACCAGGGCGGCGGAGCGATCCCCGAGCGGGTTCAAATGCGCGACCGAGGCCAGAACGTCGGTCAGCTTGCGCTCGATCACCGGCCTCTCGGCCGCCGGCGCCCTGTCGATCGCCGCCTCGATCTGGCGAATGTTCTGAGAAAACTCGGTGATCAGCGTGTCGAACGCTGCTTCGTCTTGGGACATGTAGATGGCTCCGTCAGCTTGCATCTGACCGCCACTGGCAAGGATGGTGCTGGCCCGCTCGAGCGCTTCGGCCACGTCGTCGAAATTCGAACGTGACGCCTCCGCCGCGAGCCCACGGTAGATCAACGCCTTGTGCCTGACGGTTTCCAGAGCGGCCCCCAGGTCCGCGCCGGTTCTCTGGCGCTCAACTGGGGGACGACCTTCGTCGCGAGCCTTGTAGATTTCATCGATCTCGGCGCGGTAGGTCGTGACGCCGCGATCCAGACGACGCGTCGCCTCAAGGCGGATCCCATGAACCCGGGCCGCCTCGACCATCGCCTCGCGAAAGGCGTCGTAGTTGAAGTGATGATCCTTCCCGAGAAAGAACATTTCGCCATCCTTGCTGCGGCGGTTCAGAACAATATGCGCATGTGGATGCGCGCGATCTTGGTGTATTGCAGCAATATAGTCGAATTGCGACCCCTCACCTTGAAAGAACTTCTCGCAGACCGCCTGGGTGATATCGCGCACCTCTTCACCCCTGGTCCCAACCGGGAATGCCATCAGCAGATGCGACGTATGGCCAAGCTTGGGGCTGTAGCGCTCGTTCCACTGGTTCTCGAACCGCCGCGCCACTCGGTTGATCTCGGCTTCCGAGAGCTGCTTCTTCCCGTCATGGGTGCCGCGACTGTCGAGGATATGGGTCGACTTTGTTGTGAGATATGTGAGCTGAGCCCGTAGCTGCGCCCCGGTGTGACAGCCCCCTTTCGAGATAGCCTTGAAGATCGCTGGCGAATAGCCGCGCGCGGCCCGAACCATCTGCGCGCCCCTGGAAAGCCCCTGCCAGGATCCCGAAACTCGGCTCCAGCCGCGGTCAAATAGCGCCGGGTCGATGCCACGGACCCGGTCACTCCGCGCCATTCTCATTCCTCTCGGCGAGGCCCGCCAGGGCAGAGCTGATCTCAAGGTCCAGCACGCTGCGCCGCGCACGCGACATCTCCTGGACCTGGTCGGCCAGATCGAAGACCAGACCCGCAAGGGCGCGGACGTCACGGTGACTTGAGGCCGGGTAGGACAGTCTCTCGCCCCGCACCTTGGCCTCGTTCAGACGTCGCGCGATCTGGTTCACGTTGTTGCCGACCCGGTTGAGCGCGGCGCCGAGGTTGCGCAACTCGTCACACATCTCGTCGTCGGGCAGGAAAACACCTTCGGCCGCCAGCATCAGGCGGCGCATGGCATCCGAGCGGTGCGCAATCCCGCGCCGCGACAGCGCCGCGTCGAACCGGCGCAGGTCGTCGTCCGAGACCCGGATCCCCACAACCCGCGATCGGCTGCCGTTCGCTGTCTGACGCTCATCCCAGTGGTTCACCACGTTGTAGATCGTCTTCAGGCTGACATCGTAGCGGGCTGCCAACGACACCGCGGAGACGCCGTTCCGGCGCTCTTGGGAGATGGTCGATCGTTCGATCACTGACAGTCTGCGGCGGCGGGGCATTTTGAAGTTAACGTTCCTATTTCTTGCCAACTTCGTACAAGCCCGCCGACTCCCAACGCAAGTGGAGTCGACCATAAGGGCTTGTACTCAATGTAGAAAATCGCCCTGCAGGGGCGATTTTCCGTCCTTTGTCAAATGGATCGCGCGTCGCGCTCATTGCACCACGCGATGCGGTCTCCGCATCGCGCATCGCGTCTTTCGCGCCCCGTCTCTTGCACCCCGCAAGACGGGTTTTGCTGCGTGCTAACCGGCTCGCGTCACCCGCAGAACGACATACGCGAGACTGCCTCCCGTCGTCTGGAGCGCGCTAACCGTCACCTGCATTCTGTCCGAAGCGCATCGCCAAGCGTATCCCGACACTTGGAGGGTGTGTGATGCCCCGCGGCGAATGCTGATGGCGCCACGGCAGACGTCGCACGGTCATCGCACAACGCCGCCCGCTGCATGCCAAACGCGGGTCGCATCCCGACTTCTGCTTGACCCCTCCGCCTCATGCGTTTAGCGACATTTGGGTATTATCGTTGCGATTCACTATTTTTGCGGAGGATCAGAATGCCGAACGAAAATCTTGTGGTGATCGCAGCGATGGCCCGGAAAGGGGGCAGTGGAAAAACGACGCTTTCGCGCGCCTTGATCAGCGCCGCGATCGCCGCCGGACGCAGAGTGATGTTGATCGACACGGACAGCACGAGAGTACTCGGTGCCTGGCATGCTCGGGCGGAAACCGGTGGGCTGAGTTCGCCGCTTCTCTGCTCGGTCACCGTCGAAAGCGTGGCGGGTGTCGAGGATCAGATCAATCAGGTCTACATGGCAGGCACGGCAGACTTCATCTTCATCGATACCGCAGGGGTCGGTGCCGAATGGTCAGACGGCATTGCGGTGCTTGCGGACCACATCGTGACGCCCGTCATGCTGTCGACGTCTGATTTCGATGTCGGAGCGCAGACTTCTGATTGGTTTGAGAAACTGAAATCCCGTGTTGACGACCCCTCCAGCCTTCCGCGCCACCACGTCGTCCTCAACATGGTCGACCCGAAAACGACCCGTGCTGACGCCGCCCTGATTGAAGAAGCGCTCACCCGTTTTCCGGTGATTGAGACCGTCATGATGCGACGAAACACTTACAAGGAGATGGATCAGAAGGGGCTTCTCCACGCCTTGGCGCTGGAAAAGCAATCCGATCCGAACCCCCTTATGCGTCCACATGTACGTCATGTCGTCGAGGCGCTTGAGGAGGCGACGGACATTCTCAACAACATTCTTGCTGCGTGAGGACAGTCGATTGCGCAAGAAGATCCCGACCATCACTAGGCCCGACCCAGCCTACGCCGCCACCCTGCAACAGGGTGACCGCGAGGTTCCCGAGAAGGAGGAAGAGGTACAGGTCACAGCAACAAAGACAGGCACCCCAGTCGCTGACGTTGGCGCTGATCGGCACGAGTCAGAGCGTGCGCCGAAAAGTGCCGTGGCGCCGCACCAAGTCACCGCGGAAAGCTCTGACCCGCATACCAGCCTGAGAGCTCCCGTTTCGGCACGAGCTTTGAGCCCGACCCGGAAGATCGACATCAGGGTCAACGCACTCGAACGACAGGAAGCAGCGCTGGAAACTTGTGGTGTTGAGCCGGCACATGTGGTGCGTGCCGCCCTGCGCCGTGCAGTCAAAGGCTGGCAACTGTCGCCGGTCTTCGCGCCAATTGCTGAGGAGCGGCGCACTCGAAACACGCAGTGGCAGGCCCGGACATCACTGGCAGTCGATGCGGCCAGCCTGGGTATGCTCCTTCGGGACCACGACCCCCTCGACGTCTTGAGTAAATGGGCTCTGATCCGCGGCCAAGTGGAACCACGCATATGGGGCGAGATCGACAAAATCTTGGAAGAAATTGCCGTTCGCGCTGCATCGCCGCATGAGCAGCACACACCGTAAGAGATCTATCTGAAAAGATAACTTGCATTTCGCCGGTGGATTTTCGCCCAACGGCAGAAGCTCGCCTTGCAGTTGCGGAAAACGTGGCGCTATTGAGCGTCATATAGATTTTCAGACCTCAGTGGTGACGAGTTACGAGGTCCATTTAGGAGGAACGCATTATGAACACGAAGCCCCGCCTGACTGGCGAACCGATCATGCGCATCCTCTGCAAGACATCTGAAAATCTGGTTGGCTACCTGTACCAATGGAACAATGGCGACGTGCAGCCTGCCTGGTTCGACGGCGCCATGGCGGACGTTCGCTATGAACCATTCATTCAAGCGACGGAACAGAACCCAGTCGATCCGAAGACCCCCAGACCGCGTCAGCAAGATCTGACGCACCTTGAAAAGGCCTAGCTCAAGGCCTCGCGTCGGTTTGTGGGTCATCCCATCCCGCAGGTCCTTTGAGCGATAGAGTTGACTTCTATGCCTCAAAAGTGATCTATCTGTGAGTTATAGAAAGGATATCTATAACTCATGGCTTGGAACTGGACGCTGCCTGATTGGCCGGATTTCCGGTATGACGCCTCCGCGCTGGAGCCGTTTGAGCAGACGTTCCTGCTGTCGTCCGGAGAAATCCTCGGCGCGGTCCATCATGTCAGCCAGCCGGAGCGCGAGCAACTCCGCATCGAACTGCTCAGCGAGGAAGCAATGCAGACGAGCGCCATCGAGGGTGAAATCCTCGACCGGCTCAGTGTCCAGTCTTCGTTGCGCCGCCATCTGGGCCTCGATCCGGACAGCTACCCTGCCAAACCGCGCGAACAGGGCGTCGCGGAAATGATGGTCGACGTCTATTCCAGTTTTGCAGAGCCGCTGACCCATGAGACGCTGTACCGCTGGCATCGAATGCTCCTGTCCCATGACAGTCGGTTGGAAACCATCGGGGCCTACCGACAACACGCCGAGGCGATGCAAATCGTTTCCGGCCGCCTTGACCGGCCCACGATCCATTTCGAAGCGCCGCCCTCGGAGCGGGTCATGCCTGAGATGGAGCGATACGCGGATTGGTACAACAAGACCGGGCCGGGGGGAGCAGAGCCGCTTCCAGCGCTGACGCGCGCAGGGCTAAGCCACCTCTATTTCGAGAGCATCCACCCATTCGAAGACGGCAACGGACGCTTGGGTCGCGCCCTCGCTGAAAAGTCGCTGGCGCAGAATATTGGCCAGCCGACCCTCATCTCGCTCGCCTTCACCATCGAGAAGCAGCGCAAGGCATACTACGACCAGCTCGAGCAGCATCAAAAAACGCTCGATGTGACCGATTGGCTCGTCTGGTTCGCGGAAGTTGTCTTGAAAGCCCAACAGGCAACACTCGACCGCGTCGGCTTCTTCATCAGCAAGGCACACTTCTACGATCGTCACAGAGACCACTTGAACGAACGCCAGGCCAAGGCCATCGCTCGAATGTTGCGGGAAGGCCCTGGCGGTTTCAAAGGCGGCCTCAGCGCCGACAACTACCTCAAGATCACCGGAACCTCACGCGCGACCGCGACCCGCGATCTGCAGGATCTGGTCGAGAAGGGCGTGCTCGCTCGAACCGGCGAGCGGAGGCACACGCGATACTGGTTGAAACTCGACTGGAGTGAATAAAAATTGCATGAAAACAACAATTTATAAAAAATCCGATAATTCGTTTTATGTAATTTTTTTGCCCTATTGATATTTGAATCGGGCTAGCTAAGAATCTGAAAAAACCAGCGCGGTAAAATAGCTCCAAGTAGCGCTTTATTGAGAATGCTTCCCCGGATTCAGCCTGTTTGAGCTGCAACGAGCATGACGATACAGGACGAAGGCCGCCTGAAGGCGGCATGGAACCAGAAGACAATCCCTGTCGCGCTTCGCCGTGACGGCAAGGGCGAACGGGTCAGGGTCCGCCTTCCTTATGCGGACGACAACTATGCCTGGCTCAGGAATGGCCGGCGTATCCGGCCAAGCTGGAACTCGGCACTGGGATGCTGGGAGAGTCCCAAGGCATGGTTCAATGACCTCGTGAACCGCTGTCTTCGCCGCTGGGGCCTGATCTATGTCATCCAACCCTACCGGGAGCAGGAGATCTGCGCTCCGGCCTGCATGAACGCCATCGGCCATGAGTGCCAGTGTTCCTGTATGGGGGCCAACCACGGCCAGGGCGACGATGGCGGCTGGTTCTCGACAAGCGAGGCCTTCGCGGCCCGATGGGGCGACCGTGAGCTCGCCTGTCGTCTCATGACGGTCAGCTCTGAAAAGTAGAGGCCCGGCCGATATGGCCAGGCCTGCGACAGACGTGCAGATGATGGTCATGACCAGACAGAGAGGCCCGTCGAGAACAAATCACAGCTTGGGGCGATCCTGTTCTGGAACCTCCCACGGGTCTTCCAGGGTGACGATGCCGTAGCGGACGCCGTCGTGGCCGGCCTTCGGAAGAAAGGTGATCATCCCGATATCCAGGATCATCCCCTTGTCGTGCATGTGCTGCTGTCGGAAGTGACCGAAGTGCATGAGATATCCGAGGCCCTCCAACTCGAGACACAGCGCAGAGATCGCGGCCGAATACTCAAGCCGCTGGCCGGCGCTGCTCATATCCCAGATCCCGTCCAGATCGGTCATCCAGTCCGAAATCGCGGCAGTCAGTTCGAGGGCATTGCCGGCCTCCACCGCGCCGGCGTTGATCAGGAGCCCGTGCCATTCGCGGTTACGGGAATAGAAGTCGTTGGGCTTCCTGATGGGGGACGTGGGCACAAGCACCGTCTTTTTCAGCGCGCGCTCCATTTCTTCCTGCTGGCGCTTCTCCTCCTCGGGGGTGGGCTTGGAGAAGACCTTGATGTCGAACCCGAGGCCGCGCGCGAGGCTTCGCAAGGTCTGCACCTCGGGCACGTGCCGTCCGCTTTCCACCTTCTGGATCGTGCGGACCGTCAACCCGGAGGTGTCCGCAAGGTTCTCCTGGGTTAGAGAGAACATCTTGCGGATATACTTGCACTGGTTGGCGATATACTCGGCGTCTCGTTCCATCGTTTCCATCAGATCACTCCATGTTGCTGACAGGAATAGCATGGCACGCCGGCTCTGGGGGGGCCCCGAACGCAACCCGAACGCTCGACTGTTATCCCGCCCCGGGGCCGCTGTCCTTGCACCAGTCAATCCGCCCCTGCCGGATCCAGAAGTGACACCGGCATTCGTTCGTCTGGCGGACCGACGGCGAGATGGTCGGGCGCCTCAGCCAGTCTGACATGGCCGTCCACCTGGGCCTCCGGTTCTTGCTGAGGGACAGTTTGATGGTCTCGCCGCACCCACCAGGGCAGTGGAAGCAGGCCCATTTGTCGACGCCATCGCGCACGATGGTCATCTCCCCCGGCACGATCTGATCCGGCGTCGGGTGTGTGGGTGTTACCCTGGCAAGCAGATCACTTCGTGGAATGAGGCGGAAGAGCTCGAGGCTCTTCCGCAGAATGTCGATCATCATCCCGCTCACCCGATGCGATCCAGGAACGGATCGATGTCGCCGAGACCCCAGTATTCCTCGCTGCCGCAGACCGGGCAGTCGGACCGGGGCTGCGCCGCCTGCGAACGCTCTAAACCCTTGTCGAGCTTGCGATAGCGTTGCCATGTCCATCCACCGCCGCCGCGGAAGTCGACGAGACCGGCAAGAAGTTCGTTCACTGCCATGGTGGCGGCCTCGGAGGTGAAGGTCACGACGGCCGGCGCGGGATTACCTCCGCCGCGGACGTAGGCTTCGGTCTTCTGCCGTTCATATTCGGCGGGGTCCGATCGCTGGAGGTCCTCCTCGCGAGCCCTGACGCGATCGACTGTGCCGCGGCAGCCGTGGCACGCCGACGTGGGAAACAGCACGCTGACCCGCGCGGCCATCTCGAGGAGGCCGGGCTCACCATCGTCACGGGGCATGAGGACCAGCCCGACATCGATGACCGGGATCAGGTAGAAGTGCGCCACGCGGTTCAGGTAGAGGCGCCCGGCGTGATCGTCCGTGCATCCGAAGATGACGTCGCAGGATTTCAGCGCGTCACGGATATGCGGCGCATCCACCCAGCCGTTCATCGACCGGATCTCGACGTCGAGGCCCATCATCGTCACCTCGCGCGCCATGACGTCGACCTTGGGCACCGCGTTTTCGGCATCCTTTCGGGTCGCGCCATACAGGCGGTTCAGGTTGGAATGCTCGACCACGTCATCGTCGATGACCAAGATGCGCCCCACGCCGAGGCGAGCGAGGAGATGGACCACCGGGCTGCCGGTGCCGCCGCAGCCGACCACGGCAACGGAGAGCTGTTTGAGGAGTCCGTTGACCTCCGGCCCGAAGGCCAGTGCCTGCCGGGCCAAGGCTTCCGACGGGGTCGGCACGTCGGTCGACTGGATCTCGAGCCGAATGCCGATGACGGTCACGCGGTGACAGGGCAAGGGTGCCATGTCGTCTTCCCAGACCCGTGCCCGGTAGAGGCCGTCACCGACTTGCACGACGCTCACCAAGCGTGTCCCCTCGCCGTTACGGTTCCGAGCCATGGTGAAGAGGTCGCGCTCGTTGCGATCGTCCTGGTCCGAGAAACCGTCGAAGCCTCCCGGGTGACTATGAACGATCGCCGGCACCAGGCCTTCCTCCTTGGCCCGGCGACAGAGCTGGGCGAAGGAGTTGGTATTCCAGGTGACGTGCTTGTCGCTGGCATCGACGCGGTCCTCCTGCGGGATCGCGATGACCTCGTAGGAGGTGTAACGGGTCCGCGGCTCGAGGTCCCAGGGGTCCTGCGCGATCTCGCTTTTGCCGAGCAGCATGTAGGCGGCGCCCTCGTGCCCACGGGGGTGCGCGAGCAGCGCCTGCAGCTTGTCGCGGTGACGGGCGTGGAGGGTGATGTCGCTGCGCTTCATGCCGCCACCTCCAGGGCCTCTTCGACCCGCTTCAGCATGGTCCAGATGCCGTCGGTGCCGGGACGCCACTGGTTGTTATGGCGAGACCAGCGCTGCCAGTTCTGGCCATCAAAGGCCTGGCGTGCCTGCGTGCAGCGGGGCTCACGCTGGCCGGCAAGGAGCTTCAGATGCGGCACGGCGTAGAACATGTCGGGGGCGACCTCGGGATACGAGGGCGGCAGCAGGATCAGGATATCCACCTGGGCGACCTGATACTTGCCTTCCGGCAGCGTGATCCCGGTGAGGATCACGCCCTTCTTTCCGCCTTCGATGACCTCGCGAACGGTGATGCCGCGACCCTCGAGGTAGAGGCGATCCTGACGGGGGAGGAGGCTCATGCCGCACCCCCTTCCGTGGTCTGGGGCACGCCGGTGAAGAAGTGCTCCAGGCCAGCATCCGCGAGGCAGATCAGATCGGTGTCGCCGACCAGGATGTCATCCTTGCCGGGGATCACCTGCCAGACGGCGAACTTCGCGGGATCGACCCCGGCCAGCTTCTTGAGCACGCGCCCGCTGATGACCTTGTGGCCCCACTCGAGGCGTTTGCCATCGATGTCGAAGCGGAAGGATTCCGCGCTCGGGAAGACCAGGAAGCGCTCGACCTGGCCAGGGCGCAGATCCGTGGTTTCCTCGAGGCGCAGTTCTTCAAGTTCACCGTTGCGCAGCACCTGGAACACGAGGTGTTCCTCGGCCTTACGGAAGTCGGCCCCCTCGATGATCTGGCGGCCGGTGGGCGTCGGATCGTCGATGACGGCGTCGGTGAACTTCAGGTCGTGGTCGCCGACTTTGACCTTGTAGGGTCCGTGGTCGCGGGGCTTGCGGCCGGCCTTCAGGGCGGCCTGGAGATCTTCGATTTCCATCTGTTCGGTAGTCATGGCAGCAAATCCTTTTCTTGTCTGCTCGACGCCCGCAGCAGGCGCCATCAATGGTGTATGCGCGGCACAAGAGTGTTCGCGTTCGTAGCCTTAATATTTTTTTGAATTTTCTTGACTGCGATAGGTCGCTGCGTGCGCATATGTATATTAAGAGCAGCGAAGATGGCGATTGGCATGGCGAAAGACACACCCCAAGAGTTCAATACCCTCAAGGAATTCACTGACGAACTGGACCTTCTCTTCCGCGATGATGTCGCACTCAGAAAGCTCCTTCAGAAGGCGCGTAACTGGTGCATTCGGAACAACCGAGTCGGCGACGAGGAGGAGGTCCTTCAAGAGGCCGTCATGAGGGTGATGAAAAGTGAGATCACCGGGACACGCCAATGGCCCAAAGGTGTTGCACTTATGGACTTTCTCTCCGGCGTGATGCGGAGCATTGCATCGGAGCGGCCTAAGATCGGGTTTCGCAAGAACGCCGACAAAGACATGGAGGCCGCGAAGGACATTGCCTCGTCGTGCAACCAAGAAGGGCAGCTCTTCGAGAAAGAATTTATGGCCCGCTTCATGGCGCTCTTCGAGGGTGATGACGATTCACAGCTATACCTCCTGGCTCTGGAGGAAGGGCAATCGAAGTCCGAGATCATGACGGGCCTCGACTGGAATGAAAGGGAATACAACACGGTGGTGCAGCGGGTCAAAAGGACACGCAACGCACACCCGGAAATGAAAGAGATGCTCAATGGCGAAGGATAAGAAAACCTTTCAAGATCGCCTGGCGGAGGAAATCGACGAAGCTATCACGAACGCTTCAGACGAGGATATTCGAAAAGAGGCTGAAGAGGCCGGGGAGGACATTGCTGCTTTCGGTGATCGCATGAGAGCTTGGCTGGAGACCGCGAAAGACGAGGTCGCCGAAATGGCAATGAAGGAAGCCAAGGCCGCAGCTGAGCAAGATCGTGCAACGCGCGACCAAAATGTCGTCTCCATGGCTCAACGCAGGCCTGCGAACAGGCCTGGCAACTTCATGCCCGATACGGTGGCCGCTCGTCATGGAAAGAAGCTGTCGGAGAGAGACAGAAAAGGGATCGAGAAGGACTTGGAAGACCTGTTCGACGATGACGCTTGGCCTGACAAAAACGGCGATGAAGAATGACTCATTCTCCGCGTCGTGCTGAGGAGATCCTCCAGGCTTTGCGCCTGAAGCGACCGGAAGACATCAACCTTGAAGCCATTGCCTGGCTTCAAGGTGCCAAGGTTGACTACCGGGAAATGGACGGATGTGAGGCTTGCATCCATGGTCGAGCTGACGTCGGCCGCGCGATAATCGCCGTGAATGACGCGCATGGAAATCTACGGCGCCAGAGGTTCTCCCTCGCACACGAACTGGGGCACTGGGAATGGCACAGGGGAGAACATCTGTTTTGTGCAAAAGAGGATATCGGGGGTAGCAAGGGGCGGGAACGAGGAATGTCCCGAGAGAAGGGCGCCAACCGGTTCGCCTCAGAGCTGTTGATGCCGGAGTTCATGCTCAAGAGCGCTCTGAATGACTTCAAGAAATTCGATATGCGCACCGTCCGTCTTCTTTCGGACGCCTTTTCTGTCAGCAAGACGGCCATGGCGTATCGCTTGGTGGATCTGGATTTCGAGCCGAGCCTCCTGGCCTCTTACAGCCGCGGCGGCCTCAACTGGTTCAAGAGATCGAAGAGCGTCGGGGAGCGATGGTTCCTGCGTCGAACACTTGACCCGCAGAGCAACGCTCACGATATCCTGCACAAGGGAGCCCGGGACGACATCTCGCTGTCTCTTATGGACGCGGACACCTGGTTCGATACAGAGGGCGCCGATCGGTATGAGCTTGCTGAGCAGTCGTTCCGTGTGGGTGACGACGAGGTCATGACCTTGCTGGTCCTGAAGAGCGAATACATGATGGCGCGATAAAAATTCACAACTTCAATAGCTTCTTCACCCAGCAAGTGCTCAAGCTGACTTAAATTTACCCACGCTGTATTGACGAGATGCCTCAGACTGTCTCCCAAGCATGCGTTCGTACACCTGCCGCTCCTGCTCTAGATCACGTGCTTGGTCGGCTTGCGCTTCACGTTCACAGCCTTTCGCGTATCGCTTCAAAGCAATACATCTCTTGGGAAATGACCGTGCAGCGTTTGAGTTCAAAGTCAGTGGCTGCATCGGGCCGCTTCTTCAAATTTCGCCCAATAATTTGTAGCCCCGCCGCTTCTTCGTCGCCGACAGCTTCATCAGAGCGTTGACCGCCCTGCCCTCGTCATCATGCTGTTCGATTAGCATCTGCCCTCGAAGCCCGATACGGCCCCATTCCCGCACAAGGCATGCGCCGCCAAACAGGTCCGGCTGAACGCTCATTCGATAGAAGCGCCGCATGTTGAGAGACGGGTCGATCCGCTTGAGATCGACCGTTGTCGGGAACACTTCCATTTGCTGCGACGTGTCGAACATGTTGTTGGCGCCTCTCTCCAGACCACAATATCAAGCGCTCTTCGACGTTTCCACATTGTTCTGTCCCGAAAAGAAAGAGAGGGCTCACGCCCCCTTCTCGAACTTCATGACCGGGATGCCGAGCTTCTTGGCCTTGTCGGCGAGGTTTTCCTGGATACCGGTTCCGGGGAAGACGAGGACCCCGACCGGGAGCACATCCAGCATCGCGTCGTTGCGCTTGAAGGGCGCTGCCTTGGCGTGCTTGGTCCAGTCGGGCTTGAAGGCCACCTGCGTCACGCTGCGAGCCTCGGCCCATTTGGCGGCGATGAGCTCTGCGCCTTTGGGGCTGCCACCGTGCAGGAGGACCATGTCGGGATACTTGGTCCGGACCTGGTCGAGCTTGCCCCAGATCAGGCGGTGATCGTTGAAATCGGTCCCGCCGGTGAGGGCGACCTTGGGACCAGCGGGCAGCATCACTTCGGTCTCGGCGCGGCGCTTGGCGGCCAGGAAATCGCGGCTGTCGATCAGAGCGGCGGTCATGTGCTGGCGGTTCACGATTGATCCGGTGCGGGGGCGCCAGGTCGATCCCGTGTGATGGACGAACTCGGTGGCGGCGTGATCGCGCATCATGTCCATGCAGTTGCGCCGTTCAACGAGAGTCAGGCCTTCGGCCGTCAGGCGCTCGAGTTCGACGGACTTCACTTCGGAGCCGTCCTGCTCGCGCTGGAGGCGGCGCTGCGCCTGCTCGTTCTCATCGAGCGTCCGCTCGATCCGGGCCGTGGCGCGGTGGAAGAGGTTGACCTGGCCCCAGAGCACCTCTTCGAGGTCGGGTTCCATACGGGTGTCTTCCAGGGTCGCGACGAGGGCGTCGAAGATGTCGGCGACGGCGACGGCGAGGCGCTGCCCATCGGGCATCGGGCGCGGATCGGGCCCGTCAAAGGGGCGATAGCCGTAGAGCTGGAGCTCGTCGAGCGCATGGGCGGTCTGGGATGCGCTATGGGCGGGTTCATACGCGTCGTCGTGGGTGTGGATCGTCATCGGTTTCTTGCCTCCGGGCCTGTCTCGTCCGCGCGTCATCCCGCGCGGCCTTCATGGGCAGACCCGAGCCGTCGGGGCGGTTGCCCCTTCACCCCGGCTTCACCGGGGCCGGAACAACGTGGAGGAGGTCGGCAGGGAAGCTATTTGTCTCGCGATGCAAAGGCGGCTTTGCCGCCGGCGGAAATAGCTTCCCTTCCGACCTTGCAGGGGCAACTGCTTTGACGGCCTGCCCATCTCTTGAAGGCCGCTCGGGTGACGGGTGGATGCGGAAGGCCCGGGATGGGGTGAGGACGACGATCCAAAGCCACGACTGGGATGCAGCCCCCTTCCCCGTACTCCCAGCCCCCCCTGCGCGATGCAGCTCAGCTGGGCAGGCGATGCCGATCCTCTGGCCCGATCTGACCCGCCAGATGCTGGCGCAGCGCGTCCTTGCCGTTTGCCCGAAGATCATCGTTGAAATCCCCGAGCCGCGGCTCCAGCACGCGCACGTGCACCCCGACCTCGGAGGCTCTGGCGCTCAACTTCTCTGCCGCGCGATGCCCGGCCGGATCGCGATCGATGGCGATGTAGAGGCGCTGGAGCCCCTCCGGCAGCAGAACCGCCCCGAGGTGTCCCGACGAGAGCGCCGCCCAGACGGGCAGACCTGGGATTGCCTCGGACAGGGACAGCATGGTCTCGATGCCTTCGCCGATGACGAGGATGTCATCCTGCGGGGTCAGCCTGACAGCATTGCCGAGGAGGTGACCCATAGCCCGACGCTCTGGCTTCACTGCCGCCTTCCCCTGCCCGTCAGCGGCCAACCAGGTGCGATGCACGCCCTGAACGGCCCCTGCCCCATCGGTAACCGCCGCGATCATCGCCGGTCTGGGGATGTTCCGGGTCTGCCCCTCTTCCCGATGCCAGCACTTCGGGTGGAAGCGTAAGGCGCCGTTCGCCCCGAATTGGGTGATGCCTCGGGAACGGAGGTAGGTCTCAGCAAGCGTGCCTGTGATCGGGTTCGAGGCAGCGAACAAACGCGCCGCCGCCGCAGGAGTGCCACCGAGCGCCTTGGCCTTCCTCGGCTCTTGCCTATCCGGGACGACCGGCTGCGGACGGCCAAGATGCGCTCGGGCCTCGGCGAGAAGGTCGGGGAAGCGCGTGATCCCCATCCGGGCGCGGATGATGTCCAAGAGATCGCCATGCTCGCCTGTGGCCCCATCCGTAAACTTGCCCGCTGCCCCTGGTCCCGACGCAGGGCCCGTCAACCGCACGAAGAGCGACCGGCCGGGGTTGTTCTGCAGATCGCCGACGATCCAGTAGGATCCTTCCCGCCGTCCGGCGGGAAGGTAGGCACGACAGACGCCTTCGGCATTTTCAGCCAGATCGCGCACGAGGTCTTCGGTCTCGGAATACATGGGTCAACAACCTCCGCGATCATGTAGCCTTGCGACAGGACAACGTGCAAGCAGACGATCCAGTATCTCGATGCCATCGGCGTCGGTCGGGCAAAACAGCCGAAGCTTCCAGCTGATGATCTCCGAGAAGAAGCCATCGGCCTTGAGCCGATCCTTGGCGGCCTCCGAGAAGCCCGAGAGTTCGATCCGGTTCACGCCCATGACACGGGAGCGGTGCAACTCCATCCCTTCGGCCAAGCGCACCACAGTCTTTCCCTCCAGAACGAGGGCATGGACCTGCGCGGCCGAGAGCTTGGGCGCATCGGCGGCCAGCGTGGTCGCGACCCAGGCAGGCGAGACTCGTCGACCGATGATGCGCTGACCGTCATCGGTCTGCAGGCGGTAGACGCGGGTTTCATCCTGGGGGAGCTGCTTCCAGATCGGCAGCAGCAGACCTGCCACGATGTGCAGTGTGGAGACCGAAAACTCCGGCACCTCGGCCAGTTCCGCAGTCCACGCCGCAGTGAAGGCCGCGCGGTCGGCCTCGAGCCAGTGGGTGTCCTCCATGACCTTGGCCGGGACCGTGCTGGCATCAAGCGGGCGGATCAGGCGCAGGCGCGGCTCGATGGTGCCATCATCGAGCATCAGGCTGGTGGCGGGCACCTGCACTGCAGCCCGACCCGAGCGGCTGTTGACCAGCAAGCGTGCCTTCGGGTCATCGAGCCAGTCCAGCGCATCCGCGAGCGCGGTAGGCGTGTTGCGGCGCTTTTCCGCGATGGTCAGCAGCTGGGTTTCCGCGCCGGAGCCCGGATGGGTGTAGATGACCTGTACGTCGGTCACCCGGAAGCTCTCGGCACGGAGTGTCTCGAGCCCGAGATCATAGACCCCGGCGGCGATGGCGCCCTCAATTCGCTGATCGAGGAGTTCTTCGAAACCCGCGAACAGCACGGCCTGCATGTCGATCGTCAGCGCCAGCAGGCGATTGAGGAAGGTCGTGATCGGCGGCAGGTCATCCTTCAGCCCGTTTTCATCGGTCAGGCTGAGCCCGGTCGCATCCTCGAAAGCCCCGAGCGAACATCCGGCCAGATCGCCGCGATAGATGCGGCGGTAAAGCTGGCGCAGGGCGTCGCGGGCGTAGGGCGACTCGAGGTTGTCTTCGGGCCGGAACAGCCCTTGCCCGCCGGTCTGGCGCTGGCCGCGCGTTATAGCGCCAAGCGTGTCGAGACGTCGCGCAATGGTCGACAGGAACCGCTTTTCCGCCTTCACATCGGTGGCGACCGGCCGAAAGAGCGGCGGCTGCGCCTGATTGGTGCGGTTGGTGCGCCCGAGGCCCTGAATCGCCGCGTCTGCCTTCCAGCCGGGCTCCAGGAGGTAGTGGACCCGCAGGCGCTGGTTCTTCGCCGCGAGATCGGCGTGATAGCTGCGCCCGGTGCCGCCGGCATCCGAGAAGATCAGGATACGCTTTTCGTCATCCATGAAGGCTTGGGTTTCCGCGAGGTTCGCGGCTCCAGCCCGGTTCTCCACCACGAGCCGTGCCGAATGCCCTTCGCCCTTCCGCACGATGCGCCGCGAGCGCCCCGTGACTTCGGCCACGAGATCCGTGCCGAAGCGCTGGACGATCTGGTCGAGTGCACCCGGCACCGGCGGAAGCGAAGCCAGTTTCTCGATCAGCGCGTCACGACGGCGGACGGCTTCGCGGCACTCCACCGGTTGGCCGTCGCGCGTGACGGGGCGCGACGAGAGGTTACCCTCGCTGTCGGTGAAAGGCTCGTAGAGCTGCACCGGGAAGGAATGGGCGAGGTAGTCCAGAACGTATTCCCTGGGCGTGATGTCGACCCGGATGTCGTTCCACTCCTCGGTCGGAATCTCCGACAGGCGGCGTTCCATCAGTGCCTCACCCGTCGAGACGATCTGGATGACCGCCGCGTGACCCGCAGCCATATCTGCATCGATGGATGCGATAAGCATGGGGGTCTTCATCGAGGTGAGCAAATGGCCGAAGAAGCGCTGCTTGGCTGACTCGAAGGCTGACCGCGCAGCGGATTTCGCCTGGCGGTTCAGCGTGCCCGACCCGCTCGGCCCGTCGGCCGCGCCAGAAATGTTCGCCGCCTCCAACGCCGCGGTCAGGTTGTTGTGAATGATGGCGAAGGCCCCGGCATAGGCATCGTAAATGCCGCGCTGCTCGGAGCTAAGAGCATGTTCCAGCATCTCGTATTCGACACCGTCATAGGAAAGCGACCGCGCTGTGTAGAGGCCGAGCGCCCGGAGGTCGCGGGCCAGAACCTCCATCGCCGCGACCCCGCCAGCCTCAATGGCTTCCACGAATTCCGACCGGGTCTGAAAGGGGAAATCCTCCCCGCCCCAGAGCCCGAGACGCTGAGCATAGGCAAGGTTGTGGACCGTCGTCGCGCCCGTGGCCGAGACATAGACCACGCGGGCATTCGGAAGTTTGTGCTGCAGGCGCAGACCCGCCCTGCCCTGCTGCGATGCCATGGTATCGCCCCGCTCGCCTTTGCCCCCGGCGGCATTGGCCATGGCATGGCTTTCGTCGAAGATGATCACCCCGTCAAAATCCGTCCCGAGCCAGTCGACGATCTGTTCAACGCGGGATTTCTTGGCCCCCCGTTCTTCCGAGCGCAGCGTCGCATAGGTGGTGAAGAGAATGCCCTCGGTCAGAGGGATGTCGCGCCCTTGTGCGAAACGCGACAGCGGCGTCACCAGAAGCCGCTCCTGGCCAAGCGCCGACCAGTCGCGCTGCGCATCCTCCAGAAGCTTGTCGCTCTTCGAGATCCAGAGCGCCTTGCGTCTTCCTCGGGCCCAGTTGTCGAGCAGAATCCCGGCCGACTGACGGCCCTTTCCCGCCCCGGTGCCATCGCCGAGGAAGAAGCCGCGGCGGAAGCGGACGGCGTCAGCGGCATCGTCCGGTGCAGCGGAGACCACGTCTCCGGTCTCATCGACGGTCCAAGACCCAGTGAGATGCGCGCCATGCGCCTCGCCCGCGTAGATGACGGTCTCGAGCTGCGCGTCGGACAGCAGGCCGTCGCGCAGGACGGCCGGGGGCAGCTTGGGGCGGTACGTGGGTTTCGGCGGTGCGACAGAGGCCATGGCCGCCGATTGCACAAGCTTGGTCGGGTGCGATGCGGCGTCTGGGATGTCGATAGCCTGCAGACGGAAGGTCTCGTAGATCGCATCGGACAGCCGTGCGGCGTCTTCGTCCTCGGCGGCGTCGCGGAGTGCGTAGTTTAGGTCCTCGGCCTCAGTCTGGGTTTCAGGCTTCGCCGGATTGGCTGCAGAGGTCGCGTGCGGTCGGCGGACGGGTTTGCGGGTGGTGAGGTGAGAATTTCCCGGATGAGAACGGCGGTGCAAAATTAGTCCACGGTGGCGGCGGGATAGTCCTGCTGCGGGCGGCGTAAAAACCGGCCACTTTGCTCTTCTTGCGGCGGCAGGGAGGGCGTGGAGATCTATACCGTGGAGTTATATCGAAAGGTTCGTCTGGCCTGCGCCGACGGCATGAGCAAGCGTGCGGCAGCAGCCCATTTCAACATCTCTCGTGATACGGTGGAGAAGGCCTTGGCGTTCTCGGTGCCGCCTGGCTATCGGCGAACGGCGCCGATCAAGCGGCCAAAGCTGGACGGGTTTACCGAGATCATCGACGCGTGGCTCGATGGCGACAAGACGGTGCATCGCAAGCAGCGGCACACCGCCAAGCGCATCTTCGACCGGCTTCGTGATGAGCATGGGTTCACCGGCGGCTACACGATCATCAAGGACTACGTTCGGGAGCGCCAGCGGCGTGGACAGGAGATGTTCGTGCCGCTGGCGCATCCTTCGGGGCATGCGCAGGCGGATTTCGGCGAAGCGGTCGTTGTC
Organism: Salipiger sp. PrR003; assembly: GCF_010500785.1. Classification (NCBI taxonomy): domain Bacteria; kingdom Pseudomonadati; phylum Pseudomonadota; class Alphaproteobacteria; order Rhodobacterales; family Roseobacteraceae; genus Salipiger; species Salipiger sp. PrR003. The sequence goes on from NZ_JAAGOV010000045.1 coordinate 21,464, forward strand.
ATCGATGGCGTCGAACAGAAGGCTCATTTCTTCGTCATGGATCTGCCGCAGAGCGACGCGTGTTTCGTGCGAGCCTACCCCGCAGCGACGGCGGAGGCCTGGATGGATGGCCATGTCCACGCCTTCGCTTTCTTCGGAGGCGTGCCGCTGTCGGTGCTTTATGACAATGACCGCTGCCTGGTCTCGAAGATCCTGCCTGACGGGACACGTCGGCGCGCCACGCTGTTCAGTGGGTTGCAGTCGCACTACCTGTTTCGCGACCGCTACGGGCGACCGGGCAAAGGCAATGACAAGGGCAACGCCGAAGGGCTCGTGGGATATTCGCGGCGGAACTTCATGGTTCCCGTCCCGCGCTTTGCCAGTTGGGAAGCTTTCAACGCTGATCTCGAAGTCCGGTGCCGCAAGCGCCAGCGCGACGTCTTGCGGGGCGAGGCCGAGACGATCGGCGCACGGCTGCAACGCGATCTGGCGGAGCTAAGAGCCCTGCCAGGAACGCCGTTCGACGCCTGCGAGCAGGTCAGCGCCCGGGTCAGCTCTCAATCTCTCGTTCGGTACGGCACCAACGATTACTCGGTGCCGGTTGCTTATGGGCATCGGGATGTTTGGGTGCGCGGCTATGTTGATCAGGTCGTGATCGGCTGTCGCGGCGAGGTCATCGCCCGGCACCCGCGGTGCTATGCGCGCGAGGACATGATCTTCGACCCGATCCATTACCTGCCGCTGCTCGAGAAGAAGATCAATGCCCTGGATCAGGCCGCCCCCTTGGCGGGCTGGGGCCTTCCAGTTGAGTTCGAGACCCTGCGCCGCCTCATGGAGGCGCGGATGCAGAAGATGGGCCGCCGCGAGTACGTGCAGGTGTTGCGCCTTCTCGAGACCTTCGAACTCGCCGACGTGCATGCCGCGGTGAAGAAAGCGCTGAAGCTGGGGGCGGTCGGCTTCGACGCTGTCAAACACCTCGTGCTGTGCCACGTCGAGAGGCGGCCACCGAAGCTTGATCTCGACGTCTATCCCTACCTGCCGCGGGCCAACGTGGGGACCACCTCGGCGGCCAGCTACATGTCTCTGCTGTCGGGAGACGCGGCATGACCGGTGCGCCGCAGATCCTGCTTGCTCATCACCTGAAGACGCTGAAGCTCCCGACCTTCTTGCGGGAGCACGAGAAGCTGGCGCGCCAATGTGCAGCCGAGGGCCTGGACCACGTCCAGTTCCTCGCCCGACTGGTCGAACTGGAACTGATCGACCGCGAGGGACGGATGATCGAACGCCGGATCAAGGCTGCAAAGTTCCCCGCCAAGAAGAGCCTGGACAGCTTCGACTTCAAGGCGATCCCGAAGCTCAACAAGATGCAGGTACTGGATCTCGCCCGTTGCGAATGGATCGAGCGGCGCGAAAACGTCATTGCGCTCGGACCGAGTGGCACGGGCAAGACGCATGTTGCTCTGGGGCTGGGACTGGCCGCTTGTCAGAAAGGAATGTCGGTCAGCTTCACTACGGCCGCGGCACTGGTCAACGAGTTGATGGAAGCCCGCGACGAGCGCCGCCTCCTGCGGCTCCAGAAGCAGCTGGCCTCGGTCAAACTGCTCATCATCGATGAGCTGGGCTTCGTGCCTCTGTCAAAGACCGGCGCCGAGCTACTCTTCGAGATGATCTCGCAACGCTACGAGCGGGGCGCCACGCTCATCACCAGCAACCTGCCGTTCGACGAATGGACCGAGACCTTCGGAACAGAGCGGCTGACCGGCGCTCTGCTCGACCGCCTGACCCACCACGTCAACATCCTCGAGATGAATGGCGAGAGCTACAGGCTCGCGCAAAGTCGGGCCCGAAACGCCGGCCAGACCCCATAGAAAACCGCAACGCGCGCTTGAGCCCGCCGCTCGGGCTACGCCCTCCCGGCGGGCTCAAGCGCGCAAGAAAGTGGCCTGCTTTTGCGCCGCCCCGTGGCCGGTTTTTGCTCCGCCGTTGACACTCGTCATCGGGCCGGTTGAACCATTCGGACGACACCCGCCCGTTCCGCTCACCCCGGCTCACATCCACCTTCCAGCCACCAGCCCGCGTCGGCTGTACCGGATCCAGAACTTCCACAACGCCCATCGGCATTCCTCCGCGACAGGCGCCGGGAGCCACTCTCCCAGCCTTTAACCTGTCGCGAAAGCAATCAGCCTTTCTCTCACTCTTCAAAAGAGGCACGAGCGGCGGCAATGCGGGACGAAGCGGGCGCTCGCTGCGATTGCGCAATCGCCGAATTTCCTACCCAGATTCGGTTGTTCCAGCGCAGTATGTGTCCATCTCTAGATGTGCGTGGGAATCTCAGACTTAGGGGGTGAAAGGTGAGCAAGTTGCAGGATGAAGAGGGCAAGACCGACGAACTGCCACAAGGCATTACGATTCCGAGCGACCTTCAGTTTTCCGCCAGAATGTTTCCAGACGAGGACTACGCCAAGGAGGCGATGTACAAGTTGCATTCCGTTCTCAGCGTCATCAGTCAATCCATCGACCTAACTAACCTGGATGGCGTGACGGTCGCCTTCGACTACGACGAAGCACTGGCTGATCTTGATCGTGGATATGAGACAACCTACACACTCACCGCCACCAAAGGTGTCGCCATCGGTGTTGCAATGGCGCCCACGGTAATTCGCGACGGTGTGATCAAAACGCATCTAGTACTTAACGCGAACTACGCGCTCAGCATCCTAGAAGGACCTGGGGAGGAAACCGAATACTTTTGGCAATCACTTCACCTAATTGCACACGAATGCGCGCATGTGGAGGTGACAGCAGCATTTGACAAGTCGTTCCCCGGGTTTCTTCTTCAGAAAACACACAGCAATATCCTAGATAACATGCGCTGGCAGGTTATTCTGGCAACGTGGGATGAGTATGCTGTATGCCGCATCGCCGGCTCCATTGGAGATGATCCCGTAGAGGGTTACCTCGAAACCTTGGTCAAGGTGTTGGGCGATACCAGGGGCCAATGCTGTGAGCTGATTAAGGCATATCGGACCCACGGGGATGTTGGGCAGATTGTAGGGGAAGTATATGGGAAGCTCGGCGATCTGCTGAAGTATTCATCTTACTTTGTGGGTGCTGCAGCAGCGCAGGAAACCCCAGAAACGCATCCGCCTGCTCTCACCGATGAGGCTGAGTTTGGGTGGTTTTCTCCGTTCTACGAACGCTTGATTGAAATGCAGGAGGCGCTTTGGAACGAGTTTGGGAGATGGAAGAATTTGGATGCCTTCGAGGCAATCGGCGATATCTTAGAGGACATGGCTGAGAGCATTGGTGTCGAAGCGTCGCGCGAGTCCGACGACCTGATCAAATTCAATATTCCATACCGACCGGAAAGCATGCCCGACATTGCCATGACGAACCCGTTAATGCGTGCACTGCTCGGCAGATAGCTGCATTGCATCATCGGCCAAAGTGGGCTCGAAGCTACATTGTAGCAGTGCAGCGAACCCGGCGGGTTTCCCCGCCGGGCCTGAGGGGGGGAGACCCCGTTCCTCAGAACGGGATCTCATCGTCGCGGTCGACCAGTTCGGGGTTTTCGTTCTCGGCCGACTTCGGGCGGCTCAGGAAGTCGACCTTCTCGGCAATGATCTCGCAGCCGTAGCGGTCGTTCCCCATGCTGTCGATCCACTTGGTGTAGTGGATGCGGCCGTGGACGAGGACCTTCATGCCCTTTTCGCAATGCTCAGCGACCGTCTTGCCGAGACCGTTGAAGCAGGTGATGCGGTGCCATTCGGTGTCCATGACCCGGTAGCCGTTCTCGTCGCGCATCACACGGCCTTCCGAGAGGCGGGGGCGCGAGGTGGCGAGGCTGAAGTTGGTGATCTTGGTGCCGCTCTGGGTGGTGCGGACTTCGGGGGTCTGACCGATGTTGCCGGCGAGGATGACGATGTTCTGCATGATAAGCTCCTGTGTGTCCTGTCTTCGGGACCGTCCCTTCGACAAGACCCTGAAAAAGCCCGTCGGGTGACGCGTGCACGGTGGACAGCATGGACACCGGAAACCCCCAAAGGACCGGGGTGGAGCGGGCAGGACGCCAAAGGCGGCCAACACGGCCCGGACTGACGCGGGGTTGCGCGCGAGAGCCCGAACGGGATTAGGGGATTGTCAGTCGAAGGGATGGCCCAGAAGACAGAGAGATGCGGGGAGCCCTTGCTAGACCATGTCCCCTTGCCAATCGGGACTGTTTGACCCAAAGCCCAACTCCCCACCAGCGGCGCAAGTGTCCATCACCGGCTCTCGCCCCCCTGCCCTTCCCCGCTGGGAAATGCAGGGCCTTGCCGCGACAGGCTATCGATACCGGAATATTCAGGACACGGACCGCACCCACTAGCTGAGTGGGATCTCGGGACGTTGTCGCTTAACGCGGACAGAAAATGCAGAAGGAAGTCGCCGGGGCATTCTTCACGGTCTTGGATTGGCAGATGGCGAAAGGTTGCGCGAAGGCGGAAGCCATCGCCATGGTATGGGCCACTTCCTGGCCGAGCTGATCGGGGAGAGCGGATACCGCTTTGCGCCAACATTGTTGGATTTCCGGCTCCCTGAGCTCTTGGCGCCGACCTGGTCAGGTCACGGCCGAAAACTACGGGGGTTCGTCGATGTGGCGGCGATAGATTGACGGCTGACGACATGACCGCGCGGCAAACTCCGGGTTCAGTCTGGGTCGGACCGATCAACTGCGTCCAACTCGAAAATCGTTGCCTCGGGTTTCGGCCCCATCACACGCGTTGGCAGATTAGGCGCAGGCAATTGCCCTCTGTGGTGCCCCTTCACCAACACAACTTTACCGCTGCGATAGCGCCGCTCATGTTCGCTCACCCAATGGCGAACAGGGCCGCTTCGCCCGTCCTGGACCTGACGCTCGAACTCAAGGCGAGCCTGCCGCTCCTGCATGTGAGCCGCGGCCTGCGGACCAATGCGGATTGTAAGATGGGATTTCTGCGCACCTAGAATCCAGGACTTCCCGAATTTTCGAGCGGTCTTGGCATCCTTGGCTGTGAACGTCTCGTTTTCCGTGGGAATGATGCCACCCAAGTCCGGGGAAACCAGCATCGCAAAGAGCGCGTAAGGGATGAACAGGTCGTAGCCTGTTTCAACTTGGTGCACCGTGCGCCGACCGTTGATCATTTCCATCGTATCACCGCTCCGCACACGGAATTCGACCATGGAACGGCTCAACTCGACTTCGACGTTGTCGTAGTTCAACTCGCCTGTCGGAATTCGCTTCACGAGCAAAGCGCAGATTGGATCGACGACCCGCGAATTCTCGCGGCGATGGAACATCGTGATGCGCAAGTGGCCCTTGTTACGATCATCGATGAGATAGCCGCGTAGACCAGTGCCTACGGGTTTGTCGTCATGTCTCGTTACAGGTGAAGCCCGTTCAAAGCGCGCGACACCCAGCTCTCGATCGTCGAATTCGACCCAAACAACGTCGGCAGGGAGCTTTACCTCACCCAGAATGGCCATTGCGGGAAGACCGGTTTCCGAAGCCTGCTTGGCGACTGCGTCATGAAGCGTATCGGCATAGGCTGCAGCCATATGGTCGAGCAGGTACACTTTCGCTTGCTGCAGGGCATCGAGCGCATACTCGCGAAAGCGCCTCAGATCTTCGGACGGCGCAAAGTGCCAAACAAGGTCGTCAGCAGGAGCCGATCTACCCGCAAGCGATGAACCGTATAAGGAAATCAATGATTTGTAGAGCATGCGACGTGACCTGAACCAAATACGACGCAGTTTCCGACGAACCCTGACGATATTCAAGCGGTCTTCATGGCACTGCAATTGACCGCTGATGTCTGGGCAAAGCCAGATTGGCTGACGCTCGAGCTCGTTTTTATGCAAAGGCATGCCGACCATCGTCGGCTCATTTTGCCGGTCAGCCGGAACGGTGGACAGGCGAAAGGCCCGGATCGGAGCCTTGCTCCGAACCCGAGCCGTCTGAAACGTGAGGCCGAAGCCTCACCCGAAAGGATCGTATTCCGAGACGATCACGACCTCGTCGCCGTCGATCTCATCGGCGGGGACAGCGCCATAGGTTCCATCCCCGGCCTGGAAGACGACGATCGAAACCATGAGCGTGGCGGCGAGGGAGGCGGCGAAGGCGTGAGCATCTTTGCGGGACATCTGTTTGGCTCCTGTCTTGGAGGCGGGGGACCATCCCCCGCGCGACAGGACCTCGCAGGCCCGAAGACTGGCTGACATCACCGGGTGCGTTCGGCTCGTCCGAATCCACCCGGCGGCACGGGTTCGCCCGTAGTCCGCCCCCTCGCGGGTTGATCTCGAAGACAGGATTCGGGGCAAGGAAGGGAATGGCGAGCGGGGGATGGTGCGACCGCTGACTGGAGCCGTATGTTCCACTGATGTCATCGCTGCCAGCCTCCCGGCAGACATTTGGTACCAGATCTAGTTCCGTGTTGGATTGGAACCTATGGTGCCCCGCGATCTCGCGGGACAGGGTCGTGATGGGTGAGAGGCCCGCGCTTTGGCGGGCCCCTTGGGTTCTACGTAGGCTCAGGCGGCAAGCTCCGCGCCCCCTGCCCTAGCAGCGCCTTCTTCGCCGACAATCTCCAGCCGCGCATTGCGATAGCCTTCTTTGGCGATCCAGAGCTCGGCAGCCGTGACAGACTCGGCCAGGTGGAGCAGCTCCGTGCAACCGCCGAAATCCAAAAGGACGCGAACCTGCCCGGGCTGTGGTTCCTCAGCGACCTCGAAGGTCAAGGCGCTGTCAGCCGAATGCGTTCGCATGATCGTCACGAGAATGACCCCGTCCGAAGAGAAATTCCCCTCGTGCAGCGTGAACGACGCCGGCGCAGTCCAGGTCGGATAGGGTCGCGGTGGCTCCTTCTTGACAAGACGGCCGACGCCGTTCGAGCGCTCCCAGGCCGCGAGCTTCTTTGTGAACCGCGCGGGCGGTTTCGGACTGTTGTCGGTGTAGCGAATGAGCGCCCCCAGGGGCGCGGTGTCGAGAATGGTCGTTGCAGACATGATTCCTCATCCTGAATGCGTGATTTTTCATTCATCTAGTTGATATTGTTGAGATTTATGAGATTGAGGGCGGGTTTTCCCGCCCTCGGATGACTCAGATCACTCCGCAGCCATCATCGACGCATCATCACCCGGCAGGTCAGCGGTGAGGAAGGCGGGAAGGTCGACATCCTCGGTCTGGTCGATGTCGGAAACGGGTTCAGACGCCCCCTGCCCTTCTGCACCGTCCAGTACCGCCGGATCGTGACGGCGAAGAACCTCCGGCAACCAGCCGCTGTCTTTCAGCAGACGCTCGGCTTCAGTCGCCATCTCGCCCTTCTTCAGGTGATCGAGGAGTTGGGCAGTGCCTTCCCCTTTCGCCTCGCGCACGGCCTCGAGGATCCGGGCCTTGGGCACGCGGTTCAGGTAGGTATCGGCAGTCGGCTCCCAACCTGCCTCGACCATGTCGAGTTCGACCGCCTGTGCAACCAAGTCGGACTGAGTCATCCGCTTGGTCAAACCGCTGGCGGTGATACCGGCACCATAGGGGTTCACCTTCTCGTGGAGCGCGTTGATCCCGAAGCTGAGGCAATGCGCGAGCAGCGACAGCCGGCTCCCTTGATCAAGGGAGGTCAGGAAGTCCCAGAGCGCGGCATCGTCGCCGAGCGGCAACTCGGCCTCCCACTCCGCGTGGCGATCGTCCACCAGCTTGGCCACCACGCTGTCTTTCAGATCGCTCGCCTGCGCGGACATGTAGACGTGACGTACCGAGACCTCGAGGCAGCTGCCGACCGAACTGGACGTCCGGAAGGTATCATTGACGAGCCTCAGGAGCAGAAGCGTCAACGCGACGTCAGGGGAGCGACCGACAGCTTCGCGCAGTGCCAATGTCCGGTGCGCCGTCAGCTCCATGACCAGCCGCTCAGGCAAGGGCTTCAAGGCACCGTCGTCCTCGTCTTCGGGCACGTTCGCGCCGAGGGCTTGACCGGCAGCAGTGATCACCGTGCCATTGCCGATACCATCTACGCTGTTCGGCGCTGAAAGCTCAGCGCGCTGCCCGTCTGCCGCCAGTTCACCGCTGTGGACATTGGCGTCTTCCCGAGGCTCATCCTCAGGCCGCACGAAGCCCCGATAAACTGCAAGCTCGCCATAGCGGTCAAGCGTCACAAACGCCCCTGCCCGTGCGATCTCCTCCGCGTCGAAAATCAGCGGCCGGGCATCGAGTTTCTCCATCGCGACTTCCAACTCGCCAAGACGCGCGTCGATCTCTTCGGGGAATTCATCCTGGCCCTCGTATTCCTCCTCGAGCGCCCGGTACTCGGCAAGCAGCTTGGCATGGGCCGCGCCTTCGTCATCTGTCATCGGCGCCGGGTCTCCGCTCAGCCGCCGCAAACCGTGGCTATAGCCATAGGGCAGGTCGAGCGAAACCTCGATCCATTTCCAACCTTCGGTCGCAATCGCTTCGGCTTCAGCCTGAAGCTTCTCGCTGACCAGACGATCGAGCAGGGCAGGGTTTTCCAGCCAGCCGCCGTCATCGCCCTGAAAGAGGTCATGCAACATGGTGCCACCAGCCGTCTCGTACGCCTCGACGCCGACAAAGACAGCACGACGGTCAGAGGCCCGCACCGAGGTTTCTGTCAACATGCGCCGGATCTGATAGGGCTCTTTATTCCAGGACGAACGAATTGCCTCCCAGACCTGAACTTGGCGCTCGTGATCCGGATTGACCGTAAAGGCCATCAGCTGCTCCAGCGTCATCTCGTCCTCGGCATAGAGCTCGAGCAGGGCAGGGGCCACGGCGGCGAGTTTCAGGCGCTGTTTGACCACCTGCGGCGTGACGAAGAAAGCGGCCGCGATCTCTTCATCGCCTTGACCCTTCTCCCGCAAAGCAACGAAGGCGCGGAACTGATCGAGCGGATGCAGGGCTGCGCGCTGCATGTTCTCAGCGAGCGAGTCGTCTTCGGCGAGGATCGCGGAAGTGGCATCCCGTACGATGCAGGGAATGGGCGTCGTCTTGGCCAGACGCTTCTGCTTCACGAGGATAGACAGGGCCTGGAAGCGCCGACCACCAGCGGGGATTTCGAACTTGCCGGTCTCGGATCCATCATCCGCCAGAACGGGCCGAACGCTCAGGCTCTGCAGCAACCCGCGGCGGGCGATGTCTTCGGCCAGTTCCTCAACCGAGATGCCAGCCTTGATGCGCCGGACGTTGGACTGGCTCAGAACGAGTTTGTCGAAGGGGATATCCCGGGACGGGGACAGGGTGACTTTCTGGGTAGATTTCGCCATCAGATATTCTCCACGACGGGCGCCGGAAGCCACTCTCCCGATCTCACTTCCCGTCAACCCTTTCACAGCCCATCTCTACCTCTCAACATGTCCACCGCGGTGGACATCACGCAGTAGCTGCCCCAGAACGAGAAAGCCTCTCCAACAACACTGATGGGTTGAAGTCAGTTTCTCTGCGACCGAGCGTGATGCTGTGGAAATACGCTCCGAAGTCTCGGATGCGGTTGCTCATCTGGAGAATTATGAAGATGGCGCACGATGCTTTTTGAGAGCCTATCTTTCTAGCAGCCTTTTCGAAGGTGCTTTCGTGGATTCCCATCATTGGAGCGAGCGTTCTGGCGTGGCTTTCGACATCGTGCCAGTTTCTAAGTGAGTTCGTCGCGAACGATGTAGCTTGATCACAAACGGTTGTGAGTGTTTGCAGGGGAAGTGTTTCGCTGTCGGTCCCGCTTTCTAAATCTTTTTGTTCTTTTTTAGACTTAGAATGGTGGCGGACAGTTTGCCCGTCATTGGCGGGCAGTTTCATTGTTTCTGGTGCGTCCACCGCGGTGGACATCTGTTTGCATTGAGCTTCCAGTTCGCCGAGCAAAGCACGATACTCCGTGATCGAGAGCTTCCTCCGAAGAACTCGGCGTACCTGATGAGTGAGTTCGTTCTCGGGGTCAGCTTCGTCGATCTGCGCAAGTTTGGTTAGGATTTGCTTTCGCAAAAACACGCGATCCCGACGAGCGTTTTCCATCGCTTGGGCTGTTGCAAGTAGTTCGCCGGCACGCGCGAGCAACGGAGCCAGCGACAAGCCATAGCTAATGGACTGACCTTCGGACGACTTCACTCGGTATCTTTTGCGATTTGGGCTGTCGTGGCGCTTCATAAAACCGAGTTCAACAAAGCGATCGATGTGCCTACGGAGGGTTCGTTCATCGATCCCGCCAACTCGACGGCAGATCTCGTCGTTGGAAGCGAAGACTGTGTCGCCATGCCCAGGCTTGAGAAAGCTCAGCATCGCTTGGAGCGTTTGAACATGTCCTGGACGGAGACCGAACAGGCAGCGACTATCTCTGAGCGCGCGGAAGACTGCCCAGATGTCGGTTTCAGGTGTGGTCGTGGGGGGGGTGCCCTTGCCGACGCCAAAGGTCTGAACGGAAAGCTTTGTGAATGCCATGTTTGTTGAACGACGACCGTTGCGGCCCACAACTTCCCCGGCTCTTCTCGCTGTTTTTGGCGAGAAAAGGCAACAAAAAGACGTCCACCGAATCGGTGACTCTTGACCGGCATGTCGGAGATTGCTACATCACAGGTGCAAATCAGATGATGAGGGCTCTCCGGGGGAAACCTTGGGGGGCTCTTTTCTTTTCGGTCTTCGCCTTTCTCCTCTGCTCGTGTTTTTGGTTATGACCGGGGATCAGCTCCCCGAGCCTCTCTCATTCTGCCATTGTTCAAAAAGCTGTCGCAGCGTGGTTTCCGCGCGCTCTTCGAGCCATTGGCCGAATTCCGGGTTGTCCTTGCGGGTGATCTTGATAGCGATCGACTTGCCATCGACTGAAAGTGTGCCGACAGGGCTACCACTATTGTCCTTTACCACGGTCGTTTGGCCACGGGCGCTTTGGTTGGCTGCGCCACGCGCCTTGCTGGAGCAAGCAACATAGACGGCTTGAAACTTGTCCGTGCTTGGAGTGGTGTCAGGCAGAGAGGCAAGTGTCTCAAGCGCAATGTCGACAAGCGGAACCTTCTCTGAAAGTGCAGCAAGATCACCCCATTGGCGTCGACCTACGCCATGAGCCGGGCCGATAAGCCGGACAAGTTCGTCAGGCAGCTGCTCGATGACTACACGATGGTTCGACACACCTTGCCGGGTGAGGCCTAGGGCGTCCTGAATGACGCCAGGCTTGTAACCGGCCTCCTGCATCTCTTTGATAAAAAGAGATTTTTCAATGAAGGACGGATCCAGCCGCAGGTTGTTTTCCTGACCTTGCGCGATCAGAGAAGCATCATCATCGAGCGTTCGAACGATCGCTTTGACGGTTCCACCAACTCTTCGAATGGCTGCAAGTCTACGACGCCCGTAGATGATGCGGTATCGATCCGGTTGGTCAGAGGGGCGAACCATGATCGGCACTTGCTGACCATGCTTGCGAATGCTTTCGGCGAGATCTTCAATGCTACTATCTTCCAGGATCAGGCGATCCCGGAGACCATCCATATCGATCCGGTCGGGTTCGATATCTCGGATTGAGTTGGCAGTGATTTCCCGGAGAGAATCCCGCAATCCGCCAACCGAGCCAGGTAGCTTCGAGGATTTGACCGGGGCAGGGGAGGAGGCTGCCGACTCTTTCTCGTCTTTCGGTGGCTGGTTGAAGATATTTCGAGCCATCAGCGACGCCCCCATGCCATTTGGATTGTCTGCTCCAGCTCATCGGCAACGCTGTTCACGCTGGTCAAAGCCCGATCAATGGTCTTCCGAATGAGCTGGCTCGGGTCTACCTCATAGATGGTTTGCTGAGTCATGCCGGCGTCAGAAATGGCTGTCGACTTCAGCATCGGTTCAGTCATGACTTGGCCCGCAAGGATTGAACGCAGGTACCCGGCCATTTGCGTTTGTGGTCCGTCCGACGGCTCGTAGCGTGTGATCAGGAACTTTACGAAGTCCCAAGTGACATGTCGTCCAATCGCCTCTTCGACGGCTTTGACCGTTTCCGAAGCGAGTTTGAGGAACTGGCTCATCGAAGCGATGTCGAGCATGCCGGGGACGACCGTCACAAGTAAGCCCGTGGACGCTGCCAATGCTGTCAATGTCAGGAAGCCCAACTGCGGAGGGCAATCAATCAGCACGATGTCATAGTCTGAGTCGACTTCCTCTAGCGCCAGAGCAAGACGCTCTGCAAAAATCGGCTGAACCCTACGCGCAAGGGCATTCGCTGTCTCGGTTTCGTACTCGGACAACATCAAGCCAGCCGGGACCATGTCGAGCTTGTGGAAGTATGTTTTCTGGATGACCTCCGAGAGCGGAACTTGATCATCGTATCTCAATGCGTCGTAGATTGTGCCGCCTTCGGCAAATTCGAGCTCAGGCCGGTAGCCGAAAAATGTCGTCAAACTGGCTTGTGGGTCGAGGTCCAGCACAAGCACGCGGTAGCCACGCAGGGCATACCTGTGTGCCAAATGGATCGTCGCTGTTGTCTTCGAGCTACCGCCTTTGAAATTCACGACCGAAATGACCTGAAGACGGTCGCCGTCTCGGCGGCCAGGTCTGTACGCGTCAGCATTTTTGCCTGTCCGCGCCAAAATGTTGCGGAGGTCGTCAACTTCTTCGGCCGTGTAGAACCTATGACCGCGACCGTCAGTGTGAACTTCTGGGAAGCTGCCATCTTTGTGGCGGTTGCGCAGGTTCGACGTACTAACGCGCAGCAACTCGGCGACCTCGGTCGAGCTGAAGCGGCGCAAGGACTTGCGTTCTTCTGGCTCGAACGCAACTTTCATCTGCCGGTCAAGCGACTCAGCAAGACTGTCTGCGAATGCTCCGATGTCGGAAGAGCCTATACCTTGCGTGTAGCCCGTATTTCGATCATCCATGTTCTGCCGCCTCTCATGGCCTTTGCTAAGGCTCTTTGTCGTTCTGACGGTCGAAGCCGCGTCTGACGCGTTTTGCCGTCAGAATGGAGATGCCACGAACATCTGTGTCCGGCAAGAAGAATCTAGATGTAGTGGAAAAGTTATCCACAGCACCAATTTGGTCGCGCGGGGCTTGCGACAGATAACGCATTGATTAACAACGATAAAGACCGTTTCTGGCGAAGCCGATACCCTTCGAGATATTTTCTGCTCGCGCGAACTAACCCCAAGGCTTTGTTGGATATTTACGTGGCTTTCGTCCAATTGAGGTGATGATTCTGGAAGATTTGGGCCGAGCGAACAGAGTGGTTTGCCGACCATTGGCGCCTACAAAAGGCCGAGACGCTCTGCCCGCTCCAGCAGCATTCTGACTGAGGAAGGCTGCCAGCTGGTACGACCGCGAGGGGTGCGCTCACGCATGGATTCCAGTCGGTCGCAGATTGCCTGCAAGGTGATCTCGGGGTCAGCACCTTTGATCGCAGCGACTATCGCAGGCAGGCGATCGTCAGTTTCGCGTCGTCCGGCGCGGCCAAGAACTTCATCAGGCAGAAAGCCGTCGCGCACATATGCCTTCACGGCGCGGAGCAGGCGGCTTTGGGTCCAATGGCGATCTGGGGGCAGGGGGCCATTGATAATCCGGAGGACGTCTTCCCAAGCCATATCGGGGCGCAAGCGGCGCACATGGGGCACCCAATCCTGCGCTGTCTCGTTCAAGCGCTCCATGTAGCCGTCCTGTCGAGCCACCCGCACCTTGCGCAGCGCTTCAGGGTCCTTGGCGCGAAGACCTGGGTTGCCGCCTACGCGGCCCTTTGAGTGTGCCGAGGCAAGTCCGGCTTTGGTACGCTCGCGGATCAGAGCGCGTTCGAACTCAGCCGCAGCGCCCAGAACCTGCAACGTGAACTTGCCCTGGGGCGAGGCAGTATCGATCGGGTCCTGGAGCGAGCGGAAGAACGCCCCCTTGCCTTCCAGTCTTTCGATCACCTCAAGTAGGTGCGACAAAGACCGCGCAAGCCGGTCGATCCGCACGACGACCAGCGTGTCGCCCTTGACAATCCGCTCCAGCACACGTGCAAGCACGGGCCGCGCGCGATTGCCGCCCGAGGCGTGCTCTTCAAAGATCTCGGCGCATCCCGCAGACTGCAGTGCCTCAGACTGGGGCAGGGGGGTCTGATCCTCGGTGGAGACGCGCGCATAGCCAATCAGCGGCATGAAACTGGGCCGTTTGCAATTTTATGTACCACCAATAAACGACCGTTTGTAAATGAATGCAAGGGCGCGCTCTGTGGCGCTGTTCATCAGAAAGCCCTTGGTTTCCATACGCAGAGCGCGATCAGGGAGGTCTCGCGGACCATCGCGCGCGCGTGCTATGTAAGGTGTACAAACGCACTCTGATAAAACCCTTGGGTAAAGCTCAAAATAGCTGTATTTTGCGCATATGAGGCCTGGAACCCCCGCATTGTATGATGAATCCGACGCGCTCGGCATTTATGCTGAGGAGGTCGAACAGGCGTCTGAGGACGACCTGTGGTTTCTGCCCGGTCCGATGGACGACGAGCCGGACTATTTGCCGCCGGGACCACGGGCCGAACCGCGTGAAACCGAGGTCCTCGACGAATGGCGGAAGGCAGAGGGCGGGCAGGCCGCGCGTCTTGCCCGTGTGGCCGGTCGCGTCGGCGCGCTGGACGACCGGTTGAAGCGCGGACCGGAAGGATGGCGGCATCGGCTTGCGCTGATGGAGGCCGCAGATTTGAGCTGGCACACCGGTGACCGCATCAGCCAAGACCGGCTGGCGCTCTGGATCTCGCTGCGCCTGTCCGGTGTCCAGGACGACACGGCGGCGCTGGCGCGAGTCGGATGGGCGATTCGGCGACTGACGGGTGGACCGGGACCGGAGCAGGACCTTTCCGCCTTCCTCGACCGTCGCGACCCCGAGAACATCAGTGATGAGACCGAGCCGTTCGTGGATCGCGCGAGCGGTTGGCTGGATCTGATGGGGCAGGCCACGGACCTGCACCCGATCACTCGCGCTTGCGCGGGCTTTCACCTCTGGCGCCTCGCGGGGCTCGGGCAGCACGACGACCGTATGGAAGCGGCTGTCGCAGCTGCGCGGATCGCGGCCAGCGATGGAAGAGGCGCAGTCTTCACGCCTCTGGCCATGGGCGGGGCAGGGGGACTACGAGCCGGTGGTTCACCGTTCGAACGTCTGGAACGCTGGCTATACGGGATGGAAGCCGCGTGCCTGACCGCGGTGCGGCACCTTGACGATATCGAGGCATGGTCGGCGCGGGCGGAAGCCGAAATGACATTGCTCTCGGGCAGGACGCCGCCGGCCTTGCGCGCAGTGCTGACCGAATGGCCGCTCGTCTCTGCGCCAATGGCCCAGGCCCTGACGAGTGCCAGTCGCGCCGCTGTTCAGCGCAACCTTGCATGGATGCAAGAGCGGGGTCTGATCCGCGAGGTGACAGGACAGGGGCGGTTCAGGATGTGGAAGGCGACAAACTGAAGGTTAGCGTGGGTCTCACCCGCTCACTCGACAGCAGCGATAACCGCGAGCACGCGGCAGGGCGCGCAGAAACTCACCAACACTTAATGCATTTGTTGCACTTATTTCATATATGGTGGTAGAGAACAGAAACCGGAGAGGAGACCACCATGAACATGCTGGCACACCGACATCTTCCGCCCACGCCGCAGGACGCAGCGATTGCGCGCGTCTCTGGCCAGGCATTGTCACGCTTCGCCCAGGCGCGCGCGCCGTTGAAACTTCGTGTGACGGACTCCGAGCAGATGGAGCCGATCGAGCTTCCTGCGGGCGCCGTATCGCTGCTCATGGAGATCCTCGAGGCGATGGCAGCGGGGCGGGGGGTCACCATCATCCCCGAGAACGCCGAACTCTCGACCGTACAGGCCGCTGAGGTTCTGAACGTCTCGCGTCCGTTCCTGATCAAGCTGCTCGAGGATGGTGCCATACCGCATCGGAAGGTCGGCAAGCATCGCCGCGTCCGCATGGAAGACGTGATGTCCTACAAGGCCGCGATCGATACCGAGCGTGAAGCTGCGCTCGATCAACTGGCCGCCGACGCTCAAGAGCAGGACATGGGCTACCGCTCGAAATGAGCCAGTACACGGTCCTGTTCGATGCGAACGTCCTTTATCCCGCGCCGATGCGCGATGCACTGATGCAGTTGGCGGTCACAGACCTTTTCAAGGCCAAGTGGACGGCCGATATCCATCGGGAGTGGATTGATGCGCTTCTGCGCAATGAACCTCATCGGGAGCGCGCCGCGCTGGAACGAACTCGCGACTTGATGGACAGGGCCACACGCGACTGTCTGGTCACCGGCTACGAGGCATTGGTGCCGGCCCTAACACTGCCGGACCCTGACGATCGGCACGTTCTGGCGGCGGCAATCGTTGGGCGCTGTGACGCGATCGTCACGCAGAACCTGAAGGACTTCCCACCAGCGGCACTTGCGCCCTTTGGCATCGAGACCCAACACCCTGACGACTTTTTCCGGAACCAACTGTCTCTCGCGCCCGGTCTGGTCTGTTCCGCGCTGCGGAAAGTTCGCGCGCGCCTCAAGAATCCGCTCAAAAGCGTCGACGAGTATCTCGCGATCCTGACACAGCAGGGGTTGGTCGCCACGGTTGCCGACCTGGAGCAATTCGCCGACCTGCTTTGATCCCAGAACTGCCCTGACTGAATACGTTCTGGCCAGAGTTGTGGCACCCGATCCATCATCACCGCGAGATTTCGCCCGCCAGGACTGCACGCCCGTGGACTGCAAGCGTAGCAGTGAACCTCGGGCAACCGAACTGCCGGATCACGGCGACAATGCGCGCATCGTACGCCGCTTGCCCTATGACGCGACACAGGTCTGACGCGTGAAACTGGCGGTTCGAGCTTGGCGCAGCCTTGATCTGTTCGTGCAGCTCGCGCTCTCGTGGCTCTTGAACCGGCTGTGGTGCGGGGAGAGCCGGTGGGCGCGTCGCTTCTCCAAGCGAGGTGCGCCACCGGCGCATGAAGCCGAGCAGGAAACCGGCCGGAACCTTGCTGTTCCCACGGGCCCGGTTGAAGGCAAGGAAGCGTTCCCAGATCACTTGCGTATCGACGTTCCAGCAGGGTAGGGCGCTCTTCGCGGCCTTGATCAGCTCGGCCCAGCATGTTCGGAACACGTTCGAGCAACCGTCAATGTTGATCTGTCCTGTGAATATAGTTTTGTTAGATTCTTCTCTAGATAGTGATGTGTCGCCTCCGCCTGACACGAGATCGTGGGTCTGTTCGCCGTCGTCAAAGGCCGCGAAGCGGAAAAGCCAGGGGGCGAACTTGCCGTTCGATTTCTCGCGCTCAAGCTTCAGTTCAGAAGTTTCAAGCTCACTCAGCAGAACGCTCAGGTACTGGCGCGAGACGCCCATCTTCGCCGCCAGAGAGGACAGGGTGAAGGCAGCCGTGCCGCGGGGCAGGCCGTTATACCCATCCTTCCACGCAATTCCGTCGAGGATGAGCGTGGCCAGCTTGTGCGCCGAAACGGAGAGGTCTGTCTGCGTGATTCGCCTGAGGATCAGGCCGGTCGTTGGTTCCATGGTCGTATCTCCTAAGAGACGATGCCATGTCGAGAGCAAACAACATTCTTGCCAGCAAAAACACTTTGCTGGTTGCAGGGGTTCGGACACTGCGCTAAAAAGACCGTGTTCAGGGGTTTTTTTCTAGCGCGGCGTCAGGCTTCTCGGTCTGGCGTCGTTTCCCTTTTTTGGGGTGATGCACTGCCTCCGGTGCAAGTTGATCGGAGCGGGCCAGTGCTACGCTGGCCCGCATGGGGTTCAGTATCGAACCTCTTCGAAGCCGTAGTTTCCTTCATGGTCGCGCCAATCGACGAAGACCGAGCGATAACTCACCCAACCACAGTGCTCGGGACGGGGCAGAAGCGAGGCAGGTGGAACAGCTCCCACGCTCGATCTCTGCCAGCGATAATCGCCCTGCACACCGTAGGAGCCGAGCCTAGTCGAGTCGTAGCGGATGCAATCACCGTCACGATCCTGATGTTGGCTGAACTGGACATGGTAGACGCGGATGCTCCGAACGAAGTCGAAGGCGCTGCCAGAGATGTCGATATCGGCGCGTTCATCGGCCTGCGCCAACACGAACGGACCTGTCGCATCCGGGAGGCTGATCTCAGGCCGGACGGGCGTTGTTGCAGAACTCAGTCGGTGAAGGATTCACATCGGGAATCCATGCGGTTAGACGATCTGCATGAGCAAGCCCAAGCCCGCCCGCTACCGCACGACGAACTGGTCCAGCTACAACGATGCGCTCAGGAAGCGCGGATCGCTGCTGATCTGGCTGGACAAGGAGATGACCTGGCACGCGCCGCATGAGGGACGCCCAGGGCGCCCGCCGGTCTTTTCGAATGCCGCGATCCAGTTTTGCCTGTCGCTCAAGGTTCTGTTCAAGCTACCGCTCAGGCAGACAGCCGGAATGGTCGCGAGCCTCCTGCGCCTGGCAGGGCTAGACTGGCCCGTTCCGGACTACTCGACGCTGTGCCGCAGACAGAAGACCCTCAAGGTGCAGATCCCCTATCGCCGTGCCGAAGGGCCGCTGAATCTTCTGGTGGACAGCACCGGCATCAAGTTTCTTGGCGACGGCGAATGGCAGGCCCGCAAGCATGGCGTTCAGGGCCGCCGCCAATGGCGCAAGGTGCATCTGGCGATGGATATCGCCACCTCGGATATCCGGGCCGTCGAGTTCACCCCTAGCCGGGAAGGCGACAGCCCAGTCCTGCCGGACCTGTTGGGCCAGATCCCCGAGGACGAGGACATCGGCACCGTGACCGCGGATGGTGCCTACGATACCCGCCGCTGCCACGGCGCCGTCATCGCACGCGGTGGCACGGCAATCATACCGACCCGAAGGAACGGTCGAGCTTGGAAAGAGGACTGCCCGGCTGCCAAGGCGCGCAACGAAACCCTGCGCGCCACGCGTCACTACGGTCGGGCATTCTGGAAGCGGTGGACCGGATACCACGCCCGTAGCCGAGTGGAGGCCAAGATGCGATGCCTGAAGGCCTTCGGTGAGCGCATCGCCGCGCGGGATCCAGATCGCCAAACCGCCGAAATCCACATCCGGGTCGCCCTTGTCAATCGCTTCAACGCGCTCGGCACCGCCCACGTCGTCCGCGTGGCATGAAACTGAATGGGAAAGGGGCACTCACAACTCAGGCCGACTTTCTGCAACAACGCCAACGAGATCTACGCGGCCCCTGTCTCCTGAGCGCGGAACCGCTGACGGAATGCGTGAAGCTGAGAAGAGATGACAAACCGGTCGAACCGGGGATCGGGACACCCCAGGGGGTCAAGGCGCAGAAAGCGCGCAATTTTGATTGGGACCCGATCCGCGGACTTCATCTGGGCCAGCGGCTAGACCGCACCACAAAGGCCGTAGACATGACTGCTTTCGGCATAGGCGCGTCAATTCCCAGCTTGCGCAGCAGGGGTCGTCCAGACATGGGAACACTTGCCCTCGCCAGAGATGCCCACTGCGCGTTGGCGACGGTCCACCAATGACTTGCGCCACCGGACCTGTGGGGGAACCGGCGCAGCGCCAGTTCCCCATCGGCTCATTCTGCCGGAACCCAGGGCCGGTTATAGGCTGCCACGCGCCAATCACCGTGTTCGATGAACCGGGGGGCGCTCCCGGTTTCCAGCGCCTCGGCTGCGGCGTTCAGCGCCTCGGGCGATGTCTCGGGCCAGGCGCCCGTTTCGATCCGTTCGACCAGGGTCTCGACGATGGCCGTGCTTTCGGCAGCCGTGAACTCGCAATGGCCCGTGCCCTGGACCAGCGACTGCCGATACAGATCGCCGGTACCCTGCTCCTGCACCAGCGCGCCGTAGCCTTCCATCAGCGTGTAGGGAATGGCCCAGTCGCCCAGCATGTGGATGCGGATCGCCGGAACCTGCAGATCGCCGGTCGTCGTGCGCCCGTCTGCGGCCCAGAAATCGCGCGCATAATCCGAGGCCGCGATGCGGGGGGCGGCGTCGATCCTGGCAATGTCGGCCTGAAGGTCCAAACCGGCCTGTTCGTAGAGCGCCTCAACCGTCCGCGCCATCGCGGGTGCGGCATTCTGGTAGAAGGCGGCATAGTCGACCCCCTCGTTCCCGGAAAGTTGCTGCCCCGATGCGGCGTTTTCGAACAGAAGCCGCGAGGACCCGCCAACATTACCGCCGATGCGCAGCGCCGAGGCCACGATCATGTCGGCCATGGCGCCGGCATCCGCGGTGTCGGGTAGTTCGGTCCCCTCGACCATCCACGGCGACCACTGTCCGATGGCGAAGGCAAGCGCCAGCCGCGCGCGGCCCTCCGGGCTTTCGCCCGCCGTTTCGATGGCGGCCATCCAGGACGCACGGATCGCGTCAAGGCTGCGCTCGCCACCCGCTCCGGCATTGGGCAGGCCGACGATGGCGAGATCGCTGGCCGGACCGTGCCCAGCGGCCTCATAGCTTTCGCCCAGCAGGGTCTGCATGGCGAACCAGCCATCCAGGAAACTGCTCATGATCCAGACCGGCGTATGGGCGGCAAGCACGGCGGCACCGTCGATCCTGTCCGGGTAATCCTCGGCCGAAGCGAGGCTGTCGAGCCCTCCGCCAGAACAGCCGTATTGCAGCACCATGTCAGGAGCGCGCTCCAGGTCCGTGAAAATGTCCTGAACAGCTTGTAGATTCAGGATTTCACGCTGCGGATCGTATTGCCACAGGCGCAGCGGGTGCCGGGCGAGCCCGGCGAAGGCATAGCCACGACCGAGCAGGTCGTCATACCGCTGGACCGCTGACGCGACCGAAACGTTGCTGGCGAAATCCAGATCCCTGAGTAGTCGACCATTCCAGTTCTCGGGCACGCGGATCAGCCATGCCGTCCCGTCCGGCAGGGTTCCCGCATGTTCGTTGAAGGCGGGCTGCTCCTGCGCCGACGCGAGCGGGGCGAAGCCCGCGGTCAGAGCGAGGCAAAGCACCACCATTCCGGTCCGCGAACGCGGGCCGGCCAAATTGGCTGTCCGTGACATGAATTTCCTCCAGTTTGATGCAGCGATGAAATCCGGCTCCTCTTCCGGGGAACCATCGCCGGGAAAAAACATAGATAGCTAATTATTAGTGTCAAGGGCTCTGATGCACAAATCGGCTTAAGGCCGAGGTTCCCCTTTCCCCGGACGGACTTATCCCACAGCTTCCGTGACGGGTATTCCGAGCGCGGTGTAGCCGTTCAGGACGGCGATGCGGACCTGGAGTTCGGCGACCTGTCGGTCGAAGTCCCGTGCCATGAGCCGCTGGCCCAGCAACTTGATACAATGCATCTTTGTCTCGACGCGGCTTCGGCGGTGGTATCCACTCCATCGTCGCCAGAGCGCGCGGCCCAGGTATTTCGCCGCGCGCAGGGCCTCATTTCGCGCCACGGCTCCGGCGGTGATCGTCTTCCAGGGCTTCGCGTTCTTGCGGGGCGGGATGACGGCATGGGCACCGCGATCTGCAATCGCATCGTGGCATTTGCGCGTGTCGTAGGCGCCATCAGCCGTAACGCTACCGATTTCCTGGTCCTGCGGGATTTGGTCGAGAAGGTGGGTAGGATGGGCGCATCACCGATGTGGCTCCCGGTGACTTCGACGGCCCGGATCTCCAACGTTTCTTCATCGATCCCAAGGTGGAGCTTGCGCCAGACGCGCCGTTTCGGGCCGCCATGCTTGCGTGCGTGCCACTCGCCTTCACCTTCGACCTTGATCCCGGTGCTGTCGATCAGCAGGTGCAACGGCCCCTTGGAGCCGCGGTAGGGGATGTTCACGGCCAAGGTCTTCTGGCGGCGAGATAGCGTGCTGAAGTCGGGCACCGTCCAGTTCAGGCCGACCAGCCGTAGCAGGCTCTCGACGAACCCGGTCGTCTGCCGGAGCGCCATGCCGAACAGCACTTTCATCGAGAGGCACGTCTGGATAGCGGCATCGCTGTAGGTCTGCTGGCGGCCACGCCTGCCTGTCGGCGCGGCATCCCAGCTCATCTCGGGGTCAAACCAGATCGTCAGCGAGCCCCGGCGCTTGACTGCTTCATTGTAGGCTGGCCAGTTCCTGGTCTTGTAGGTCGGGGGTATGGGTCTGCTCATGCAGCCTGACTAACAGACTGGATTCGCAAGGTGAAACCTTCACAGCATTTGCGCAACATGTATAACCGCCCCTTGCGCAAGAGGGTTTCTGGATCAGTTTCGCGCGGTGTCGGGTGCTGACATGTATCCGGCCTCTGTTGCGGCCATCATCACGCCGCGGGCCCGTATGGTGTTCGCAGGTCGGGTCCAGATCAAAGCCGCGTGCTCGATGGCACTCTGTTGCGCTCTGGTCCTCCCGATCCCGTCTCACGACCGTGCGCCAAACGTCTCCTTGCCCTCTTCCGCTCCGACGTCCTCGCGACCAGTGACGGCTTACGCCGCAGCGGTCGGAGACTGGTAGGCGCCGCCTCGGGCCATCAGCGCCCAGACGATCCGCGCCATTTTGTTCGCCAGCGCGACCCGCACCAGCATCGGCGGCTTGCGCGTCAGCATCTCGCCAAGCCATGTGCCCGGCCGGGCAGCGGCATGAACATGCCGCTTGATGATGACGCTGTTGGCCCCGATGATCAGCAATCGCCGCAACGACCGTTCGCCCATCTTCGTGTTGGCCCCGAGACGCTGCTTGCCTCCTGTGGAATGCTGACGGGGCGTGAGCCCGAGCCAGGCCGCGAAGTCGCGCGCTTTGCGGAACGTCTCGGGGGGCGGAGCCAGAACCGCTATGGCCGTGGCAATCAGAGGACCTATCCCCGGGACTGTCATCAGGCGCCGCGCCACCTCATTCTCCTTGGCACACCGGGCGATCTCGGCATCGAGCTTGCCGATTTCCGCTCCGAGATGGGCGAGTGACGCCACCAACACCTTGAGCGTGGGGATGGCATCGGCAGGCAGACCGCTTTCCGGGTCTTCCACAATGGCAATCAGCTTCGACATGTTGGCCGCGCGCTGCGGAACGATCATTCCGAACTCGCCCAGATGCCCGCGCAGGGCATTGATGGTCTGGGTTCGCTGCCGGATAAGCAACTCGCGGATGCGAAAGACCATCGCCGCGCCTTGGGTCTCCTCGCTCTTCACCGGCACGAAGCGCATCGTCGGGCGCGTCGCCGCCTCGCAGATCGCCTCGGCATCAGCCATATCATTCTTCTGGCGCTTCACGAATGGCTTCACGTAGGCGGGTGGGACCAACCGCACGTCATGCCCGATCTTCCCGATCTCGCGCCCCCAGAAATGGGCGCCACCGCAGGCTTCCATCGCGACGACGCAGGCCGGCAGCTGTCCAAAGAATGCCAGACCTGATCTCTTCGCAGCTTCTTGCGCAGCACCGCCCGGCCCGTAGCGTCGGCACCGTGGACCTGAAACACATTCTTCGCCAGATCGAGCCCGACCGTGATAATCTCCGACATGACCGCTCTCCTTTGTGGATCCTTGCAGACCCACCTTGGCACATCGATGCCGTCGGGGGGGCACACCATCAAAGCCGCAAATCCTCATGAAATGCGCGGCCCGCCTCGGCGTCGTAGCACCGGTAGGCGCAATAGTGCTGCTGCAGGATGGGCGAGGGCGCCCGCCCGCACAGGGTCTTCGTCATGATGTATGTTGCCTTCGTGAGTGTCGGCATTACCCGGTTTCCAGCGCCGCGGGGGACCGTAACGCCTTCCGCGTCGAGCTTGAGTGGGGGGATAGCAAGCTTTGGTATCTAATCGTTGACAATCTCCTAGCGAGGGCTTTAAAGATAGATGTCTAAGCTATGTTTCGCAAACCACCGATCCGGCCCCCGTGTTCCGGATGTCGGACGGGAGAGGGGCGCGACGCAGGGCCAAACGGGAGGACATGATTATGCGTTTCACTGCAATCGCGATGGCTGCCGGCCTCGCCGTCTCGGCGACGGCTGGTCACGGCCAATCGCTCAACCTCACTCTTTCAGGCGGGAACCCGGGCGGCCTTTGGTCGCTGCTGGGCGCCGGCATCGACCGCGCCGCGCAGGTGGCGGACACCTCGGCCGTGGTGACCTATCAGGCTACGGGCGGCGGGTTCGCCAACATCGGCCTGCTGGGCGCCGGGCGCACGGATCTGGGCCTGGTGCACGACGCCGAGGCGCAGCTCGCGCTGGGAGGCGAAGAGCCCTTCCGCGGGCCGATCACGAACATGCGGGCCATCGGCTACATGTACAACTGGGCGCCGATGCACTTCTTCCTCGACCGCTCGATGGCCGAGCAATACGGCATCGACAGCCTGGACGACATCGCCGGCAGCGGCGCGCCGATCCGCATCGGCATCAATCGCTCGGGGAACATCACCTCGAACATCGCGCTGATGATGTTCGAGCTGGTGGGGGTGACCGACGAATCCCTGGCCGAAGCTGGCGGCCAGTTCGTGCGCGCCGGCGCCAATGAGCAGGGCGAGCTGCTGCAGGACGGACGGCTCGACATGATTACCAACGGCATCTTCATCAACCACTCGTCGTTTCGCGCGGTGGACACGAATGCTGACGTTGTGCTGCTGTCGGTCCCGCAGGAGGTCATCGACGCCACCAACGAGCGCTTCGGCACCGGCCAGATGGTCATTCCCGCTGGCAGCTATTCGAACCAGCAGGCGGACGTGAACACCGTGACGCTGGGGGCGCTGCTGGCCGCGACCGACGCGATGAGCGACGACGACGCCTATGCCTTGACCAACGCCCTAATCACCAACATCGACGAGGTGCGCGCGGTTCACAGCGCGATGCAATCCCTGACGCCCGAGTTGCTCGCCACGCCCAGCGTGCTCGAGTTCCACCCCGGCGCCGCCCGTGCCTACAGTGAGGCAGGGCTGTCGCAATGATCGGGACACTCGTCTCCACTGGCCGCAGGAGGGATCTTGCGGCCGGCCAGCAACGGGCCATCGTCGTGGTGGCCGCGATCTTCTCGGCCTGGGTGATCTACGCCAACCTCTTCACCATCTCGGATCCGCTAGTTCTGGGCATCCTCTTCGTTTCGGGGATCTACGCGATCATGTTCGCGGCGATCGGTGCCACGCCGAACGCTCCCGACCGCATCCCGTTCTATGATATCGCCCTGTCGCTGCTCAGCCTGGCAGCGGGCATCTTCTTCTTCGTGAACGCCACCGCCATTGCGGACCGCATCAGCCTGCTGGATCCGTTCACGCCCGCGCAGCTCTTCTTCGGCATCTCGCTACTGCTCCTGACCCTCGAAGCGACGCGCCGGACCACGGGCATGGGACTTACCATCGTGGTCGTGGCCTTCCTGGCGTACAACTGGTTCGGCTACCTGCTGCCGCCGCCCTTCGGGCATGGCGTCGACGATTTCACCTACCTGCTCGATATCTTGGTCTTCACCACGGATGGCGTGTTCGGGGTGCCGATCCAGGTGGTCGCCAGCTACGTCTTCCTGTTCGTGATGTTCGGCACTTTTCTGTCGAAAGCGGGTGGGGGCGAGTTCTTCTTCAACCTCGCGGCGCTTCTGACCGGGCGCACCCGCGGCGGTCCGGCGAAGATCGCGGTGATTTCCTCAGGGCTCTACGGCACGATGTCGGGCAGCCCGACCTCGGACGTGGTGGCGACGGGCTCGATCACCATCCCGGTGATGAAGCGACTGGGCTACAGCGCGCGCTTCGCCGGCGCGGTCGAGGTCGCGGCCTCGACGGGGGGCAGCGCGATGCCTCCGGTGATGGGGTCGGCCGCTTTCATTCTCGCCGAATATACCGGCGTGGATTACAAGGCGGTGGTCGTCGCCGCCGTGGTGCCCGCACTGCTCTACTACCTCGGCGTCTTTAGTCAGGTCCACCTGCGCGCCGTGCGCGAAGACCTGCGCCCGTCCGAGGACGAGATGCCGACCGTAGCGCAGACGTTCCGCACGGGCTGGGTCTTCCTGCTGCCGATCATCGGCATCGTGGTGGCGCTGCTCTCGGGCTATTCTCCGACCTTCACCGCCGGGATCGGCGTGATGGGTGTCATCATCGCCTCGACGCTGCTGAAGGCGACGCGCCTGTCGCCGTGGCAGGTGATCGAGGGCTTGGGCGAGACCACGCTGCGCATCCTGCCGGTGGCTGGCGCCTGTGCCGCCGCGGGTCTGGTGATCGGGGGCCTGTCGATGACGGGGCTGGGTATGAAGGCCGCGAACCTGATCCTGGTGATTAGCAACTCGCAGCCGATCCTGACGCTGGTTATCGCCGCTGTCGTGACGATCATCCTGGGTCTCGGCATGCCGACCCCGAGCGCCTACATCCTGGCTGCCGTGCTGGTCGGTCCGGCGCTGGCGCAACTGGGCTATCCGGTGCTGCAGAGCCACATGTTCCTGCTGTACTTTGCCGTTCTCTCGGCGCTGACCCCGCCGATTGCGGTGGCGGCCCTGTCGGCGGCGGCGATTGCGCATGAAGACCCGTTCAAGATCGCCTTCACCTCGGTGAAACTGGCCTCGATCGGCTTCATGCTGCCCTTCGCCTTCGTCTGGAACCCGGCACTGATGCTGCTGGCCGACCCGCTGTCGAATACTTTGGCCGTGGTTGGGGGCGTGATTGCCACGCTGTCCGTGGCCACCGCGGTCGAGGCCTTCGCCAGCAAGCCGGTATCGCCGGCGGAGCGGGTACTTCTGCTAGGCAGTGCGGTTGCGGCGGTCGCGCCCTTCCAGCTGCTCGCGGTCGCGGGCATCGCGCTCGGGGCAGCCATGTTGGCACGGCACCTGGTGGCGGGGCGCCGGGCCAGCGTGCAACAGAACGCCGCCGGCTGATGCCACCCTGGCGCAGCCTAACAGATCGCGCGGCCCGGACCCCTCCGGGCCGCGCGTCCTTTTGCAAGAGAGACCGACGTGACCCATCCGACCCAGACCGCAGAGCGACTCACGACGCAGAGCCCCTCCGCCGTGCCGCCGCAACAACCGAAGTTCTGGAAGCGCTGGGCGGTCAGCATGCTGGCCGTCTATCCCGCGCTTATCGTCCTGGTGCTGGCCACGCGGCCCTTCACCCAGGGCATGCCAATGGCGGTCTCGCTGTTCATCGTGGCGCTGCTGCTGACCGGATTGAATGTCGGGCTGATCCTGCCATTCCTGAACAGGAAGTTGGGGCGCTGGCTGGCTGCGCGCTGAAGCCGGAACGGGCAGGGCGGTACGATTTCATATATGTGAAATGTCGCAATGATCCCGCCGGCAATCAAGACAAGGTGCTCTCCGCCAAATAAGCTTAGATAGCTTACCCTTTAGGTTGAGCAGCCAATCCAGACCAGACTGTCCGCCCAGGGGCGGCGCAGTCGGAACGCTACGGGAGGAGCGAGCGACATGACTTCATCCACCACATTCACCAACAAACTGCGTGCCCTTGCGGGCGCTTCGGCGCTGTCGGCCGCGACGCTGGGCCTGACTGGTGCCGCCGAGGCACGCGACTTCCGCCTGCTGTCGGGCTGGGATTCCAGCTATGTTGCGGTCGACGTGCTGACGTCGTTCATCGAGACGCTCGACGAAGCCGTAACCGAGGGCTTCGGCGTCAACGTCATGGGCCCCGAGACCGTGCCCCCGTTCGAGCAGTTCGACCCGGTGTCGCGCGGCCTGTTCGACCTGCTGTTCACCAATGGTGCCTATCACTTCAACCAGACTTCGGTGGGAATGGCGCTGGACGGCCTGTCGGGCGATACCGAGGCCTTGCGCGAAGCCGGAATTTGGGACGCGGTGGATGCCGATTACCAGGAGCAGGGGTTGAAGCTGATCGCTGTGCTTTACGACCTGAATGGCTACCACATCATGCTGAACGAGCCGGTCGGCGAGAACGGCCTCGAAGGACGTCGCGTGCGCGGCACGCCGATCTACCACCCGGCGATCAACGTGCTGGGTGGCTCGCCCGTGGTGCTGCCGGGCGGCGAGATCTACCCGGCGCTGGAACGCGGTGTGATCGACGGTGCGGCCTGGCCGACCATCGGCGCTCTGTCCTACCGCTGGTTCGAGGTCGCCGACTACATGATGCGCCCGACCTTCGGCCAGGTCGGCCATCTGGTGTTGATGAACCTTGACACCTGGAACGACCTGTCCGAGGAAACCCGGGCCGAGATCGAGACCGCCGCGCGCGAGTTCGAGATCGAGGCCAATGGCCTGTTCGACACGCTAGTCGCCGAAGAGAGCGCCGCCCTGGAAGCAGAGGGCATGAGCGTGACCGAGCTGTCCGAGGAACTGGCGGGCACGCTCAGCTCGGCCTGGTTCTCGGGCGTGATGGACCTCGCGGCCACGCAATCGGGCGAGGCGATCGAGGAAATTCGCCGTCTGGCAACCGAAGCCGATCTCGACGGCTGATCGGGGCCCGGCCCCTTCCGACGCGCGGCCGCTTGGTGCCGCGCGTCTTTCCGTCCCCCGGTCGTCCTTCTCGGCCCATTCTCTTCGGCCTTTCCGTTCCAGGAGCTTCCCTCCATGCGACCGATCCTGACGCTTCAGGACGTGCTGACCCGGCTGATGTTCTTCATCGGCGTCGGTGCGCTGGCAGCCATCGTGCTCATCTACGCCTTCGAGGTCGTCTCGCGCTATGCCTTCGGCGCGCCGACCCTCTGGGCGAGCGATTTCGTTTCCTTCCTGCTGCTGATCACGGTGTTCAGCACCGCGCCCTGGCTGACCCGCGAAGGCGGGCACGTGGCCGTGACTATCCTGCCCGACCTGGTCGGCCGGCTGCGCCAGGTGATCCTGCGCGCGGGCTTCCTGGTGGCGGCGGCGACCTGTCTCTGGGCTGCCTGGCTTTGCATCGGCGAGGTGCAGCACCTGGCCTCGCGCGGGACGGCGACCCTGACCACCGTGCGCATTCCGAAATGGATCCTGGTGGCCTTCATCACCTATGGCGTGGCCAATTCCGGCCTGTATTTTCTGCGCCTCGCCTTCGGCCAGGCGCTTTCCGAGACCGACTCCCAACCCGAGGTGACCCATGGTTGAAGGTATCGCCGCCGTCGCGACCGGCGTGGGGCTGCTTCTGGGCTTCATGGCCGTAGGCCTGCCCGTCTTCGCGGCCTTCCTGCTGGTCAACCTGCTGGCCGTCGCGGTCATCATGGGACCGATGGGCTACGGCATGTTCGTCAACTCGCTCTACGAGACGACGACCACGCAATCGCTGGTCACCATCCCGCTGTTCATCCTGATGGGCGAGATCCTGTTCCGCTCGAACTCGGTCGAGGTGCTGTTCCGGTCCATCGACACGCTGGTCGGTCGGGTGAAGGGGCGCCAGTACGTGCTGTCGATCCTGCTGGCCACGGTGTTCAGCACCCTGTCGGGTGCTGCGATGGGCGTGGCGGCCATGCTGGGCCGCTCGCTGCTGCCGGGTATGATCGCGCGCGGGTACGACGCGCGGCTGTCGGCCGGCACGATCCTGGCCGGCGCCAGCCTGGCGCCGCTGATCCCGCCTAGCGTCCTGGTCATCATCATTGGCACGCTGGCCGGCGTGTCGATCGCCGGGCTGCTGATCGCGGGGATCATCCCGGGGCTGATGTTCGCGGGCATCTTCCTGGGCTATTGCTTCATCCGGGTCTGGCTCAACCCCTCGCTGGCGCCCGACGAGCCCGACGACGGCACCCGTGCCACGCTGGCCGACAAGGGCTGGGCGCTGCTGCGGGTGGTGCCGTTCTCGATCATCATCCTGATGGTGATGGGTCTGATCCTGGCCGGGATCGCCACGCCGACCGAGGCGGGCGCGATGGGGGTCATCGGCTCGCTCATCACCGCCGCGATCTATCGCAACCTGTCCCTGAAGATGATCGGCGAGTCGCTGGTCTCCTCGGCCAAGGTGGCGGCGATGATCCTGTTCATCATGGCCAGCTCGAAGCTGTTCAGCCAGCTGCTGGCCTTTACCGGCGGCGCCTCGGCGATGACCGAATGGGTCGTGGGGCTGGAACAGTCACGCTGGGTGATGCTGATCCTGCTGATGCTGCTGCCCTTCGTGCTGTGCATGTTCATCGACCAGATCGCGCTGATGCTGATCGTCATCCCGATCTACCTGCCGATCATCGAGGAGCTGCAATTCGATCCGATCTGGTTCTGGCTGCTGTTCTTGGTGAACATCACCGTGGGGGGCATGACCCCGCCCTTCGGCTACACGCTGTTCGCGCTGAAAAGCGCGTGGGAGGATGCCAGCCTCGGCAAGGTCTTCTCCTCGGCCTGGCCCTTCGTGCTGCTGTACCTGCTGGGCATGATCGTGCTGGCGCTGGTTCCCGGGCTGACGACGCTGCTGCCGTCGATGCTGTGACAACCCTCGGCGCGGCGGCCCCGGTCGCCCGCCCCCTGCAAGACAAGGAGGGCTCCATGCTCGAACCGATCCTGCCCGACAACCTGGGCCTCTACTACGGCAATGCTTGGCACGCGCCGCAATCCGGGCGCACCGATCCGACCTTCGACCCGGCAACCGGCAAGGTGCTGGCCCAGGTGGCCACGGCGGGCGAGGCGGATGTCGACGCGGCCGTGGCAAGCGCCCGCGCGGGGTTCCGCGAATGGCGCGACGTGGCGCCCCTGGAGCGCGCGCGCGTGCTCAAGGAGATCGCCGCCATCATCCGCAAGCACGGCGACGAGCTGGCGCTGCTGGATTCCGCCAATTGCGGCAACCCCTATACCGAAATGCGCGGCGACGCGGGCGTCGCCGCGGCGCAGATGGAATTCTTTGCCGGCCTCGTCACCGAGATGAAGGGCGACACCATCCCGATGGGCCCCGAGCGCATCAACATGACCCTGCGCGAGCCGTTGGGCGTGGTGGCGCGGATCCTGGCGTTCAACCACCCGCTGATGTTCTGCGGCGGCAAGATGGGCGCACCGCTGGCTGCGGGCAACGCGGTCATCATCAAGCCTCCGGTGCAGGCGCCGCTCTCGGCGCTGAGGCTGGCCGAGCTGATCGACGGCCTGCTGCCCAAGGGTGTCTTCACCGTGCTCCCCGGCGGGACGGAGGCGGGCGCGGCGCTGGCCTCGCACAAGGGTATCGACAAGGTCACGCTGATCGGTTCGGTGGGGGCCGGGCGCGCGGTGATGCGCGCGGCCAGCGACACGCTGAAGCCGGTGCTGCTGGAACTGGGCGGCAAGAACGCCCTGATCGCCTATCCGGACAGCGACCCCGACAAGGTGGCCAACGCCATCGTCGCGGGCATGAACTTCAGCTGGTGCGGGCAGAGCTGCGGCTCGACCAGCCGCGCCTTCCTGCATGACGACCTGCACGACGCGGTCGTCGAGCGGCTGGAGGCGGATGTGTCGCGCTTCAAGCCGGGCATGCCGACCGATCCCGCGACGACGATGGGCGCGCTGGTCGGGCGCGAGCATTTCGACCGGGTGATGGGCTACATCGCCTCGGGCAAGGCAGAGGGCGCGCGCGTCGTCACCGGCGGCAACGCGGTGACCGAGGGCGCGATGGCGGACGGCTGCTTCGTCGAACCGACGATCTTTGCCGATGTCACGCCCGACATGCGCGTCGCCCGGGAAGAGATCTTCGGCCCGGTTCTGGTGCTGCGCCGCTGGTCGGAAGAGGGGGCGATGATGGACGAGGTGAACGGCCTCGACGTGGGCCTGACCTGCTCGATCTGGTCGAAGGACCTGGCCACGGCGCATCGCGCGGCGGCCCGCGCGGAGGCCGGCTTCGTCTGGATCAACGAGGTCGGGCGGCACTTCCTGGGTGCGCCCTTCGGCGGCTACAAGCAGTCGGGCTTGGGGCGCGAGGAGGGGATCGGCGAGCTGATCTCGTTCACGCAGGAGAAGAACATCCACATCAACCTGGGCGGCCAGTAAGCCTTTATCCGGACTGTGGGAAAAGGAAAGGGGGCGGATCATCCGCCCCCTTTTTCGTGTCTCAGCGGGGCGCCAGCCGGCCCACCGGGTCGCGCTCCCGCAGCCAGTCCAGGAGGTCTGTCAGCTGGCGGTCGCGCTCCTCGACGATCTCGGCATAGGGCGCGTCGTACTCGTACCAGCCGCGTCCGGTGATCGCGCCCATGTGCCCGGCCTCGGCCAGGTCGCGCAGCGCCTTGCGGCCCTTGTAGTTCTCGTCCCCGGTCTGGTGGTACAGCGAGTCCGTGACCGCCAGCGCCGTCGCCTTCGACACGATCAGATCTTCGGTCAGCAGCGGCCCCCACAGCGCGAGGCGCGGCCCGATGCTCAGCCGCACGGCCGCGTCGATATCGTCGCGGCTGGCGATGCCCTCGTCCATCAGGCGATAGATCTCGGTCAGCATGGCGAACTGGATCTTGTTGATCAGGAAGCCCGGCCGCTCACCGCAGGCGACGCCCACGTGATCGATGGATTCGACGAAGGCCCGGCCCCATTCCACCAGCGACGCCGGGGTGAAATCGGCGTGGATCACCTCGATCGAGCGGATGATGTGCCCGGGCGTGATATAGTGCAGGCCCAGTATCCGCTCCTTGCCGTTCACCCTGGCGCCGATGTCCGACAGCAACAGCGACGAGGTGTTGGTGGCCAGAACCACCTCCGACGGGCAGAGCGCGTCCAACTCGGCGAACAGCGCCTGCTTGGTCTCGAGCTTCTCCTGCACCGCCTCATGCACCATGAAGGCGCCCTTCACGGCCTCGGCCAGCGAGGGCTCGGTGCGCACGCGTGCCAGCATCGCGTCGACGGCGGCCGAGTCGTCTGCGAAGGTCGCGGCGATCGGGCGCGCGCGCTCGGCAAAGCTGGCCAGCAACTCGGTATTCATGTCGCACAGCGCGACATCATGGCCGTGGTGGGCATAGAGCGTGGCGATCACGCAGCCCATGAAGCCCGCGCCGACGACGCAGATCGTGCCGGACGACGGCGGGAGGGGGATGGAGGGGGCGGTGTCGGGCATGGAACCTCGTCTGGTGTCAGGGCGCGGTCGGGGCGTGCCCGCCGCCTGCCGAAAGGGATGAACGGGGAGGGCCGTGCCACTGCGCAATCGCGCGCGCATCCTGCCGTCTCCCTTGCCGACAGCCTTGCGAAATCGGGCCCCCGGTCAACGCGAACCGCCCCGCATGGCGGATATTTCGAGGATGTGAATTCTGCCCGAAGGCCCGCGCGCCGGCTGCGGGACATCCGCCGGGGCCGCGTCGCGAACCCTTTCCGCAGCGCCCCGATTCGCCTAGATTGTGACAGGGCGGAGCGGGCCGGTACGGGTCGCCGAGCCGTGTGAATCGGAAGGGCAGGGGAGATGACCGCAGACAAGGTGAAATCCGCTGCGCGGGTGTTTGAGATCCTCGAGTTCTTCGCCAGTCACCGACAGCCTGCCCGGCTGCACGAACTGGGCGCCGCGCTCGGCTATCCGGTTTCCAGCCTGACCGCGCTTTTGCGTACCATGCTGGACATGGGTTACATGACGCTCGATCCCGCGACCCATGCCTATCTCCCCGCGCCCCGGCTGCAGACGTTGACGGGCTGGATGCAGGTCGACGATTATGAGCAGACCGTGCTGTTCGATGCCCTGTGCCGTCTGCGCGAGGCTGCGGGCGAGCCGGTGGTGCTGGCCGCGCCCGCCGACCTGCATGTCGATTACGTCACCTCGCTGCACCGGCAGGAGGGGCGCAACACCCATATCCGCGCGGGCGACCGGCGGCTGATGGTGCAGAACGGCACCGGCTGGCTGATGCTGGCGCGCGCGCCGCGGCCGGTGGCGCTGCAGATCTACCGTCGCACCGTGGCCGAGGGGCTGATCTCGCCGCGCGACTACCCCCAGGCGGCCTTCGAGGCGGTGCTCGACGCCAATCGTGATACCGACGTGTCGATCCTGCACGCGCGCGACCTGCTGGACATTCCGACGCACCGCACGGTGCATTGGGATGCGTCTATGATGTCGACGCTGATCCCGGTGCCGCCGGGGCACGCACGCCCGCTGGGCATCGGGATTCATGGGCCGACGGAGCGCATATCACGCCGCGCGGATGAACTCTCCGAGCTGCTGCGCCGGACGTCGGCGGAGCTGGCGGCGCGCCTCGAAACCGTCTGAAGAGGCGCGCGCAACTCTGAACAAGACCATGAAAAAAGGCCCGCACGATTGCTCGTGCGGGCCTTCCCTGCGTGCGCCTTGGGAGGAAAGCGCCAGCGCGTCACTCGGCCGCTTCGGCCGGGTCATGGGCGACCAGCGTGCGCCAGTCGACATCCTTGGGATAGACCCCCTCGTGCGAGGCGATGCGCGACTGCAGCGCGAAGCTCGCGGTGCCGATCGCCGGGCCGCCCTCGGCCACCTTCTGCGCGGCGTCGGTCATCAGTCGGCGGAACTCGACGATGGCGAGGTCCGAGGCGCCCAGCACGTCGGTATGGCGCTGCACGCGGCTGCCCATCGACACCCACATGATGATGTCCTCGTTCGGGATGCCCGGAACGCCGGTGAAGTGGCCTTCCTTCATCAGCTCGCGGTCCTGCTTGAAGTCGTTGTCCAGCGTCCGAAGCGTGCGCCACTTCTCATCCAGGTCCTTGCCCGGAACAGCGTGGTTGAAGGCGCGCCATTCCTCGGTCGAGGGCACTTTCGGGCCGCCGAAGGCGAGGAAGTGGAACGCAGTCTCGTCGTCGTTGATCGGCACGATGACGCTGGCGACCTTGTAGGCGTTGTTGGGCGGGATCAGCGAGTAGTATGGCGCCACGAACTCGGTGATGCGCAGGTAATGATGCGTTGCTGCGTTCTTGATCGGCTTGCGGATCGCTGCGTAGTGGAAGCCGTAGCTGGTGGTCTCGGTCTGCATGCGCGGCGATTTGTCGGTCGACGGGCGGTACCACGATTTGTCATCGGCTGCGGCACTTTCCACGCGGGCCGGTTTCATCGTTGATGAATGCAGCGACGAGGAATGCGCGCTGTCGATCTGTCCTTCGTGGATCTGCGCCCAGTTGGCGGGGACACGGATCTTCAGGATGGCGACCGGGGTGTCTTCGGTTGGGGCGAAGGCGGGGGGCTGGAACTCCGGCATGTCGGTCTTGTCGCCGAGCCACGCCCAGACGAAACCGCCCCATTCGCGCACCGGGTAGGAACGGGCCTTGACCTTGTCCATCAGCGGGCTTCCCTCGGGCTCGGACGACATGGCGACGACGTTGCCGTCCACATCCATCTTCCATCCGTGGTACAGGCAGCGCAGGCCGCAATCCTCGTTGCGACCGTAGACCAGCGAGGCTTTGCGGTGCGGGCAGAGCTCGTCGAGCATGCCGAGACGGCCCTTGGTATCACGGAACGCGACGTAGGATTCGCCAAGCACTTCGACGCGCAGCGGCTTGCCGTCGTTCTCCGCCACTTCTTCCATCAGGCAGACCGGCGTCCAGTGCTGACGCATCAGTTTCGCCATCGGCGCGTCACCCGTCACGCGGGTCAGGACTTCGTTCTCTTCGGGGGTCAGCATCTCGTACTCCTCCTGCGGCCCGGGCCCGTGAAGGCCAATCTCGAATGCTTGACAACATATACTTAGCTATCTAAACGAGCAAGGGCAGATACACGTTTTTTGGGAGGGGCGAATGGAGCTCATCAGGATGCGCGTCGGTGCAAGACGCGCGCTGACCCCGCAGATCACCGAATTCACGCTGGTTCCGATGGAAGAGGGCGCGCTGCCCGGATTCACGCCCGGCGCGCATGTCACGGTCGAGACGCCCTCGGGGGCAATGCGGCGCTATTCGCTGGTCAACGACGGCACCGCGCCGGACCATTACAAGATCGCCGTGAAGCGCGAGCCGGCCAGCCGGGGCGGCTCGGCCTCGATGCATGACGAGGCGGTCGAGGGGTTCGAGCTGAACGTCGAGGCGCCGGAAAACGACTTCCCCATGGCCGACGCGCCGCGCTACCTGCTTATCGCGGGCGGCATCGGGGTCACGCCGATCTCGGCCATGGCCGCGCATCTTGAGCGCGAAGGCAAGGATTTCAACATCATCTACCTCAGCCGCAGCGCGGAAGAGGCGGCCTACCTGGAAGACCTGACCACCGCTTACGGCGACCGTGTCCTGGCCCATCACGACGAGGGCGACCCCGAGAAGATCTACGATTTCTGGGACCATTTTGCCGAGCCGCAGAAGCTGAATGTCTATTGCTGCGGGCCAAAGCCCCTGATGGACGAGATCGAGGCGATCTCGGGCCATTGGCCGGAAGGCCGCGTCAACTTCGAGGATTTCAAGCCCGTCGACGTTGTGCGCGCCGATGACGAGGCCTTCGAGGTCGAGCTGAAGAAGACCGGCATCACGCTGACCGTGCCCGCCGACCGTTCGATCCTCGAGGCTATGCGCGATGCCGGGTTCCCGACCGTCAGCTCGTGCGAGAGCGGCACCTGCGGCACCTGCAAGACGCGACTCCTGGAGGGCGAGGCCGATCACCGCGACATGGTGCTGATGGACGAGGAAAAGGCCGACAAGATCATGATCTGCGTCTCGCGCGCCTGTTCGGGCGGGAGGCTGGTCCTTGACCTCTGAGCCCGCGCAAATGCCCGTCAGGCTAGGCGTCGTCGGGCTGGGTCGCGGCTTCATGCTGATGATCCCGACCTTCACCGCCGATCCGCGCGTGAAACTGGTCGCCGCCGCCGCCCCCCGCGCCGAAAGCCGCGCGGCGTTCGAGGCCGAGTTCGGCGGTCGGACCTATGACGACATCGTGCCGCTTTGCGCCGATCCTGAGGTGGAGGCGGTCTATATCGCCACGCCGCACCAGATGCACGCCGACCACGTCTGCACCGCGCTGGCCGCCGGCAAGCATGTGCTGGTCGACAAGCCGATCGCCATCTCGATGGCGGATGCCGACCGCATGGTCGCGGCCGCCGAGGCCTCGAGCAAGCATCTGATCGTAGGCCCCAGCCACAGCTTCGACCCGCCAGTCGAGGCCGCGGCGCGCCTGATCGAGAGCGGTGAGGTGGGATCCCTGCGGATGATCCAGGCGTTCAACTACACCGATTTCCTCTACCGCCCCCGGCGCCCCGAGGAACTGCGCACCGAAGAGGGCGGCGGCATCCTGTTCAGCCAGGCGATCCACCAGATCGACGTGGTGCGCCGGCTGGCCGGTGGCCTTGCCACCCGAGTCACCGCGATGACCGGCGCCTGGGATCCCGCGCGCCCGACGGAAGGCGCGTTCAGCGCGCTCATCGCCTTTGCCAATGGATCCTTCGCCAGCCTGACCTATTCCGGCTACGCGCATTTCGACAGCGACGTCTGGATGGATAATGTGGGCGAGCTGGGCCAGCGCAAGGACCCCGCCGCCTATGGCAAGGCGCGTCGCGCCTTGCAGGGGCTCGACGCCGAGGCCGAAGCCGCGCTCAAGCAGACCCGCACCTACGGCAGCGGGGCCGGGCTTATCGAGGCGGAAAACAACGAGCATTTCGGCCCGGTGATCGCGCTGTGCGACCGCGCCGACCTGCGGCTGACGCCTGCCGGGCTGGATGTCTTCGGCGACATCGAGCGCCGCTTCGTCGAGGTGCCCTTCGGCCCCGCCCCGCGCGGACCTGTCATCGACGCGCTGGTCGGCGCCGTGCGCGAGGATCGCGCGCCCGCCCAGACCGGCGCCTGGGGCCGCGCGAGCCTCGAAATCTGTCACGCGATCCTGGAATCGGCGGCCTCGGGCCAGCCGGTGGATCTGCAGCGCCAATGCGGCATCACGTAAAGGAGGAACACGTGTCCGATCTGAAACTCTCCCTCGCCATGGGGAATTACGACCGCACGCGGGCCATCGTCGACGGCCGGGTCAAGATCGACGGCGTCGATCCCGTGCCGATGCTGCTGTCGCCCGAAGAGATGTTCTTCCGCGCCTTCCGGCACGAGGCCTTCGACATCTCGGAGCTGTCGCTGTCGTCCTATTCGATCTCGGTCGCGCGCGGGAACCCGCATTACGTCGCGATCCCGGTGTTCCTGAGCCGCGCGTTCCGTCATACCTCGGTCTATATCCGCACCGACCGCGGCATCGACCGGCCCGAGGATCTGAAGGGCAAGCGCATCGGCATCGCCGAGTACCAGCTGTCGGCCAACGTCTGGGTGCGCGGCATCCTGGAAGAGCATTTCGGCGTGAAACCCTCGGACGTGACCTGGGTGCGCGGCGGCATGGACACGCCGGGCCGCCCGGAAAAGATCGCGCTGACGCTGCCCGACGACATCACCATCGAGCAGGCGCCCGAGGGTGCCACGCTGAACGGCATGCTGGCGGCGGGCGAGATCGACGGCTTCATCGGCCCGCGCTGGCCGCGCTGCTTTGCCGAGGGCCATCCCCATGTCGGCCGCCTGTTCCGCGACAGCATCGGCGCGGCCGAGGAGTATTTCCGCCAGACCCGCATCTTCCCGGTGATGCACGTTCTGGGCGTGCGCCGGACCTTGGTCGAGGAATACCCCTTTCTGCCCGCAGCGCTGCTCAAGGCGTTCTCGGAGTCGAAGAAGCTGGCCGAAGAGGCCTTGAACGACACCTCGGCCACCAAGGTGACGATGCCCTTCGTCGAGGACACGCTGAACCGTGCCCGCGCGCTGATGGGCCCCGATCCCTGGAGCTATGGCGTCGGCGCCAATGCGCATGTGCTCGACAAATTCCTCGACTACCATTTCGCGCAGGGCCTCTCGCCGCGCCGGGTGCAGGTCGACGAGCTGTTCCACCCCTCGACCCTCGAAGCCTACAGCCTGTGAGCAAGGAGGCCCCATGAGCCGTTACCAACCCGGCGATATCGTCGAGATCCGGCTGGAGCAGGGCCTCGCCTATGCCCAGCTGACCCATGAGCACGAAAGCTACCCGCCCGTCGTGCGCCTGTTCCGGGGGCTGAGCGACAGCCGCCCCTCCGATCTGGAGGCGCATGTCGCGCAGGCTCCGCGCCTGACGGCGATGATCCCGCTGGAACAGGCGCTGGACCGGCTGGGGCTGGCGCATGAAAAGGCGGGCAGCGCCGCGCTGCCCGAGGACGAGCGCAAGTTCCCCACCTTCCGCATGCCGATCCGCGACAAGCAGGGCGAGATTGTCTATTGGTGGTTCTGGGACGGGCAAGGGCTGAGCTATTCGGTCGAGCTGGACGCGATCCAGGACAGCCTGCCGCTGCGCGAGGTGATGTCCTCAGCCAGGTTGCTGCAGGAATTGCAGGCCCCGGCCTGAGCACGAAACACGACAGGTCCCCATGATCCCCTTTATCGGCGAGATCTTCGCCATCCTCGCCGCCTTTTGCTATGCCTTCGGCTCGGTCGCCGCGACCAAGAACGCGCGCGAAAAGGGCGGGCGGGGCAATGCCGTGCTGCTGTCGATCGTGTTGACGGCGCTGTTCTCGGGCGGGTTGTGGCTGATCATGGGGCCGTCGCTGCCGCCGATTGACACAGGCTTCTGGATCGGCGTGGCGATCTTCGTCGTCGCCGGCATGCTGGCCACGGTGCTGGGGCGGATCTTCTTCTTCCGCTCCATCGAGCTGGCCGGCGCCATCGAGACCGGGCTCATCCGCCGGCTGATCCCGGTGTTCGCCGCCGTGCTGGCGATCCTGTTCCTGGGCGAGAGCCTGACCATCGCCAGCGCGCTGGCCTTCGTGCTGGTCTTCGCCGCCGTGGCGCTGGTGGTGTTGTCGAACAGGGGCCAGATCGTCGCCGATGACGAGGACGCCCGGCGAGCGGCCGGCGAGCGCAACACCGGCCGTGTCCTGGCGCTGATGTCGGCGGCGAGCTATGGCGGATCCTACGTGGCGCGCAAGTTCGCCATGCGCTGGCTGCCCGATCCGCTGATCGGCGCCTTCATTGGCGCGGTAGCCGCCTTCGTGTGGTTCGCCGTCGCAGCCCTGTTCAGCGCCGCCTATCGCCGCCACCTGAGCGAACTGTTCCGCCGCCCGACCGGCTGGCAGCTGGTGGCGGCCGCCTTCGTATCGCTGGGCCAGACCGCGCAATTCGTGGCGCTCAGTTTCACCACCGTCACCGCCGTGGCGATCATCGGCACGATCGAGATGTTCCTCGCGGCCTGGCTGGCCGCCTGGGTCCTGCGCACCGAGGATCGCCCCGGCCCGATCTTCGCGCTGGCTTCGCTGATGGCGATGGCAGGCGTGATCGTGCTGGCGCTGGTGCGCACCTGAAATAACACAAGAATTCCGAAACGGGAGAGAGACAGATGACCAGGGAAACCGACCGCCCCACACCCTGCGAGGTGAAGACGCTCTACGGCAGCGACGCCATCGCCGAGATGCTGCGCCGGCTCGACACGCCCTACGTCGCGCTCAACCCCGGCTCGAGCTTCCGGGGCCTTCATGACAGCATGGTCAACTACCTCGGCAACCAGGATCCGCACATGCTGCTGTGCCTGCATGAGGAACACGCGGTTTCCATCGCCCATGGCTGGGCCAAGATCACCGGCAAGCCGATGACCGTGGTGCTGCACGCGAATGTGGGCCTGATGCACGCCGCGATGGCCATCTACAACGCCTGGTGCGACCGCGTGCCGATGCTGATCCTCGGCGCGACCGGCCCGGTCGACGCGGCCAAGCGTCGGCCCTGGATCGACTGGCTGCATACCTCGCGCGATCAGGCGGCGGTGGTGCGGCCCTATGTGAAATGGGATGATCAACCGGCGTCGCTGGCCGCCTCGCTGTCGTCGCTGATGCGGGCGATGCAGATTACCACCTCGGCCCCGATGGCGCCCACCTATGTCTGCTTCGACGTGACGGTGCAGGAAACCGCCATCGAAGCCATGCCCGCGCTGCCCGATCCCGCGCGTTTCGCAGCCCCTCAGGCCCCGGGTGCGAGTGCCGCGCAGGTCTCGGCCCTGGCCGACATGCTGGCCGAGGCGCAATCGCCGGTGATCCTGATGGGCCGCGTCTCGCGCGATGAAGGGGACTGGGCGCGGCGCGTGGCGCTGGCCGAGTATTTCGGCGCCCGCGTCATCACCGACATCAAGACCGGCGCCGCCTTCCCGACGCGCCACAAACTGCACGCGGGCGCGCCCGGGTTCTTCCTGTCGGCTGAATCGGTCGAGGCGCTGTCGGGCGCGGATCTGGTGCTGTGCCTCGATTGGGTGGACCCGGCCGGCACGCTGGCGCAGGGCAAGCTGGGCGCCGGGGCCAAGGTGGTCAACGCCACGCTCGAGCCGATGCTGACGAACGGCTGGTCGATGGATCATCAGGACGTGGTGGCGAGCGATCTCACCATCCTGACCGAGGCCGATGCGCTGGTCGCGGCGCTGTGCGAACGGCTGGGGCTGGAACCCGCCGCACCCGCGCCCCGCACGGCACCCGCGCCGCACGGGCAGGAGCCCGATGCCGTGCTGTCGCTCGACGCGCTCTCGCATGTGCTGCGCGCGGGGCTGGCCGAGGATCCGCACACGCTGGTGCGTCTGCCCCTGGGTTGGGACGGTCGCCATTGCGATTTCACCGGGCCGCTCGATTATCTGGGCTATGACGGCGGCGCAGGCATCAGCTCGGGCCCCGGCATGGTCGTGGGCGCGGCGCTGGCACTGAAGGACACGGGCCGCATGCCGGTCGCGGTTTTGGGCGACGGCGATTTCATCATGGGCGCGACCGCGCTGTGGACCGGGACGCATCAGAGCGTGCCGATGCTGATCGTGGTGGCCAACAACCGCTCGTTCTTCAACGACGAGATCCACCAGGAACGCGTCGCCCGCGACCGCGACCGCCCGGTCGAGAACAAGCATATCGGCCAGGCGATCGACGAGCCGGATATCGACATCGCCGGCCTCGCGCGGGCGCAGGGCGCGGTGGGCATCGGCCCGGTCGCGACGGTGGCCGCCTTCGAGGCCGCGCTGGCCGATGCCGTGGCGCAGGTGCGCGCGGGCAAGTCGGTGGTGATCGACGCCCGCATCCTGCGCGGCTACGTCAAGGAGATGGCCGAAGGCATGACCGCGGAACAGGACGGCTGAACAGAATGGCTATGCGGGGCGTCGTGGATGGGCAACGGGTGACACGAAACGGTTGAAAAGACATCTAACCCTTGTGTCCTGCACGGGAAATCAGCACAAATGGAAGCGACCCGTCGCCGGCATCGCGCTGGCGACGGGGCTTTCGTTTCTGGCCGATTGAGACCGTTCCACATGGATGAAACCGCGCCCTCGGGGCATGAAGACTTCGATCCCAAGCTGACCGAAGAACGCCTCGCGCGTCTCGTTCGTCTCGCCGCCAGGGCTTTCAACCGCTCGCTGCAGATGCGCCTTCAGGACGAGGGGATCACCTTCGGCCAATGGATCTTCCTGCGCATCCTTTGGTACAATGACGGGTTGTCGCAGCGCGAGCTGAGCCAGCGCGCGCATCTGACCGAACCCACCGCGCACGCCGCGCTGACCAAGCTGGAGAAGCAGGGCGTGATCACGCGGCAGAAGATGGACGGCAACAAGCGGACTTTGCAGATCTTCCTGACGCCCAAGGGCTGGGAATTGCGCGACCGGCTGGAGCCGATGGCGCATGACGTCAACCTGATTTCGCTGAAGGGGCTGGAGGAGGACGAGGTGCGCGTGCTGCGCAAGGGTCTCCTGGCGATCATCACCAATCTCGAGGCGGATGAGAACGCCGCCGCCGAGCAGGGGATCAAGGTGCCCGCGACCCGGTCGAGCTTCTGACCGGGGCGCAGGCGGGTTGGTGGGGCAGGGCGCCGTTCAGGCGCCCGCCATCTCGCGCATCAGCGCCGCGTCGAGCGAGACCACGTCGGCATATTTTGCCTGCAGGTCCAGCAGGCTCTGCTCATGTGCGGGCTGGCTGCGGTCGCCCACCGCCTCGCGCACCACGATCGGACGGAAGCCGTTCTGCAGCGAGTCCACCGCCGTCGCGCGCACGCAGCCCGAGGTCGTGCAGCCGGTGATCACCAGCGTGTCGACACCCTCGGCTACCAGGCGGCTCGACAGATCGGTGCCGAAGAAGGACGAGGCGTATTTCTTCACCA
Source organism: Salipiger sp. PrR003 (assembly GCF_010500785.1). Lineage (NCBI taxonomy): Bacteria > Pseudomonadati > Pseudomonadota > Alphaproteobacteria > Rhodobacterales > Roseobacteraceae > Salipiger > Salipiger sp. PrR003. The sequence continues at coordinate 64,133 of NZ_JAAGOV010000045.1, forward strand.
GCGTGCGTTCTCCGGCCGCGAGGCTCAGCCTCGGGTCCAGCTCGGCCCCGTCGCCGCTGGCGGCCAGCGTCTTCAATCCGCCCTGTTTCAGCGGCCAGATCCCGGCGTCCGACAGATCCGGCTCGTCGTAGCGCACGGTGGTAAAGAACACCGGCTCGCGGCGGGCCGCGAAATCGGCGATCAGTGCGTTGATCGCCACGATCTGCGACGACAGGTCCGCGCCCAGCGGCAGGTCGGGATTGGTGAAACCCTTGATGACATCGATCACCACCAGCGCCGAGCGGCGGCCGAAACCGATGGTCTGCCCGAAGCCACGGGCCTTGAAGGCTTGTTCGTCCATGAAGTTTCTCTCAGTTTGGATCCCGGAAGCCCAGGGATCGGGATATGGAATGGGCATAGAGGCGGTTGAGCCGCCCGGTATCCTCGCGCCGGCCGTCGCGGCTGCCGTCGCGGTCGTAGATCGTGCTGAGCACGCCCACCGGCGCGCCGGTCTCGTCGCGGAAGGCGCAGGCAGTGCCCTCGATGTTCTCCAGCCCGCTGCCGAGGTTCTCGGCGTAACCCAGGTCGCGGGCGGCGGTGACGCGCTCGGCCAGACCCTCGTAGGTCAGGCCGCTGTCTTCCAGGTGGCGGCTGATCTCATCGCGGCGCGAGGTCAGCTCGACCTCGGGCTTGGCGGCGATATAGGCGATCTGGAAGGCCACGAAATCGGACCAGCCGTAGATGATTCGCCAGATCGGCACGCGGGTGCCCGTGGGCCAAAGCCTGCGCATGGGATGGGCGATCGGCGTACCGATCCGATCATAGAGGGTCAGTTCCTGGCGTTCCTCGGCTGCCAAAGTGATGTGCACGAGGCAGTTCGCCTTGAGCGCGAGCCCGTCCGCGTCATTCAGCGCAAGTTGTCCTGCGCGCGAGTGCAGCCATACCTCGTAGCCCATCTCCCAGTAGCGCAGCGAAGGGCTGTAGCGGGACTTGGTGTTCTTGTGGACGAATCCATACGCCGCAAGGGTTTGCAACAGGCGGTGCACGTTGCTCTTGGTCATGCCGAGAGCCGCCGACAGGTCGCTGATGCCCGCCGGCGCCTCGCAGGTTGCTAGGTGCCGCAACAGGATCAGCCCCTTCGAGAAGGACTTGTCGAGACCTGCCTTATTGTTGGGCAGATCGGGGCTTTCGTCGGTCATGCCGCACGCCTTACTTGACGGAAAGAAATGTGAAAAATTAGTCGCAAATTACGGTACAAGCTTTCTACAATATAGAACAAGGGAGGTCAATATGATCCGCCATACCGGAAAGCCCCTTATCACCACCGCGCTTTCGTCCGTGCTGTTCGCAGGTGCCTTCACCGGCCCCGCGCTGGCGCAGGAGCTGATCGAAGGGCATCTCAACATCATCGGCTCGGCCAGCTTCATGCCCCTCTATGCCGAGCGGGAGATGCCGTTCTGGACCCAGACCCTGGCCGAGGAATCCGACGGGCTCATCACCGCCGACGTGCGCCCGTTCAACGCGTTCAACGAGGCCGGCCTCAACGGCACCGAGCTGTTGCGCCTGCTGCAGCAAGGCGTGGCTGATGCAGCGACGCCGATCCTGAGCTACCTGGCTGCCGACGACCCGATGAGCGAAGCCATCGACCTGGCCGGCATCGCCCCCGACTTGGCCAGCGCCCGCGCCGTGTCCGAAGCCTGGGCGCCGGTTCTCGACGCGCATTTCGCCGAGCGCAACGACGCGCGCGTGCTGGGCGTTCTGGCCTATCCGTCGGGCGCTGTTGGATAAATCAGCTGGCGAGCGCAATCCCCCTTTCCCCGGGCACACTTACCCTGCGGCCACGGTCATCGGGATGCCGAGTGCCGTGAAGCGGTTGAGGACCGCCACCCGGATCTGGACCTCCGCCACCTGGCGGTCGAATTCCCGGGACATCAGCCGCTGGCCGAGCAGCTTCACGCAGTTCATTCTCGTCTCGACCCTGCTGCGCCGGCGGTACCCGCTCCAGTTCCGCCAGAGTGCCCGGCCCAGGTGCTTCGATGCTCGCAGGATCTCGTTGCGTGCGCGAGCTCCTGCCGTGTCCGGCTTCCAAGGCCGGGCGTTTCGACGGGGTGGAATGATCGCTGTTGCTCCACGGGCCGCAATGGCATCGTGGCAGGCGCGTGTGGCGCAGGCACCGTCAGCCGAGACAGTGGCGATGTCCTCGTTCGCCGAGATCTGGGCGAGAAGGTTCGGCAGCATCGGGGCGTCGCCGACATTGCTTGAGATGACCTCGACCGCCCGGATCGCTCTGGACGCTCATTCGGTAGAAGCGCCGCATGTTGACGGCCGGGTCGATCCGCTTGAGACCGATCACGGTCGGGAACACCTCGAGCTCGTGCAGTAGGTCGAGCATTGAGCAGCCACCTCTTCAGCGGCCAGTTTTTCAGCCGGCGCTCGGCGTCTCCACTCAATTGGAACCAAGGGCCGGGATTGGGGGCTCGCGCCCCCACCTCGAACTTCATGACCGGGATCGGACGCCTCGATGTGTTGAACTTGGATCTGGCGCCCATGCCAAGCGTGATCCACGCCGTACATCTGGGGCGGCATGGCATGCGCCCGGCAGTGGCGCAATTGCTGGATTGGCTGAAAGTCTCTGCGAAACGCCTTGTATGACGGACCCGTGCGGCACGAGGCGAACAGATATCTTCCGCAAACAAAGGAAACCGATCAGGCTGATCTATGTGGGCGTCGCCGACGCAGATACCTGCGCGTTCAGCCGTGAAAATCTTCCTTGAATCTGTCGATCTGATGCATGCGCTCATGCAGGATCGCGACGATACCGATATCGCCGTCGGACAGTCGGCGCCAATAGACGATGTGGTGTTCGTACCGAAAGAAGAACCCTTCGACGCCGAACTCTGCCGGGATCAGCTTTGAGGCGACGCCATGGGCCTCGATCCGTTCGAACGCTTCGAACATGCCGGTGATGTAGCGGTCCGCCTGGACCTCGCCCCATCGGTCGCGCGTATAGCGGTAGATGTCATCGAGGCGGAGTGATGCCGCCTCCTGAACCCGGATCGCCATCTGGTCAGGCCCGGTTGCGAGCGATGACTTCGGCGGCCGTCAGCGGCCTGTAGCTGGTCTCGGGCGCTGCGAAGGCGCGGGTCAGCTCGGCCTTCAGCCGGTCGAAAGCCTCCTGCTCGGCCCGCTCCTTGTCTCGCCGGATCAGGTCGCGCACGTATTCGCTGATGTTCTCGTAGGAGCCGTTCTCGCCGACATTGGCCGCGACGAAATCGCTGAGCGCACCGCTCAGACGGACGGTCATGGTCGTGGTGCGGGACATGGAAGGCTCCTCATGCTTGGCGCGTATTCAATATAACCAAAAAACACTACACATCAAGTCTGGCGGCGGTGGAGCAATTTGGCCTCCCCGCCGCCTCAGTGGCGGCTTGACCTTATTCGGCATCCGCGCCGTCGTGCCGATCGGCCAGCAGCAAGACCATGTGGAACACGATATCCGAGTGCCTGGCCAGTGCGATCAGATGCTCGCCGCTGGGTCCACGCTCGCCCGCAATCCAGTATTTCACGGTTCGCTCGCTGGCGCCCGTCCACCGCATCGCCGTCTTGACTGCTCGATGCGTCAAGCCGAGTTCGTCCCGAAGCGCCGCGGCAATGGCGGTCCGGTAGTCGGCGGCATCGGCTTCAAGGTGCACATTTGTGCCCGTTTTCGGCACAAATGTGCCCGTCTTGGTCCGCATCTCTGCGTCCTCCTTCGATAATACTCTGGGAAGGACATGAAAAGCGGCAGTTCGTATTTGCGCCCAATCTGCGGTAGAGGGCCATCAGCTCGAAGCAGCCCACATGATTTCTTGGGAGGCGGGCGTGGCTCGGGGAAAAGCACCATTATCCGAAGGAGAAACCGAGCCGTCCGCGCAGCTGCTGGCTGCGGAGTACGTCCGGATGTCGACCGAGCATCAACAGTATTCAACCCAGAACCAGGCGCAGACGATCCGCGAATACGCCGAACGCCGCGGCATCAGGATTGTCAAAACCTATTCGGATGATGCGAAAAGCGGCCTGATCATCGGCGGCAGGATGGCATTGCAGCAGATGATCGCCGATGTCGAATCCGGCGTGGCCGACTTCAGCGTGATTCTGGTCTATGACGTCACCCGCTGGGGACGTTTTCAGGACACCGACGAATCTGCCTATTACGAATATCGCTGCCGAAAGGCGGGAATGCAGGTCGCCTATTGCGCCGAGCAATTCGAGAACGATGGTTCTCCGACCTCTACCATCGTCAAAAGCGTCAAGCGGGCAATGGCGGGCGAATACAGCCGTGAGCTTTCAGTGAAGGTCTTCGCGGGCCAATGCCGTCTGATTGAGCTCGGCTATCGTCAGGGCGGCCCGGCGGGCTTCGGGTTGCGTCGCGCCCTGCTCAATGAGCGGGGCGAAGTAAAAACCGAACTGAAGCGCGGTGAGCACAAGAGCCTTCAGACGGATCGCGTCGTCCTGGTTCCCGGACCAGACGATGAGGTCCGGACGGTGCGCTGGATCTACAGCCAGTTTCTGAAGAAGGGCCTGTCGGAAACCGAAATTGCGACAGAACTGAACGCGCGCGGCATCCTCACCGATCTCGGGCGGGCCTGGACCCGCGCGACCGTCCATCAGATCCTGACCAATGAGAAATACATCGGCAACAACGTCTACAACCGGCGCTCGTTCAAGCTGAAGCGAAAGCGGGTCGCAAACGGCCCGGAGATGTGGATCCGCTCGGACGGCGCCTTCGATGCCATCGTCGAGCCGAAACAGTTTCAGAAGGCCCAGGCCATCATCGCGGCACGCAACCGTCGCTTCTCGGATGAGGTGATGCTGGAGCGCCTTGCCCGGCTCTTCCAGCGTCATGGTTACATTTCCGGGCTGGTGATCGACGAAGCAGATGGCATGCCGTCCAGCGGCGCCTATGCCCATCGCTTCGGCAGCCTGCTCAGGGCCTATTCCCTTGTCGGGTTCACCCCGGATCGCGACTATCGCTACATCGAAGCCAACCGCCTGTTGCGGCAATTTCACGGCGACGAGATTGAGCGCGTGATCCACGAAATCACCCTGCTTGGCGGTGCTGTGATCAGGAACCCTGCGACGGACCTGCTGACCATCAACGGCGAATTCACGGCATCCGTCGTCGTCGCCCGCTGCCGCGAAACCTCCTCAGGCGGCCTGCGCTGGAAGATCCGCTTCGACACCGGACTCGCGCCCGACATCACCATCGCCATCAGGATGAACCGCACGAACACTGACGCGCTCGATTACTACCTGCTGCCCCAATTCGAGATGCGGAGCAAACCTCTGGGGCTTGCAGAGGAGAATGGCCTGATGCTGGACGCCTTCCGCTTTGAAACGTTGAACTTTTTCTTCGACATGGCCCGGCGCGTTTCCGTTTCCGAGGTGACACCATGGTGAGCGATATCGAAACCCACGCCGAGGTTCAGATTATCCCCATTGCGGCCATCACCGTGGAAAATCCGCGAGAACGATCTGAAAAGACCTTTCGTGCGCTGGTGGACAGTATCGGCAAGGTCGGGCTGAAGAAGCCGATCACCGTCGCGCAGGATGACACGGCGTCAGGGGATGCCTATCGGCTGGTCTGCGGTCAGGGGCGGATGGAGGCCTATGTTGCACTGGGCGAAACCCACATCCCGGCCATCGTCGTGGACGCGAACGAGGTCGAACGACTTCTGCGTAGCGTGATCGAGAATATCGCCCGCCGTCAGCAGCGACCGCTCGAGCTGCTGCAGGACATCGCCATCCTGCGCGACCGAGGATACTCGGACCACGACATCACCGAGAAAACCGGATTGTCATGGTCGTACGTTCACGAAATCGGCGAGTTGATCGCCAACGGCGAGGAACGACTGCTGATCGCGGTCGAGACCGGTCAGATGCCCCTCAGCGTCGCACTGTATATCACGAGGGCGGAAGAGAAGGATGTGCAGAAGGCGCTGGAAGCGGCCTATGCCTCGGGTGAATTGCGCGGCAAGAAGCTGCTTGAAGCACGGCGGCTGGTGGAACTGCGCCACCGGCACGGCAAGAAAAAGGGTGCCACACGCACAAAACGATCTGGGGTGCGGATGACATCGGCGGCGCTGGTCCGGGCCTATCGTATCGAGGCAGAACGCCAGCAGGACATGATCCGCAGGGCCCAGTCGACGCGCGGCAACCTGCTGTTCCTCGACGCAGCGTTCCAGTCCCTGCTCAAGGATGAGAATTTCCTCACTTTGCTCCGTGCCGAGGGGTTGGATTCCCTGCCGAGCATGGTGGTCGACGGTCTCAAGGAACCTCGGGCATGACACATATGGGCAAAACGCCCCCGCCCAAGGGGCCAGGATTTGAGCCGACCCTGCGTCAGATCCCGATCGCCACCATCCTGCCGGTGAAGCAACTGCCGATCACGGTTCCCAAGGGCCAGAAGTATGCACAGATCGCCGCATCGATCCGCGAGGCCGGCTTGATCGAACCGCTCGTGGTTGCGCGCGCTCCTGGTCAGGACGGCACGTTCATCCTGCTCGATGGTCATGTCCGTCTGCATGTCTTGAAGGAAATGGGCGAGGAAACCGTCACCTCCCTGGTCGCCACAGACGACGAGTCTTTCACCTACAACAAGCGCATCAGCCGTCTCGCGACAATTCAGGAACACAAGATGATCTTGCGGGCCATTGAGCGTGGCGTGCCAGAGGCCCGTATTGCTGCTGCACTGAATGTGGATGTGGCGTTGATCCGGCGAAAGCGGACATTGCTGAACGGCATCTGCCCCGAGGCTGCTGAACTCCTGAAGGACAAGCATTGCCCGGTCAACAGTTTCAGGTCCCTGCGCAAGATGAAGCCCTTGCGGCAGATTCAAGCGGCGGAACTTATGATCGCCGCGAACAACTACACGGTGGCCTATACCGAGGCCATCCTTACCGCGACCGATGCCGAAGACCTTGTCGATCCGGAAATGAAAAAAGAAACCTCTGGCATTACGCGCGAACAGGCGGAGCGGATGAAGGCCGAAATGGCCAGCCTGCAGAAGAACATCAAGTTGATCGAGGGGACGCTTGGCCCCGATCATTTACGCCTTGTGGTAGCGGGTCGCTACGTCGAACGGCTGCTCACGAATGAACGGATCAATCGCTATCTCGAAAAGAACCATGGAGAGATCCTCGGCGAGTTAGGTCGAATCGTGGCGGGCCTGTCTCGACCGGAACCGTCTTCGGAAGGGCCCGACGAGGCGGACGATTAAGGGATTCTGGAACAATCTGACGATGGGGACCCGGACCCAGTTCAAGCGCGGGGACCGCGGGAGACGCCGGACTGTGGGCCGGATCAAGCGCGGAGGTGGGGATGGCGGCGAACCCGTTCGGAGCCCACCAAGGTCGGCGGACATATCGCCGACCACGCAGGTATTCTTTTGCGATGACTATCTGCGATGTTTGACGGGCGCGCTGCATTCGACCGGATATTGGGTGCCAGTTGGGTTGGCGGCGCGCCCGCGAGTGACCACGTTTTGGTTGGCCAACACTTCGGTACTCAATGCCTGTCTGCCGCGATGCAGGGCAGGCCAGAATGGATTGGGCCCGCAAGTCATCTCGATATCTCGCCGGCCAGCACCGCGAGTCCGTGCACCGCCAAGGTCGCTGAAAACCTCTGGCACTCAAACTTGCGGATCACATCGAGGACCCGCGCTTCGTAGGCAGCGTGTCCAATCAAGCGACACAAGTCGGACGCGTGGAACTGGCGGTTCGCCGTTGGTGCGGCTTGCATCTGTCTCAGCAATTCGCGCTCTTTGGGGTCCGTTGTTGGTCTCGCGGGCGGCTTGACCGCGGGACGAGTTGGAGTTCCCGACGAATTTCGCCACCGGCGCATGAAGCCAAGCAGGAAGCCGGCCGGCACCCTGCCGTTGCCTCGCGACCGGTTGAAGGCGAGGAAGCGATCCCAGATGACCTGGGTGTCGATGTTCCAGCAGGGCAACGTGGCCTTCACTGCTTTGATGAGCTCTGCCCAACTGGTCTGAAAAACGTTCGAACTCGCGGTGATATCGATCAGCCCTGAGAAGATAGTTTTGTTATTATTATCTCTAGATAGTGATGTGTCGCCTTCACCTGACACGAGATCATGGGTTTCACGCTCCTCGTCGAAGGCGGAAAACCGAAAGATCCAGGGCGCGAACTTGCCATTCGGCTTCGCCCGCTCGAGCTGCAACTGCGAAGCCTCAAGTTCGTTCAGAAGAACCGTAAGATACTGCCGTGAGACACCCATCTTCTCCGCCAGGGCCGAGAGGGTGAAGGCTGCCGTTCCGCGCGACAAACCGTTGTAGCCATCCTTCCAGGCGATGGCGTCGAGGATGAGGGTGGCAAGCTTGTGCGCTGCGACAGAGAGATTTGTCTGTGTAATCCGTCGCAGGATCAGGCCGGTCGTAGGTTCCATAGTCGAGGTCTCCTTGGAGATCCGACGCCATGTCGTGAGACAACAACATTCTTGCCAGCAAAACAACTTTGCTGGTTGCAGGTGTTTTAGCGGTGCGCTAGGAAACTCTTGTTCACGGAGTTTTCTAGCGCGGCGTCAGGCTTCACGGTCTGGCGTCGTATCCTTTTCTTGGGGGTTAAGGGGTGCCACGCTTGGTCGTCAGGGCAAGAACGACGAAGCGCGGGCCGGTTTGTCAGTAGTGAACTTCTTCGAATCCGTAGCTGCCTGCGTTATCTCGCCAGTCGACGAAGACGGATCGGTATAAATAGCTGCCACACCGATCAGGGATGCTCAGGCCAGCTGCGGCCGGCACTTGGCCAACGTTGGATCTTGTCCATCGGTAATCGCCCTGCACGCCGTAGGACCCCAATCGCGTGAGATCGCTATGATGACATGTGCCATCTCGGTTCTCGTACTGGCTATACTCGATGTGATAGACGCGAATGCTGCGCACGAAATCAAAGGCGTCGCCCGAAATGTCGATGTCGGCTTGCTCATCCGCTTGGACGCGGACTAGGGGAATTGGATTCGAGGCCTGCGGTTCGGGCGGATTGCGGAACGTGATGTCATAAAGGCGTTCCATAGGCGACATTGGACTGGGGTCTTTGAACGACACACCCATTGGGCACCGCCAGATTTGTAAGGGCGGCTCGATCGGCCATGGCGTGATCCGCCGAATGAAGACCGCTCTGGCATGCGCGCAGGGCGCAGAGGCAGGCCAACCGCCCGCAAGGCAGAGGAGGATCGCACAATCCACCTGATAGGCCTGAGCCGGAGCTGACGAGGCCATTAGTCCGGATATGCTTATTGCCGTGGCTGTTGCCACGCCGTGGATCACGTGCTTCATGATGCCGACTCCATCTATAATGGTGCAGCGATACGAAACAACATTAATGATAGCAAGGAGATTTGATTGATGGTTGCGTGCGATTGTTCGCTTGTCTAGCTTGATGGCTTCCAAGAACTGACGTCGGTTCTGGCTGCTTCGGCGTCTTGAAAGTGGCCAAAATTGCGGACCTCTTTCATGTTAACTTTCACTCAAATATCTGTAAAAAAATACAAATATAGCATTTCAATGCGGCCACGAAAGCGGTCATGGAAGAACAGGCCGCATGAGCCCGTCACACGGAGAGTCGCAGCGCTCATGGTCTCAGGAATGGCAGAACGGAAAACTGTCTCGCCTGGTTCCCCGGCGGGAATCCGGGCGCAGAAGGACGGGGTGGAGCAACGAGCCTATGTTGGGACCGAACATGACCTTGAAGATTTATGTCAGTATCTGATACGATTGAGCATGGATAGGAGAGTCTGATGCCAAACGTCCACCTGACCGAACCGATGCAGAAATATGTGCAGGCGCAGATCGAGTCCGGCGCCTACGCCAATTTGAGCGAAGTCGTGCGCGCCGGCGTCAGGATGCTGATGGAGCGGGATGGCGCCCGGCAGTTCTATTCCCTCAAGGCCGACCTAGAGGAAGCAGCCTCCCTGGCCGAAAATGGGGATTTCGCCGAGTTCGATGCTCATGCCTTCGAACCGGATGCGTTTGATCGCTGACCCACATGACAATTCGGCTTTCCGGTCGGGCCAGGGCCGACCTTGAAGAGATCCGTGCCTACACCGTCGAAACTTGGGGTAGGGACCGATGGCTCGTCTATTACCGCCAGTTGGTCAACGCCTTCGAGCAGATCACCGGGGATCCCGACCGGGGTCGGGACAGGAGTCTCTTCGTTCCGGGGATGCGGTCCGTCAACTGCCAACGTCACGTGATCTTCTACAAGCGGCTAGATGCGGCGGACGGGGCGGCAGTCATCCTGCGCATCGTGCACCTGCGCCGCAACATGCCCGCGCTCGTCTACTACGAGGATCTCGACGGCGGTTAAGCCCTTGCGTTTCCTCATTCCAATAGCTCGACCAGTTTCCCATAGTCTTCACTGACCTCGCGTGCCTCCTGAAACGCGCGTTGACGCTCGGCATCAAGGCAACGGAAGTATTCCTGGATGTCGGCGATGTAGCCCTCGAAATCAGAACGCAGCAGATCGGCATAGGCACGCATGTCTTCTTGCGACTGGGGCAAGAACGGTCGCTCGGGTGGTATGCAATCCGCAGCTGCGGCTACCGGCATGCTTCTAAGCAGGAACGCGAACAGCAACGGTGCGTTGCGCGCAATAAACAAGCGCAGGGCAAAACTCCTTTGCCGCCTTTAAGATTATCATTCTGTCGGATATCACCCTTATCGGAGCAAGGCGAACTTCGTCAACACGTTATTATTGTCTTGCTATCATTAATGTTGTTTTGTATCGCTCGCGGTGTTGCGACCCCGTGGGCCTGATACTGCACCCAGGCAGAACAAGGACCCAAGGGAAGGCCATGATAGAAGAAGCCCCGAATGTGGTTACAGAAGACGGACTGCGCGGCTTGCTCGCCGAGGGCTACCTCATTGAGGTGGTCTGCAAGGAGAGAGCAGAGAAGCGCCATAACAGCTGGTACGGCTCGTGGGTCATCCGCGCCGTCGCCACTGATGGGCGTGACGATAAGATGCTCGTCACCAGCCGAAGCGTCCTCAAGCTCCGCGACTTCAAAACCATCGTTGGCCTTGTCAGTTTCCTGGCCGACATGGGCTGTACGACCGCTAGCATCCCACTTGAAGAAGGTGGCCGCGAACGCCACGCCGCGCCTCCGGTCAAAGGCAGCTGACTGCGCGACTGCGCTCGTCGTTGCTTTGGGTACAGGCGTTTGTTCCGCGCCCCCGGCCCTGGCCGACGGTTTCATCTTTTCGGTTGGCCCAGACGGCCAATTGATTTCCACTTCTCAAGAGGCAAACGGGCGCCTTTTTCTCTTCGCAGAACCTCGCGTTCCTGACGCAACGAGCGAGACAGCGATCCCGGCTCGATCCGCCGCCCGCGCCACCCCAGAAATCCTCCATGCGATCGAGACCACGGCTCTGCGGTATGCCGGGCATGGTGCGCTGCGTCGCGCAGGGCTTTCAGTCACTGATTGGGCGCTCCTTTACCGGGCCAATATCGAAGTCGAGAGCGCATACAATCCGGCTGCACGTAGCCCTGTCGGTGCCATAGGCCTTGGCCAGCTTATGCCGGATACCGCCCGCGACCTCGGCGTGGACCCACATGACATGGCGCAGAACCTCGACGGATCAGCCCGCTACTTGCTGATGATGCTCGACCAGTTCGGTGAGGGCTCTCTGGCCCTTGCGGCGTACAACGCTGGCCCTGAGGCGGTCACACGCCACGGCGGCATCCCGCCTTTTCGAGAAACCCAAGGGCATGTGGCCCGTGTGACTGCCGTGTTTGAGCGGCTCAGAGGAGATCTTTCATGACATCGAGACCTTCGATCGTCGCGCTCGGCGCGATGGCCCTTATCGTGCTGGCGGGTCCAGCGCTTGCGCAGAGCATTGACCTCTCGCCGGTACAGACCCTGCTTCAAGGAATTGTCGATGCGATCACCGGCCCCTTGGGAATCGTGATCGGAACGCTTGCGCTGATCGGGGTGTTCCTTTCCTGGCTCTTTGGCATCCTCGACTTCCGTCAGGCGCTCTGGGTCGTGGTTGCAATCGCGGGCATCGCCGCAGCACCCACCATCGTCGCCGCCATCTGGACCACCTGAGCAATCCTGGAGTTCTTGGCCATGGCTGACCAGTCCCGCGTGTTCATCGGCCTTCTCAGGCCACCCAAGCTGATGGGCTTGCCGATCATGTACGCCATGGTCTGGCTCTTCGGCTCGACGCTTCTGTTCCTCTGGGTGCAGAGCTGGGTGGTGGCTGTTTTCGCGGGGCTGGCCTGGCCGGCGCTCTGGAAGGCCGCGGACTGGGATCCGAACTTCCTCGATGTCCTGGTGATCACCCTGCAGGAAACCCCGCCCACGACGAACCGCAAGCTGCACGGAGGCGACAGCTATGCCCCGTGATGGACTCGCCAATGACGTCGCAGAGGCGCTCGATCCGCTGACTGCGTTGCCCGCATGGGTCAGGGGCGAGAAGCGGCTCTCGTCGATGCTGCCATACGTCAGCCTTGTCACCGACCGAACGATCCGGACACGCGGCAACGAACTGATGCAGTGCATCCGCCTCGAGGGGGTGAACAGCACCACGAGCGAGGACGGGCATCTCGACCGGATCGGCGGGCTCCTGGCAGGCATCGTCGCGCAGGTGGGGACCGAGTTCTCCTTCTACCTGCACAAGGTGTCGAAAGCGGTCGATGTGACCCTGCCGCCCATTCCGGGCGAAGGATTTGCTGCCGCCGTCGACAAACGATGGCACGCGCATCTCGGCCGCGCGGGCTTGCGCGACAAGACATTGACCCTGACGGTGCTGAAGCGACCAGAGACCGGCAGTCGCTTGCCGTTCGGACTTGGGGCTTCCCGCGCGCGGATTGCGGCAGATACGACCCGGCGCTTGCGCAAGCTCGATGAGGTCGTAGGGTTTCTCCTTTCCTCCTTCGATGAGCTGAAGCCCCGCCTGCTGGCCGCAAGCACCGGCGAGCTTCTGGGCTTCTTCGGTTCACTCAACACAGGCGAGGAGCACCCGCTCTTCCCCCGGTCGCGCCTTGGCGTGATCGCCGAGGACGTGGCCAATACCCGCGTCACCTTCCGCGGCACGACCATCGCACTCTCGGACGGTGCCGTCGGCGACAAGCTCGGGGCGATCTTTGCGGTGAAGAACTACCCCGCCAAGACCGATAGCCTGATGCTCGACGAGTTGAATCTGCCCGTCGACATGGTCGTCACGCACTCTTTTGTGCCGATCAACGCCAACATCATGGCGGGCCGGATCAAGCGGCAGCTGCGGCTAATGCAGGCCGCCAATGACGGAGCCGTCAGCCTCGCCCAGGAACTGGAACTCGGCCAGGACGATCTGGAATCCAAACGCCTGATCTTCGGCGAGCACCACATGACCGTGGCCGTCTATGCCCGCACCCAGACGGCGCTTGACGATATCGCGGCCGAGATCCGCAACATCTCCGCCACCTCCGGCATCAACCTGATCTCGGAGGCCTTCGGGGCGCGGGCGCATTTCATGGCGCAGCATCCCGGGAACACAGGGGCGCGCAGCCGCAAGGCCGCAATCACGAACCACAACTTCGCCGATCTCGCTACCTTCCACCGCACCCCGCTCGGAAAGACAGGGCGGGAAGTCCCCTGGGGCGTGCCGATCACGCTCTTTCCGACACCCGAGCGCAGTGGTTTTCGCTTCAACTTCCACGAACAGGGCGCGCCGGATCGCGAACCCACGGGTGGCCACACGCTGATCCTCGGCCGTCCCGGCTCGGGCAAATCCGTGCTGGCAGCATTCCTGATGACCATGGCACGGCGGGCAGGTGCGCGGGTCTTCGTATTCGATTATCGCGCGGGCATGGAGATGGCCGTCCGCGCGCTCGGCGGCAGCTATTCGACCGTGCGGGCGGGGCGCCCCACGGGCCTCAATCCGCTCCAGACCGAGATCGACATGCGGGGCCAGGCATGGCTTGCTGATTGGCTCGCGAGCCTCTTGGAGCGGCGCGATCGGCCTCTGACCCCGGTGCAGACCAACCGACTGCAGGAGGTCGTACGCCAGAACGCGAGCGCAGGACATGCGGGCCTACGGAACTGGTCGGATTTCGCCTCGCTGCTGGTCTCGACCGATGACGAGGGCGATCTCTTCGAGCGTATGCAGGAATGGACGGCCGAGGGTCGCTACGGCTGGATCTTCGGGGCCAATGCCGAGGACAGTTTCAGCATCGATGGAGACGTCGCGGGCTTTGACCTCACCGGCATCCTCGATTCCGAGAGCGAGCGGGAACGCATGGCGGTCCTGTCCTACCTCTTCCGCCGGGTCGAGCGGGTGATCGAGGACCGCAAGCCCACCATCATCGTCATCGACGAGGCATGGAAAGCCCTCGACAACGCCTACTTCGCGGAGCGACTCAGCAACTGGCTGGTGACCGCCCGCAAGCAGAACGCCGTCGTCGTGATGATGACGCAATATGCCAGCCAGCTCGAGCGCACGCGCACCGGCAAGACCATCGTGGAAGCGGTGCCGACGCAGGTGCTCTTGCCCAACATTCGTGCTTCCGCCGCTGACTACGCGATGCTCGGCCTGACCGAGAAAGAGCTCGACGTGCTTCTTGGCGTCGGCTCGGCCTCGCGGCTCGCGCTTGTACGCGACGACCGTGGTTCCGTCGTGATCGATGCCGATCTCAGCGCGCTCGGCCCGCTCGTGACCATCCTTGGCGGAATGGAGAAGGGCGAAGCGCTTGTCGGCGCCGATTATCGCGAACGTCCTGATTTCTGGAGAGTGACATGACCCGTACCATCATTCGCAGCGTAGTGCTGCTCGGGCTCGGCCTGACCCTGACAGCCTGTGCGCAGCATAACCCCCCGCAAGCCAACTGCTTCAATTTTCGCGAGGCTCCTGCGCAGGCAGGAACCGCCACCGCCACGATCTCGACCATGGGGGCGGAGGTCACGCGCCGCGACACGGCCTGCGATTTCGTCCTCTTGGGGGCGGGCGGCTGAGCCAATGCGGACCTGGCTTCCTCTCTCGATGATCGGCTTTGCACTGGCAGGTCCCACGGCGGGGCCAGCGGTCGCCCAAGGCGTGCCGACCTTCGATCTGCGCCTCTTCGCAGAGCGGCAGGCCATCCTTGAGCAGACCGATCGGGACCTGGCACTGCAGCAGGTCCGGCTAAGCCGAGAGGAGGAACTGGCCGAAATCGAGCGCCAGCAACTCGCCTCCCTCGAAGGGCTGATGGATGCCATGTCGCTTGGCGCTGGAGACGTGGCCGGAACCGTGGCGGGGCTCGAGGCGGGGCAGGGGGCGGTCGACGACGTCGAAAGCGCGGCCGCCAGTCTTTATGCGCCCGAGGACACCAATCCAGCGGCAGCGCGGATGTTCGGCGATGCCAGGGAGGGGATCGAGGAGCTGATCATCCGCGCAGCACGCGACACCCATAGTCTGTCCGGGGTCGGCCGCGCAGGTCTTTCGCTCGTGCAATGGCGCTGTCTCTTGCAGGCGCTGATCTGGCAGGAAAGTCGTTTCCAGATCGGGGCACGCTCACCCGTGGGGGCCTTCGGACTTACCCAGATCATGCCCGGTACCGCGGGCGATCTCGGGATCTACCCGGCCTATTACGACGATCCCTATCTGCAGGTCACCGGCGGTGCGCGATACCTCGCACAAATGCTGAACATGTTCGATGGCAACATTATCCATGCGCTCGCCGCCTATAACGCCGGTCCTGGCAATGTGCAGGATTATGGCGGTGTGCCGCCTTTCGCGGAAACCCAGCACTATGTCGTGGTGATCCCGCAGCAGTACAACAGCTACCTCGCGGCCATGGGCGGCATCGATGCGCTCGGCACCATCGACCCGGTCCTTCTGGCGAATGCGAGTTTCAGCCTCTCGGCCCACGGCGCAGGGGTCTATGGCGACTACTCGCTGGTCTCAGTCCGCGCGGCCGCCCTGCGCGTGCAGGACATCATCACCCGCATTGGCGAGACCGAGGATCTCCACGAGGCCATCGCGCTCAACACCTATGCCCGGGCCGAACAGGCCCGGCTGGTCGCAATCCGGACCCGGATCAAGGCCGCCCGAACCGAGCCACTCAGTGCCGAGCAGATCGCCTTGGCGGCGGCCCAGGCTGCCGAGCGGCAATTCATGGATTTCAGTCAGGAGGATTTGCGTTGAACCTGCGCCTGCCCCGTTCCCTTTTCGCCGGTAGCATTGCTCTCGCGCTCACCCTCAATGTCACCGGACCTGTCGCGGCACAGGGTGTGCCCACGGTGGACACTCAGAACATTGCTCAGGAAATCCGCCAGCTTCAACAGATGCTGCAGGATTTCGGGATCCAGACGGATCTTCTGGACAATGCGTTGGAGCAACTGGACATGCTGCAAAGCCAACTCGATCAGCTGAACGAGATGTATGCCTCGCTCACCGGGCCGCGCAGCATCCTCGGACTTGCCATGGGCGGGGACCTCGACACCTTGCTTGAGGCCAACTTCGAAGACATCCCCGGCCTGATCCGAGGCATCCAGGCGGGCGATTGGAGCGCTCTCATCGGGCCCAATGCCGGGCCCATGCGCACGCAGATGGAACAGGCGCTGGCAAGTGCCGGGTTCGACGAGGATTCTCTCCGCGAAATCGCCACCAGCGGCAATCCGGGCGCTGAAGGCGTGGCCACGCGGGCAACCACAGGTGCTGTGATGTCGGCAGCGGCGCAGAACAGCCACGCAGAGGCGGAACAGTCTCTCGAACGGGTGGAACGTCTGGTCGAGATGATCCCGGACATGGAGGATCTCAAAGCCTCGATGGATCACAACACCCGCGTCACGGCGGAACTCGCCATCGCTATGACCCGGATGTGGGAGCTGGAAGCGATTCAAACCCTAGGCGCAGGCAATGCAGGCGTGGTTGACGCCGCCACCGTTGCCGAAGAACGCCGCTACATGGACTTCACCTTGCCGGACCTTGAGCCATGAGTAGGGCAGGGGTGATGACTGCGCGCGAACTCGTGGAAGAGGAACTTGTCTACGGTGCCCTGCGCCGGGAACAGCTTTGGCGGATGATCGGCCTTTCTGGAGCAGGCTTTGGTGTATTCGGCTGTTTGACAGCTGCGGCTGTCGCGCTGATGGTCGAGACGCCGCCTCCCGTGGTTGTCCCCTACGATCCCGCGACCGGGATGGCGCTCCCCAATGCCACGGTTGAAACCGTGTCGCTCGCCGAACGCCCTGCCGTGATCGAAGCGCAAATCTACCGCTACATTCTCGACCGCGAAACCTACAACCAGCTCGACAACGATCTTCGTGTCCGCCGTGTCCTGGCGCAGTCTTCCGGGTCGGCCGAGGCCAGCATGCGCGAGATGTGGACATCGGGTCAGGAGAACTATCCGCCGACGCGATACGGGGCTGCGGCCGAGATGGCCGTTGAGATCGCATCGATCACCCTTATTGGCGATAACCGCGCCCAGGTCCGGCTCAGAAAGCGCCTGACAAGCCCGCAGGGGGTACAGGATGGATCGTTCACTGCCACGTTGATGTTCGAATTCCGGCCCGAGCGGACCCGCGCGATCGACGATGTCTGGCAAAACCCTTTCGGTTTCACCGTCACCCAATATGCCATCCGATCGGACCGTTCCGAATGACTAGCACTCCAATCTTTACCTTGTTGGCCGCCAGTTTTCTCACGTTCGC
Organism: Salipiger sp. PrR003; assembly: GCF_010500785.1. Taxonomy (NCBI): domain Bacteria; kingdom Pseudomonadati; phylum Pseudomonadota; class Alphaproteobacteria; order Rhodobacterales; family Roseobacteraceae; genus Salipiger; species Salipiger sp. PrR003. The sequence goes on from NZ_JAAGOV010000045.1 coordinate 81,773, forward strand.
GGGATCGACTGCCTTGGCCGAGACCACGCCCCGCCCAGGTTCTCATGACAACCGCGTGCGCGTAGCGACCTGGACTGAAGGCCAAGTTTACCGTGTCGTCACGACTCTGACCCGCGTCACCACGGTCGAATTCGGTGAGGGTGAAACCATCCGCTCGATCATCGCCGGCGATACGGTCGGGTTTCAATTCGACGGTGTCCCGGGTGGCCGTGCCTTCGCCATTAAGCCGACAGCATCTGGCGTCGCCACCAACATCACCGTCTACACCAACCGCCGCTCCTACTACTTCCATGTCGTCGAAGCCCGGGAGACGCCGCATTATGTCGTGCAGTTCCGCTATCCTGAAAACCGCGTGCAACCCACCAGGGCGGTTGCGGCCGATGCGCCGAATGCGAACTATGCGGTCAGCGCCCGAGAAGAGTTCACGCCGACGGCCATCTGGGATGATGGTACCTTCACGTATTTCCGGTTCGCACGGAATGCGCCGGTGCCCGCCATCTTCCGTTATTCGAACGGCAGGGAACGCGCGGTGAACAGCCAAGCCTTGAGTGACGGCGTCATCCGCGTGTCCGGCGTCAACCGACAATGGGTCCTTCGACTTGGCGAAGAGGTGGTTTGCGTCCAGGACGCAGGACAGGCCACATCATGACCGAAGGTACGGAAGACCTCGCCGCGCGCCTCGCGGCTCTCGAAGGCTCGACAGGCAAAGCGAAGGCAAGCAAGCGGCCTGCGCCGCTTGCCGCGATCCTTGGGGTCGTCGGCATCGCGGCAGCAGGCGGTCTGGCATGGGCTGCCCTGCAGCCGTCGGCAGAAGCGCCAATGGCGACCGCCGCGCCGGAAGAGTTCCAGAGCAGCGGCCCCGGATTCGGAGATCTGGCGCTGATTTCTGCCCCGGAGCCCAGCCAAGCCCCGCCTGCGGACACAGGTCCGAGCGAGTCGGAACTCGCGCTGATGGAAAGTCTTGCGACATTGAGAGCGGAACTCGAGGAACTGCGCGCAAGACCGGCCGAGGCCGCGGATAGCGGGGCGGAGCAGGCTATTGCCGACCTGACGGCGCAAATTGCCACCTTACAGGAAGCATCCGCCGAGGCGCAGCGTGCCCTCGAGCGGCAACTGACCGAGCGGGATCGCGAATTGAATCAGCTCCGCATGGACTTGGAGCTTGCACGGCTTGTACCACCAGAGCCGAGCTCATTGGGACCAAGTGAAGAAGAATTGCGGCTGGCCGAACTCGAAAGGCGGCGCGCAGCCGAAGCTGAGGCCCGCGCAGAGCGCATCGCGTCTCCTATGATCGCGTTCTCCGGGATGGGCGCGGGTGCGGATAGGGAGAATACGCTGGAAGCCGCGCGTCTGAATGCAGATGAAGCCTTTGTTCGTTCGGGCGCGCAACCAGCACAGGTGACACGTGCCGAAGTGATCGCGAACCCATCGAACACGGTTGTTCAAGGCACCATGATTCAGGCTGTGACAGAGACGGCCCTCGACAGCACACTGCCCGGCGCGATCCGCGCCATCGTCTCGGAAGACGTCCATTCTTTCGATGGAACGCGTATCCTGATCCCGCGCGGCGCGCGGCTGATCGGGCGCTACCGCTCCGATGTCGCACTTGCCCAATCGCGCGTCATGGTGGCATGGGATCGGATCATCTTGCCCGATAATCAGACCGTGCAGATCAGCGCCTTCGGTGGAGACGAACTCGGCCGTACTGGCACCACCGGGTTTGTCGACACCCGTTTCGCGCAACGCTTCGGCTCCGCCGCGCTGATCTCCTTGATCGGCGCCTTGCCTGCGGCTGCAGCGGGTCAAATCGACAGCGAGGCGGCGGCCGATGTTGCGAGTGATGTCGGCAGCGACCTGCGCGATAGCACGCAAAGCGTGATGCAGGACTATCTGGCGATCCGGCCAGTGATACATGTCGATCAGGGTACACGGATCACGGTCATGGTTGATCGTGACCTCGAGATTTTCTGACATGGCTGCAAGTTATCTGGAAGCGTCGCTCGACCGTTTCGGCCCCGAGGTCCTGCGCGACGACACGATCGAGATCTGCATCAATCCCGACGGACAAGTCTGGGGCGAATTCCAGGGCGACCACTTCATGCGAGGTCTCGGCAGCCCGCTGAGCCCAACCGAGATCAAGGACCTCGGCAACCAGATTGCCTCCGCCGCCTCGACCACACTCAGCACCAAGAAGCCTATCGTCTCGGTCTCGATCCTATATCGAGATCGCCCGATCCGCGCGCAGGTGATCCAGCCGCCGGCAGTCGAGGGCGGGTTTTCGATATCACTGCGGTTTTTCTCCTCCCTGCCGCTAGAGGCGATCCGGCTCGGATTTCTCTATGGCAAGGAGCGCAGCCTCGAAGGCTTGCGCCGCGAACGTAACGCCGCACTGCGCGATGTGGTGACATCCGGCGACATCGGCGCCGCGCTGCGGTTTTGCGTCGAGAACAAGCTCAACATGATCGTCTCGGGTGGCACGTCGACCGGCAAGACGGTTGCGGCGCGCAAGATCCTTTCGCTGATTCCGCCCGAAGAGCGGATCATCACCATCGAGGAGGCGGCCGAGCTGCGCCCCGAGCAGCCCAATGCCGTGACGTTGATCGCGGACCGGGACACGGATGCCCGCAGTGCCGATGTGCTCTTGGCCTCAACGCTTCGCATGCGACCCGACCGGATTGTCCTAGGCGAAGTCCGCGGTCGCGAGGCGATGACGTTTCTCGAGGCAATCAACACCGGCCACGGTGGATCGCTGACTACGCTGCATGCCGAGACCCCACAACTTGCTGTTCGCCGCCTCGCCATCGCCGCCCTGAAAACCGATGTGCCGATGACCTATGCCGACATGATCGATTACATTGAGGGCTCGATCGACGTGATCATTCAGGCAGGCCGCCATGAAGGCGCGCGCGGGATCACCGAGTTCTTCCTCCCGGGTCAAACCACAGATTTGAACCTCGACACGGTCGACGGCAGAGGCAACAAGAGCCCCTCCGTTGCCGCTGAGTAAAAAAGGAACCCCCCAGATGCGAAAACCAATTCTCGCACTCATGCTTGCCGCCTTGGCGGGCCCCCTTGTGGCGCAGACTTCGCCTCCGATCTCAAACGATCTCACGGTCGATATGTCGCCTCAAAAGTACCGGATTTGCAACGATCGTCCGGCGCGCCCGACCTGGATGGACGAAATCAATCCGCGGGAAGCCTACAAGGCAGCAGCTTTGATGGAATTGTACGAAATTCGGGCCTGGGAGGAGATCGCTGAATCTGGCGACTGCGGCTGTGAAACCCGCTTTCCCGCTTGGGGTAGCTCCGATGGCGAGTATCATGAAAGGTATGCAGGCCTTAGCCAAGCCGAGCATTCAGCGTTTCGCCGCGACTGGATTGAAGTAAGGAAGCAACTCGAGCCGAGCGTGCGTACAATCTGCGAAGCTCAAGGCAACTGGTAATGGGCGTCGTCAGCTGGATGGTCGGAACGGCAGACGCGTTCCTTGTCGATGCGGCTGAGTCCCAGTTCGGGGCCGTGGCAAGCAATACCGGCACGATCGTCCTGCTGATGGTCACGCTTTCGCTAATCGGCGTCTGCATCAACATGGCATTCCAGTTCCGCAGCATGGATGGGGCCAGCTTCTTCTGGTACCTGATCAAGCTGATGCTGATAGGGCTCTTCGCCTTCAACTGGGCAAACTTCAATGCAGTAGCGAACGCCGTCATTGGAGGCTTGGACTACGTCGCTGGCGCGCTGGTGTCTTCGGTTGGCGGCGGAGGAGCCGGAGCCACACACTTTGCCGGCGAATTCGACATCCTGATCGAAAAATTCAGCCAGTACCTGAATGCCATCGGCAGCAATTTGAACTGGATGACGGGCGCGATCCTAGGCGGCATCGGGCTTATTCTTTTGAGCCTCCTTGGCTTCATGACCGGCATCGTCCTCATATTCGCCAAGATGATGCTGACCCTCATGCTCGGCCTTGCTCCGATCATGATCGCTCTGTCGCTCTTCGACGCGACCAAGGATTTCTTCCATAGGTGGGTCTCGACGACGGTCAGCTATGCCTTCTACCCCATCGTCATCGCAGCAATGTTTTCGACCGTCGTCGGCATGGCGAATTCGCTTCTCGCGCAGCTCGGTGATCCAAACTCGGCAACCAACATCGGATCGCTCGTGCCGTTCTTCGTCATGGTGTTCCTAGCCAAGGGCTTCGTCGCTGCAACGCCCCTGATTGTGCGGGGGATCTCTGGGAACCTGATGGTAGCCGCAGCGCCCGCTGTGGTCGCTGGATCGACCGGGATCATGCGGGGGATCTTCAATACCGACGGCGTGAAGGGCCGGGCGCGGATCGGTGCGCTCACGACAAGCGAAGTAATCGGACGAGGCGCGGTGCAGACGCCTGCCGCTGTGCGGAGCGCCGCGGCAACGACAAGCGCGCAGGTGGTCAGAATGGCGGAACGAGCAAAACGTTTGCGAGAGTAGAAAGGAGAAAGCAGCCTTTCGCCGCACTGTGCATGAACTCACACAATGCGGGACTTTTCGGGCTTTCGCTGCGCCGTTCACGAAGGTCCGTTGCCCCCTCTTCTTCAGGGTGGACTAAGCATCGAGT
>NZ_JAAGOV010000046.1:0-86299 GCF_010500785.1 Salipiger sp. PrR003
TGTGATGTGACCCACATCACCTTGGCACATTGCGATGCCGTCGGGAGGGGGTATCCACCCCATCAGTTCTGGGTGGAGATCAACATGCAGCCGGCCCGCCGCAAGGAGAGCAGCGGGCACACAAAAACTGTTGCGCGACTCCAATTGGTCTGACCTATTACCAATATGAACGACACTCCTCCCTCCGCAGACGCCCCCGATGACGCGCTTACCGCGTTGCCTCCCATCGGGCGGAGCCGCCAGATAATGGATGTCCTGGCGCGCTACATTGCACAGAAGAACCTCCAGCCCGGCGACCGGCTGCCGCCCGAGCGCGAGCTGACCGCCGCGCTGAAGGTCGGACGATCGAGCCTCCGCGAGGCGGTCAGCCAGCTCTCGGCGCTCGGCATCGTCGAGGCGCGGATTGGCTCGGGCACCTATCTGCTGCGGCAGATCTCGGCGGAGACGGTCTACATGCCGCTCAGCCTTTCGGCAGACGGGCTGGCCGAGGCGCTGCTGATGACGCTGGAGGTGCGGCGCGGCATCGAGATCGAGGCCTCTGTCGCCGCCGCGCGCCGGCGCACCGAGGAGGACATGCGGCGCATGGAGGTGGCGCTCGACGAGATGGAGCGCACCCATCACCGCGAGGGCGGCAGCGGCAAGGCCGATTTCGCCTATCACATGACGATCTACGACGCCGCACACAATCCGCTGTTCCGGCAGCTGCTGGAACAGATGCACGACATCCTCGAACGGTTCTGGGACCGCCCCTTCGACCGGAAAGACTTTGCCGCCCGCTCCTTCCCCTACCATCGCACCCTCTTCAACGCGATCTGCGCCGGGGACACGGCGGCGGCGGCGGAAGAAACACGCAAGATCCTCGACGTGGTCGAGGAGGACATCAGGAACATGCGCCCATGAACGACCTCTACGAGGCCTCCCGGCTGATCGCCGCCCACGACCGAGACAGCATCCTCAATGCCGTGGTCCCGCCGATCGTGCAGACCTCGCTCTTCACCTTCGACAGCTACGACGAGATGATCGCCGCCTATCGCGGCGAGATCACCCGTCCGATCTACAGCCGCGGCCTCAACCCCACCGTCCGTGCCTTCGAAGAGAAACTGGCAGAGCTGGAAAAGGCCGAGGACGCGCTGGCCTTCGCCTCGGGGATGGCGGCGATCTCGGCCTCGGTGCTGAGCAATGTCGCGCCCGGCGACCGGGTGGTGGCGGTGCGCAACGTCTACCCCGATGCGTTCCGCCTGTTTGGGACCTACCTGCCGCGCATGGGGATCACCGTCGATTACGTCGACGGCACCGACCCCGAGGCCGTCGAGGCGGCGCTGCGCGGCGCGAAACTTCTCTACCTCGAAAGCCCGACAAGCTGGGTGATGGAACCGCTCGACGTCGGCGCGCTCGCCGCTGCCGCGAAACGTCACGGTGTCTTCTCGGTGATCGACAACAGCTGGGCGACGCCGGTCTTCCAGAACCCGATCGAGCTGGGTGTCGATCTGGTGGTGCATTCGGCCTCGAAGTACATCGGGGGGCACAGCGACGTCGTCGCCGGCGTCATCGCCGGTTCGAAGGAGAACGTCGACCGGGTGCGGGGCGAGATCTACCCCTACCTCGGCGGCCGCATCGCGCCGATGGACGCCTGGCTGCTGCTGCGCGGGCTGCGCACCCTGCCGCTGCGCGTCGCCGCCCACCAGGACAGCGCGCTAGAGATTGCCCGTCGCCTTGCGGCGCTCGACGTGGTCGAGACCGTCATGCACCCCGGCCTCGCGCCGCTGCCGCCGGGGCTGCGCGGCACCACGGGGCTCTTTTCATTCGTCTTCCGCGAGGGGATCGACCTGCGCCGCTTCTGCGATGCGCTGCAGCTGTTCAAGCTCGGCGTCAGCTGGGGCGGGCACGAGAGCCTCGTGGTGCCCGGAGATGTCGTGCTCGAGCAGAAGGCCAGACCCAACTCGGCCCATGAATTCGGCATCTCCTCGCGCTCGGTCCGGCTGCATATCGGGCTCGAGGGCACCGAGGCGCTGTGGGCCGACCTGACCGCGGCGATTGCCGCCGCGCAAGAGCCGGCGGCGGTCAAGGCCGCGCAATAACCTGCGGTGGCGGCCTGACGGGGCCGCGCCAATCCAACAGACCACCAACAGACAATCAACAGGGAGAAGACCCTGAAGAACCTGCTCAGTGCCAGCGCCCTCGCGCTTGTGGCCGCAAGTGGCGCGGCGAGCGCCGAGACCACGCTGCGTCTCGTCGAGGTGATCACCAGCCCGGCCCGCACCGAGACGCTCAAGCAGATCGTCGCCGGCTTCGAAGAGGCGCACCCCGACACCAAGGTCGAGATCATCTCGCTGCCCTGGGGCGAAGCCTTCCAGAAGTTCGCCACCATGGTCTCGGCGGGCGATCTGCCCGACGTGGTCGAGATGCCCGACACCTGGCTGTCGCTCTATGCCAACAACGGCCTCCTCGAGAGCCTCGAGCCCTATCTCGCCGACTGGGAAAACGCCTCTGACATGACGGATCGCGCACTGGAGCTGGGCCGCGACATCGACGACACGGCCTACATGCTGCCCTACGGGCTCTACCTGCGGGCGCTGTTCTACAACAAGGAGTTGCTCGCCGAGGCAGGTGTGGATGCCCCGCCCGCCACGCTCGAGGAGTTCCGCGCCGCCTCCGAGGCGATCTCGGCCCTGCCCGGCAAGTCCGGCTACTGCATGCGCGGCGGCCCGGGCGGCCTCAACGGCTGGATGATGGCGGGCGCCACGATGGCGGGTGACAACACCTTCTTCAACGAAGATGGCACCTCGACGATGGACAGCGAAGGCTGGGTCAAGGGCCTCGAGTGGTACATCAACCTCTACAAGGACGGTCTAGCACCGAAGGACAGCGTGAACTGGGGCTTCAACGAGATCGTCGCGGGCTTCTACTCGGGCACCTGCGCCTTCCTCGACCAGGATCCCGACGCGCTGATCGCCATCGCCGAGCGCATGTCCGAAGACCAGTACGGCGTCATCTCGATGCCGAAGGGCCCGGACGGCAAGGCCTTCACCACCATCGGCTACGCCGGCTGGTCGATGATGTCCGCTTCCGAGAACAAGGACCTCGCCTGGGATCTCATTGCAACACTCGAAGGACCCGAGGGCAATATCGCCTGGAACAAGACGATCGGCGCGCTGCCGGTGCTGAAGTCCGCCGAGAAAGACGAGTTCTACTCTGCACCCGCCTTCAAGGGATGGTTCGACCAGCTTGACGACGAGAACGTCGTGCCGACGGTGATGCCGACCTACCTCGAGGAATTTGCCTACTTCAAGGACTCGCTGGCCATCGCTTCGGGGCAGAAGGCGCTGCTGGGGGAAATCACCCCGCAGGAGCTTGCAAGCGAATGGGCCGCCTACCTGACCAAGGCGCAACAAAAGCACCTCGCCAAGTAACCTGACGCCGGGGCCGGGCGTGCGCGTCCGGCCCCCCTCTGCGCTCGGAGGACAGATGACCGCAACACCCATCCCCACCACCTATCGGCGTCCGCTGCGTCAGCGCCTTGCCGGAACGCTCGAGCCTTGGCTCTATTGCGCCCCGGTGCTGATCCTGATCACCGCCGTGATGCTGGTGCCGCTGATCCTCGGCATCTCCTACGCCTTCCGGGACATCCAGCTTCTCAACCCCTTCTCCGGCGGCTTCGTCGGCCTCGAGCACTTCAAGGCGCTCGGCCAGGACGACGCCTTCCTGCGGGCGCTGCGCAACACCCTGTGGTGGACCGGCGCCAGCGTCTTCTTCCAGCTCGCCTTTGGTCTGATCCTCGCGCTGCTGCTCAACGTGCCTTTCGCCGGACGCGGGCTGGCGCAATCGCTGGTGTTCCTGCCCTGGGCCGTGCCGACCTTCCTTGCGGGCCTCAACTGGGCCTGGCTGTTCAACCCGGTGATCGGCCCGATCCCGCACTGGCTGACCGCGCTGGGGCTGATGGACGAGCCCTCGAACATCCTCGCCGATCCGAGCATCGCCATGTGGGGGCCTATCCTCGCCGCCACCTGGTGGGGCATCCCGTTCTTCGCCATCACGCTGCTCGCGGCGCTGCAGTCGATCCCCAAGGATCTCTACGAGGCCGCCTCGATCGATGGTGCCTCGCCGATCCAGCGGTTCTTCTCGATCACCCTGCCCTACCTCGCGCCGGTGATCGCCATCACCGTGCTCTTGCGCACCGTCTGGGTCGCCAACTTTGCCGACCTGATCATCGTGATGACCAACGGCGGCCCAGCCGACCGTACCCAGACCGTGGCCAGCTACATCTTCACCCAGGCCTTCAAGCGGCTCGACTTCGGCTATGCCTCGGCGGTCGCGCTGGTGCTGCTGGCGCTGCTGCTGGCCTATTCCATGGTCATCCTCGTGCTGCGCCAGAAGCTTTCGAACAGGGACAAGTGACATGACCGCGACCCGACTCCTCGCCACGCTGGCGCATCGCGCGGCCATCCTGTGCTTCATCGCTTTTGCGCTCTTTCCTCTGTTCTGGCTGCTCAAGGTCTCGGTCACGCCGAACGACCTGCTCTATTCCGAGGGCGTGCGCCTGTGGCCCTCGAGCACGACGCTGGAACACTTCCGCTTCGTGCTGGCCAACAGCGAATTTCCCCGGTTCTTCGCCAACAGCCTGATCGTCTCGGGCTCGACCGCGGTGATCTCGACCGTGCTGGCCGCGCTCATGGGCTACGCGCTGTCGCGCTTCCAGTTCCGCGGCAAGCTGTGGATCGCGGCTTTGCTGCTGATCACCCAGATGTTTCCGCTGGTCATGCTGGTGGCGCCGATCTTCAAGATCCTCTCGCCGCTCGGGCTGACCAACAGCCTGACCGGGCTTATCATCGTCTACACCGCCTTCAACGTGCCCTTCGCCTCCTTCCTGATGCAGGGCTTCTTCGACGGCATCCCCTCGGACCTCGAGCAGGCCGCGATGATCGACGGCGCGGACCGGTTCACCGCCTTCCGCCACATCATCCTGCCGCTGGCGCTACCGGGAGTGGCCGCGACGCTGGGTTTCGTCTTCACCGCCGCCTGGTCCGAGATGATCTTTGCGCTGATGCTGATCTCGGGCAGCGAGAAGGCGACCTTCCCGGTCGGGCTGCTGACCTTCGTGTCGAAGTTCTCGGTGGATTACGGGCAGATGATGGCCGCTGGCGTGCTGGCGCTGATCCCCGCCTGCCTCTTCTTCCTGCTCATCCAACGCTACCTGGTGCAAGGCATGACCGCCGGCGCCGTGAAAGGATAACCGCATGGCCACGATGGAAATCCGCTCCGCGAGCAAGAACTACGGCACGATCCGCGTGCTCGACGACATCAACCTCGAGATCGGCGACGGCGAGTTCATCGTGCTGGTCGGACCCTCGGGCTGCGGCAAGTCCACGCTGCTGCGGATGATCGCCGGGCTCGAGGAGATCACCGGCGGCGAGATCCGCATCGACGACAAGGTGATGAACACCCTGCCCCCCAAGGCCCGCGACATCGCCATGGTGTTCCAGAGCTACGCGCTCTACCCGCACATGAGCGTGGCCGACAACATGAGCTACTCGCTGCGGCTGCGGAAGACCGACAAGCCGACGATCGCTGAGAAGGTGCGCGCGGCCTCCTCCAAGCTCGGGCTCGACGCGCTGCTCGAACGCAAGCCCAAGGCGCTTTCGGGCGGCCAGCGCCAGCGCGTCGCCATGGGCCGCGCCATCGTGCGCCAGCCCAAGGCCTTCCTTTTCGATGAGCCGCTGTCGAACCTCGACGCCCGCCTGCGCGAGCAGATGCGCGCCGAGATCCGCAAGCTGCACCGCGAGTTGGGCGCGACCTCGATCTACGTCACCCACGACCAGGTCGAGGCGATGACGCTCGCCGACCGCATCGTCGCCATGCACGGTGGTCACATCCAGCAGGTCGGCACGCCGCTTGATCTCTATGACCGGCCCGCCAATCTCTTCGTCGCGGGGTTCATCGGCTCGCCCGGAATGAACTTCCTCAAGGGCAACATCGCCGACCGCCACCTGCACCTGCACGACGGCCGCAGGGTCGCCCTGCCCGAGACGATGCCCGCGGCCATGGGGGAGGCGACGCTTGGGATCCGGCCCGAGCACGTGGTGCTGTCACCGGCGGGCTCCGACGGCCTCTTAGCCGCGGTGGATCTGGTCGAGCCGACGGGCCACGGTATCATCCTGCACCTGACGCTGGCGGGAGAAGTGTTCAAGGTCCTGACCCATGACCGTCTCTGGCTCGACCCGGGACCAAAGGTCTGCGTCTCTTTCCCGGAGCAGGCGTTGCATCTCTTCAACGCCGAGGGTGTTCGGGTCTGATGACGATCGCAGCGGTGCGCCCCGAGATCTGGACGCACCGCCATACATCTGACGGTTGAGGGTGTTCAGTCGATTGGTCTGGCCTCTGGCTGTCCGTTCAGCCAGGGCGCGCGGAGCGCTGCCGCGACTGCAGCGTAATCCTTGCGAAGCTGGCGACCATGCTGGTCTCGGCGTCGACGAGCCAGGCGCTACGCTCAGTCGGTGTCCCGTTGCGAGCCACCGCACTGAATTTGTCGACCAGCACCCGCGATGCGGACAGCGGCGGAAGCGGGGCCTCAATTCGAGCGGCCACGAGAGCGTCTGCCTTGCCCGGCTCGGCGCTGGCGCGCCGCCCATTCGCTTACGACGTAGAGGCTTTCTTGGTAGTCATCGGCTTGCGCTCGTCGCCATTCCGGCAGCCGTTGGACCAGTCGCGCTCCAGACGGGGCAAACAGGGTGTCAGGCTGCTCTCGGGGAGACGGAAGATATCTTCCCACTCACCACTCGCCTGTACAGCGCCGAATGGCGGAGCAAATGAAGAATGCGGTCCCAGTGGTTCAGCCGTTCGCGGAGGAAACCTATCTGCGCGACCGGCCTCGACAGGGTGCTGGCCCCCGGAACCGAGAAACGGGATGGCGAGAAGTTTTGAACCGCCGAAAGGATGAGAAAAGGGGCCGGAATTTCGGCCCCTCCGGGTTCTTCTGTCTGCAAGCTCAATGGCTGGCGTCGGCGTTCCGCGCCGCGGCAACCTCGGCGGCGCTCACCGGTCCGGCGTCGTTGCCCCAGGCCTTGCGCAGCCAGCTGGCCAACTCGGCGACTTCCTCGTCCGACATGCGATCCGCGTAGCCCTGCATGCGCAGGGTCATCGGACGTTTCGCGGTGCCAGGAACCTCGGCGCCGTTCAGGATTACCGAGATCAGCGGCTTGTTTCCGACCCGGTGGCGAGGTGGTTGTCCTGCAGCTCGAGGAAGATCTCGGCCGCGCCCTTGCCGCTGGCAAAGTGGCAGCCGATGCAATTGTCGCTGTAGAGGCGCGCGCCGAGCGGCATATCCGGGTCGGCCTCGGTCAGCATGGTCGCGGTCGCCTCGCCGGCGTCATCTGCGCCGGCGACCTCGATCGAACCCAGACCCTTTGCGGCGAAGGTCTCGGGAGCCTCGACCTCTCCCCCGTCCATCCCCTTGAGGAAGGCGGCCATGGCAATGTTGTCCGCGTCGGCCAGATGCTGCAGCGAGTGCTCGACCACGAGGCCCATTTCGCCGTTGGCGGTGGAGTGGGCGTTGCGGCCGGTGGCAAGATAGGCCGCTAGTTGCTCGACCGACCACTGTTGCGGAGCCGATCCCTCGCCGCGCAGGGCGGGGGCGTTCCAGCCGTCGATGATCCCGGCGGCGAGGAAGCTCGGCTCGTCCGCCGTCACGCCGTCCTGCGCCATGAAGGCCGTGCGCGGGCTGTGGCAGGCGGCGCAGTGGCCGGGGCCCTCGACGAGGTACTGGCCCCGGTCCTGCAGGTCCGAGGTGCCGACGGGGTTGAAACCGGCGTCATGGGGCAGCGCGAGCCAGTTCCAGGCCCGGATGCCGAAGCGCAGGTTGAAGGGGAACTTCAACTGGGTCTCCTGCACCTCGTTCTGAACCGGCGCCACCTCGGCCATGATGTAGTCGTAGAGGGCGCGGATGTCTTCTTCGTGCATCAGGCGGTAGTTCTCGTAGGGCATGGCCGGGTAGAGATGCGTGCCGCCCTTGGCGATGCCGTCGAACATGGCGGCGCGGAACTCGTCATAGGACCACTCGCCGATGCCGGTCTCGGCGTCGGGGGTGATGTTGGTCGACCAGATGGTGCCCATGGGCGAGGCGATGGCGCGACCGCCGGCGAGCGGCGCGCCATCCTCGGCGGTGTGGCAGGCGACGCAGTCCGAGGCGTGCATGACGTATTCGCCCTGCCCCGGCTCGGGCTGCCAGTCGGCGGCCAGCTCCTGCGCGGGCGTGCTGGTCTGCACCGGCACGAAGATGAAGGCCAGCAGGGCGATGATGCCCAGCACGGCCAGGCCGCCGATGATGATGCGGAGGAAAGTCTTCATCTGCATTCTCCTCAGACCAGCGGACGGGGGTTCGACAGGTACTGCGTGCGGATCGCGTGCACCGTGTGATAGGCCAGACCGCCCACGAGGCCGGTCGGGTTGTACTGGGTGTTCTGCACGAAGTTGCCGGCGCCCATGGCGAAGACGTTGTGCGCCTTGAAGGTCTGGCTGTAGCGGTTGACCGCCCCCTCGCGGGCGTTTTCCGCCATGATGTGACCGCCGGTGTTATGCGTGGTCTGATAGGGGCGCACGTCGTATTGCGCGCCGATGTCCTTGAAACCGGCCTGCATGACGTCGGGCTTCATCGAGACGGCCAGCGGCTCCATCTTGCGTTTCATGAATTGGTTCATCTTCAGGTCGTTGTAGTGCCAGTTGAACGCCATGCGCATCAGCGGCCGGCCGTGGCGGTCGGTGTAGGTCGGATCGAGGTCGAGGTGGTTGTTGGCATAGGCCATATGCGAGCCGTGCGAGCCGATCGACATGGCGTGGCCGTACCATTCGCCGATGCCCTGCTTCCAGCCCGCGCCCCAGCTCGGCGTGCCCTTGGGCAGCGGCATGTTGCGGATCGGCTGGCCGTTGAAGGTCCCCGAGCGCCAGTAGGAACCACCGATGAAGCCCTCGGCGCCGAAGTCGTTCTGGCTGATCGAGAAATCGTCGATGACCATGCCGTTGGCGCCGTGGCCGACGAAGGGGTTGAATTCCTCGTCCTTGACGAACATCGAGATGCCGCCGTTCATCTGGTAGGCGTAGTTCTTCCCGAGCGTGCCCTCTCCGGTCAGCGGGTTGTAGGCCTCGCCCAGACCCGAGAGCAGCATCAGGTGCACGTTGTTGAGCTGGTAGCTCGACAGGATGACGATGTCGGCAGGCTGGAAGACCTCTTCCTGCGCCGCCTCGTCCCAGTAGGTGACGCCGGTCGCGGTCTTGCCGTCTTCGGCCAGTTCCACGCGCAGCACCTCCGAATTGGTCCGGTACTCGAAGTTCGGCATGCGCTTCAGCGCGCCGAGGATCGCCGTCTGCGGCGAGGACTTGGAGTACTGGTAGCAGCCGTAGCGTTCGCAGAAGCCGCAGAAGTTGCACGGTCCCATCTGCATGCCATAGGGGTTCACGTAGGACGTGGACGCGATCCCTGCCCCGGCCGGGAACGGGTGGTAGCCCATGGCGGACGCGGCGTCGCGGAACTTTGAGCTGTCGTAGGTCGTCGGCAGCGGCGGCATTGGGAAATCTTCCGAGCGCCAGCCCTCGAAGGGGTTGCCGCCTTCGCGGATCTCGCCGTTGAGGTTGCCCGCGTAGCCGGAGATGCCCGCGACCTTCTCGAACTGCGTGAAGAACGGCTCCAGCTCGTCGTAGCTGACAGGGTAGTCACGCAGGTTCATCCCCTCGGGGATGATCTAGGCGCCGAAGGTTTCCTCGACCTAGGAGCGCAGCGACGCCAGAGGACATCAGCATCTTCAGAAGATCCCGGTGCGAGGCGCCGCGGCGGATCATGTGCTCGACCATCGCGTCATCGCGGCCGGTCCAGTTGGTGGGGGTCTTGGTCATGTCGTGCTTCCCTGTTGTGATGGTTTGATTGGCCCTGGCGGTCTTGCCGCCGCCTCGAACCGGTTGGTTTGCGGACCTACACGCCGAAGGCCTCGTCAGCCGCGAGGGCCAATTCGATCAGCGCGTGGAAGTGGTAGTCGGGCTCGGTGAATTCCTTCGGATCGATCGTGCCGCCGTAGCCCTTCTGCGCGTGGCGGCGCTGGATCCAAGCGTTGGTCATGCCGAGCTCGCGCGAGATGCCGATGTCCTGGTACTGGCTCTCCGCCGTGTGCAGGATGTCGTCCTTCGAGACGCCGTCCTTCTGCACGTAGGCGAAGACCTTGTGGAAGTAGTCGGGGTTCGGCTTCTCGCAGCCGGTGCCGTCGGTCGTAAAGCCCGCTCAGAACGGTTGGCCCAGCTTCTCGGCATATTTCTCGAAGGCCCAGCGGCGGGCGTTGGTCATTGCGATCAGCTTTTAGCGCGCCTTGAGCCTCGCCATCGCCTCGGCACTGTCGGGGAAGGGCTGCGCCTCGCCCACGGTGTCGATCATCAGCTGGCGGTCGTCCTAGGTGTCGGGCAGGCTGAGGTCGTCAGGGAAGAGGCCCGCACCCGGCTCGTAGCGGGCATCGCGGGAGACCGAGAGCGCTCCCTCCCCGTCGATGTCCACGCATTCCCTGGCGGCGATGGCGGCCAGGTCTTCCTTGAGCGCGCCTTCGAAGTCGATGAGCGTGCCGATCACGTCGAAGCTGACATAGCTGAACGCAGTCAGCGGTGACACGGCGGTCGTCGTTGCCATCTCGGCAGTCCTTTCTGCCATGCACCGGCACGGGAGGTGCGCCTTGATCCGTGCCGGGACGCGGGCCTTTCGCAGAATTTGCTTCTGGCCTTGCGGGTCTCGCCGATCCCCGTTGCATTGAGCTTCCCCAGAGATGGCACCGCGGAAACTCCGAAAGCAGCCAGAGGGGCGGCGTATTTTTCTGTATCACCCCGGCACGCGGAATGTTCGCACCGCGCCCCGGAGAGGTGTTTCAGTACCCCCTTTCCTGGTCGACGAGCCCCGGAAGCGGCTCGCCGGCCCGGCTGGCGCGAAGCACGTCCAGCACGTGGCGCGCGCCCTCGCGGGCGTCGGTGTTGGCCGCCACATGCGGGGTGATCACCAGCCGCGGATCGGCCCAGGCCCAGTGATCCGCGGGCAGCGGCTCGGGGTCGGTAACGTCGATCATGGCCGAGGCCAGCTGCGCGGCATCGAGCGTGTCCTTCAGCGCCGCCATGTCGAGCTCCGCGCCGCGGCCCGCGTGAACCAGCCTGGCGCCCCGCGGCAGCTTCGCGAAGAAGGCGGCATCCATCAGGCCGCGCGTTTCGGCGTTGAGCGGCAGCAGGCAGATCAGGATGTCGCTCCGCGCGAGGAAGGCATCCATCGCCCCGGCGCCGTGGACCTCGATTCCCTCCGCAGTACGGCCCGAACGCGACCAGCCGGCCACGTCGAAGCCCATGCCGCGCAGGGTGCCCGCGGCCAGAAGGCCGATCCGCCCCAGCCCCATGATGCCGACCCGCGTGCCGCGGGTGAGCGGCACCGGGCGGGTCCTCCACTCCGCCGCGCGCTGCTGGCCGAGGTAGATGGGCATCTCGCGGTGCAGCATCAGCGTGGCCATCACCACCCAATCGCGGACCATCTCCTCGATGCCCGGCGCCAGCGTGCGCACGAGGCTGACGCCCTCGGGCATGGCGGGCATCTGGTCGACGCCCGCCCCGGTCGAGATCACCACCTTGAGGTTCGGGTAGCGCCGCAGATCTCGCGGCGGCAGCCAGCAGACGAGATGGGTGATCGCGGCGGGGTCGGTCACCGCCGCCTCGCCCACGATCATCTCCTCGCCCGCCGCGTCGAAGAGCGGCTTCCAGACCTCGGCGCGCTCCGCCGTGGAAAGGTAGAGCAGCGCCATCAGGCGAGCACCGCGAGGATTTCCGGGTCTTCCAGCGTCAGGTCGAGCACGGTTCGGGTGCGCTCTACGATGGCGTCGATTTCCGCGTCGGTGCAGCAGAGCGGCGGCGCGTAGCCGAAGATGCCCTGCGCGAAGCTGCGCACAATGAGCCCCTGCTCCCAGGCCCGGTCGAAAAGCCGGGTGGCGGGCTGCACGGCAGCGGGCAGCGGCGTCTTCTTCTCCTTGTCGGTGACCAGCTCGACGGCGGCGAGCATGCCGCGCCCGCGCACGTCGCCGACCAGCGGGTGATCGCGCAGCGTCTCGAGTCCCGCCATCAGCCGCGCCCCGGCCTCCCGGCCGTTCTCGAGCAGCCCGCCCTCGTAGAGGCGCAGCACTTCCAGCGCAACCGCCGCCGACACGGGATGCGCCGAGTAGGTGAAGCCATGGCCCACGGCCTTGGCCCCCGCGCCCTCGGCGATGGTCTCGTAGACGTGGTCACGCATGAAGACTGCCCCCATCGGCACGTAGCCCGAGGTGAGCCCCTTGGCCGTGGTCATGAGGTCGGGCACGATGCCCTCTTCCGCGCAGGCAAAGAGCGGCCCGGTGCGGCCAAAGCCGGTGATGACCTCGTCGGCCACGAAGAGGATGTCCAATTCGGCGCAGGCGTCGCGCATTGCCTTCACCCAGCCCTTCGGCGGCACCAGCACCCCGCCCGAGCCCTGAATGGGCTCGATGTAGAAGGCGGCAACCTTGTCCTCACCGATGGCGGCGACCTTGGCCCTCAGCTCGGCGACCGAGGCATCGACGATCCCCTGCTCGGTGCTGAGCGGATTGCGGTAGATGTAATGCGACGAGATCTTGTGCTGCCACTGGTAGGGCACGCCGAAGCCCTCGTGGAAGCCGGGCAGCGCGGTCAGCCCCGCACCCATGGTGGTGGAGCCGTGATACCCCTGCTCGACCGAGATGAACTGGTCGCGCTGCGGCTGGCCCTTGGCGTGCCAGTAGTAGCGGATGAAGCGGATCGTGCTGTCCACCGCGTCCGAGCCGCCGAGGCTGAAGTAGATGTGGTTGAGATCGCCCGGGCTGCGCTCGGCCAGCTCGGCGGCAAGCCGGATCGGAGCCTCGGCGCCGAGGTCGAAATATCCGGTCGCATAGGGCAGCTTGCGCATCTGCTCGGCGGCGGCCTCGACAACGCTTTCGTGGCCGTAGCCGGCGTTGACGCACCAGAGGCCGGCGAAGCCGTCGATCAGCTCGCGACCCTCGGCATCTGTTACGGTCGCGCCCTTGGCCGAGCGCAGCACGCGCACGCCGCGCGCCTCGTGGCCACGGAAGGACGAGACCGGGTGGACAAGGTGCTGGCGGTCCAGCTCGACGAGGGAATTGGTCAGCATGACGCTCTCCGGAAGGTCAGCCCAGGGCCTGCGAGGCGAGGGCGTAGGTTGTGAAATCGGTCTCGGCGGCGGCGCGGGCCGCCTTCTTCATCGCGGTGCCGCCGCCCACGTAGGCCAGGCCGAGCGCTTCGGCATGGGCCGCAAGCGCGGCATCCGCGAGATCGACGCGCAGGAACTGCCCGGCGCAGCGCGTGGCCCCGGCGGCGATCAGCGCGCGGGCGGTCGCGGCGTCCTGCGCCACGACGGGCCCCAGCACCCTGCCGCGTCCAAACTCTCGCAGGAGGGCGAAGCCGCCCTCGGCGCGCAGAAGCTCGCCGCGGTCCGCGATCCCCGCGATGAGGGTCGCCCGGTCCATGCCGCTGGCGGCGCGGTCCATGGCAGCGAGTTCGGCTGCATCCGCCTTGGCCCCCACCTGAACCGGCAACTCCGGCGCGGCGGCCTTGGCGATGCCCTGATGCTGGAAGATCTCGCCCGTCGCCTCGAAGCCCAGCTTCTCGTAGAGCGGAAGCCCGTCGGCGGTGGCGGTAAGGCGCAATTCACGGGTGCCACCGATCTCGAGCACCGCCTGCATCAGCTTGCGGCCGAGACCCCTGCCCCGCATCCGCGCATCGACGATGATCATGTTGATCGCCGCCACCTCGCCGAAGAGCGAGCAGAGCGCGGTGCCCACCACCTCGTTCCCCTGCAATGCCACCACACCCTGCGAGACCGAGAGCGTGAGCTCCCAGTCGACGGCACGGTGCGGCCAGCCTGTCTCGCGCGAGAGGCGAAGGGCACCGGTCAGGTGGTCGGGCGAAAACGGGGCGAGGAGGATCTCGGGCGCATCGGCCGCGAGGGGGGAGGCAGCGGTCATCGGGGGTCTCTGTGTCATGTCGTGTCGGGGTCAGGCTAGCGCACGGCGGGCGGCAGGTTCGCCCTGATCCGCCGCGCGCACGGCAGTTTTCCCTGCGGCGACCAAAGGCCGCCGCAGGATATGCCGCGCTCAGCAGAGACGCCGGCCGAGCGCGAGAACCATCTCGGTCGCACCGGCCAGTTCGGGCTCCGTGAGATATTCCTCGGGCTTGTGCGCCCGCGCGATATCACCCGGGCCGCAGACGATCGCGGGCACGCCTGCCTGCTGGAAGAGCCCCGCCTCGGTGCCGTAGGACACGGCCTGAAGCGGCGCATGGCCCGAGATCTCGGAGGCGAGAACCGCAAGCGGATGGTCCGCATCGAGCGCCAGCGCCGGGTAATCCGACAGCCATTCGGCATCGACCCCTCGCATCCCGGCAAGCGGCGCGAGGATCTGCCGCGGGTCGACGCCGGGGATGGCACGCGCCTCGATGCAGGCCTCGGCGCGGTCCGGGATGATGTTGAGCGCCTGCCCGCCCGCAACGGTGCCGATCTGCACCGTCGAATGGGCCGGCGTGAAGCGCGCGTCCCGCGGCCCCGATGTCAGGCTCTCGGCCAGCGCGACGGCGGCAGAAAGTGCCGGCGTAAGCGCGTGGATCGCGTTTTGTCCCAGGTCGGGACGCGATGAATGGCCCGACACGCCCGTCGCCACCAGCCGCAGCGCCGCCTTGCCCTTGTGCGCGAGCAAGGGCACCAGCCCCGAGGGTTCGCCGACGATGCAGCCAAGCGGCGCGGCGCAAAGCTCCGGCAGTTTCGCCAGCAGGTGCCGCACGCCGCGGCAGCCCGCCTCTTCGTCGTAGGAGAGCGCGATGTGCACCGGCGCCTTGAGCGGCATCGCCATAAGCTCCGGAACCGCGGCGAGCACGGCGGCATCGAAGCCTTTCATGTCGCAGGCTCCGCGGCCGATCAGCCGCGCACCGTCGCGCCGCAGCACGAAGGGGTCCCCGACCCAGCCCGGCTCCTGCGCCGGGACGACGTCGACGTGCCCCGACAGGACGTAGCCCGGCAGCGAGGGATCGCCGATCGTGGCAAAGAGGTTCTCGCGGTCGCCCTCGGGTCCGACCAGGCGGGTGACCCGCGCGCCGTGCTCCGAAAGGTAGTGGGCGACGTACTCCATCAGCGCCCTGTTCGAGGTGCCGACAACGCTGGGAAAGGCGACGAGCCTTTCGAGGATCTCCACCGCCCGCATTAGGAGGCGATCACGAAAATCTTGCGCACCGTCTCGAGCGTGTTCCAGGTGCCGGTGAAGCCGGGTTTCAGCACGAAGCTGTCGCCGGGGCCGAAAACCTGGCTCTCGCCGCCGTCCTCGGCAATCTCGCAGCGCCCCGACAGGATGTGGCAGAACTCGAAGGTCTCACCCTTGATCGAGATCGTCTTGCCCTCGGTGGCCTCCCAGACGCCGGTGCGGATCTTGCCCCAGTTGGCGGCTTCGGCCAGCGCGGTGTCGATTTCCCATGTCTTGAAGGCGGACGCACCCTCGATCAGGCGGTCGGGCGCGGCGGTGCCTTCCTTGGCGGCAAAAGTTGGAGCGGTTTCAACGGGTACGAGCAGGGCCATGGGAGTCTCCGGTGTTGGTCTCAAGGGCATTCACCACAAAATGCCCCGCCACGCCACGCGCCGGTCACCGAAAGCGCGCGCGGCGCGGCAGACCGTGCCGCGATCCGCGCGACAAACGCAATTTTCTGCGCTGAGAGCGCGAAACGCGGCAGGCGCTGTCGCGGCGGGCGGGTCAAGATGTTGGTATCACGCACCCCGGAGACTGACATGACCTTCCGCCCCAAATTCATCACCTTCGGCTGTCACGGCACGATGATCTACTTCGACATGGCCGGCGCCGCGCGCGACTTCTACGGCGAGCAGCTTGGAGCCGAAAAGATCGAGGTCTTCATCCGCGACTTCTCGGCCTATCGGCTGGACGAGGTGCTGGGGGCGTGGAAGCCCTATGCCGAGGTCGTGCACAACGCCCTGGAGCGCACCTGCAAGCGCAACGGCGTCGCCTTCGATCCCGAGATCGCGGCGAAGATCTATGACCGCGTGCCAACCTGGGGTCCCAACCCCGACGTCCCCGCCGGCCTTGCCAAGATCGCCCCGCACATCCCGCTGGTGGCGCTCACCAACTCGATGAACAACCAGATCCCGCACAATATCGCGAAGCTCGGCGCGCCGATCGCACATGTGTTTACTGCCGAGAGCGCGCAGGCCTACAAGCCGCAGATGCGCGCCTTCGAGTACATGTTCGACGAGCTGGGCTGCGGGCCGGAAGACGTGCTGCACGTCTCCTCCTCGTTCCGCTACGACCTGATGACCGCGCATGACCTGGGGATCAAGAATAAGGTCTGGGTCAACCGCGGCCACGAGCCGGCAAACCTCTTCTACGGCTACACCGAGATCAAGGATATCTCGGGGCTGCCCGGCGTCGTCGGCCTGTAATCACCGCTGAAACGAAAGCACTGCGATGCAATATCAGTCCTACTGGCACGCCACCTCGACCCCCTTTGCCTCGGCCCAGCCGGGCCCGGTCGAGGGCAAGGTCGACGTGGTCGCCATCGGGGCCGGGTTCACCGGCCTCAACGCCGCGCGCAAGCTGGCCCGCGAGGGGGTGAGCGTCGCGGTGCTCGAAGCCCGCCACGTCGGCTTCGGCGGCTCGGGCCGCAACGGCGGGCATCTCAACAACGGCTTGGCCCATGGCTACGGCGAGGCCAAGGCGCAGCTCGGCGCGGAGCGGGACAAGGCGCTCTGGCAGGCCTACGACCGCTCGATCGACATGATCGAGGAGGTCATCGCCGAGGAAAGCATTGCCTGCGACTTCCGCCGCTCGGGCAAGCTCAAGCTCGCCTCGAAGGCCAGCCATGTCGCGGCGCTGCGTGCCAATTTCGAGACGATCCACCGCGAGGTGGACGCCGACACGCGGTTCCTCGAAAAGCACGAGCTGGAGGGCGAGATCGGGTCGGACCAGTTCCACGGCGGAATGCTCTACGGCAAGTCGGCGATGATGCACATGGGCCGCTACGTCACCGGACTGGCCGAGGCCGCCCACCGCCACGGCGCGAAGATCTGGGAACAGGCCCCGGTCACCGGGCGCAGACGCGAGGGCAGCGGCTGGCTGATCGAGACACCCAAGGGCACGATCCGCGCCGAGCGGGTGATCGCCGCGACCAACGCCTATTCGAACAGCGTCGGCACGGCCCCGCTGGGGTTCTTCAAGAAGCGGATCATCTCCGTCGGCTCCTTCATCGTGGCGACCCGCCCGCTCAGCGATGCCGAGATCGCCGCAACGCTGCCGGGCAACCGCACCTATGTCACCTCGATGAACATCGGCAACTACTTCCGGCTGTCGCCGGACAAGCGGATGATCTTCGGCGGGCGGGCGCGCTTCTCGGCGACCTCGGACCAGAGTTCGGACGCCAAGTCGGGCAAGGTGCTGCGCGCCGCGCTGACGCAGATGTTCCCGCAGATGGGCAAGGTCGAGCTGGACTATTGCTGGGGCGGCATGGTCGGCATGACCAAGGACCGTTTCCCGCGCGCGGGCGAGGCCGACGGCATGATCTACGGCATGGGCTACTCGGGGCACGGCGCGCAGATCTCGACGCTGATGGGGCAGGTCCTTGCCGACATGGCGATGGGCCGGACCGACACCAACCCGCTGCAGGGGCTCGACTGGCCGAAGGTGCCGCTGCATTCCGGCAAGCCGTGGTTCCTGCCGCTGGTAGGCATGTACTTCGGCCTGAAGGACCGGATTTCCTGAATACGCGAAGGGGGCCCCAGCCCCCCTCTGTCGCTGGTCTAGATGCTCAGCCCAGCGACTGCATCGCCAGACCGTAGGTCATCGGCCCGCTCTGCGCGCGGCGCAGGCGGCCGTAGCGCATGTCGGTGACCGTGTCGTAGACCCCGAGACCGGCGGCCGAGACGAAGGCCTCGAAGCGCTCGCTTTCGATGATCGTGTCGAGGCGCAGGAACTCGCCCTCATGCGCCGTTATGAACTCGGCGGCGAGTTGCATGGCGATGCCGTCCTGCTCGGCCACCAGTGGGCCAATGACCCGCCCCTTGCCGAAGTTGCGCATCATCGCGTAGCCCTCGACCTCGCCGCCGCGCTCGGCCACGATCACCTCGGAGACACCCAGCACCGCATCGAGGGTCACGGTCCGCCGCGCGCCGAAGGCATGGGCGTCGAGCGCCCGGATCGCCGCCATGTCGCCGGGTTGCATCGGCCGCACCGACACACCTTGCACCGGCTCGGGGGGGCGGATCGCCCGCGCCATACCCTGGTGCTGGTAGACCAGCCGCACCGGCGTGAATCCCGCGCTCTCGTAGAGGCGGTAGCCCTGACGCGTCGCCGAAAGCCGCAGGTCGCGGCCGGCCTGTTCGGTCATCGCCCGGCGCAGCAGCCGCCCGCCAGTGCCCTGCGACTGCAGCCGCGGCGTGGTGACCATCATCCCCAGCATCGTGAAATCATCGTCGCTCGGAAAGCCCATGACGGAGCTCAGTGGCCGCCCGATCTCGTCCAGCGCCAGGTAGCCAGTGCCGAGTGCCAGGACCAGCTCGATGTCCGAGGCGCGATGCGGCCAGAAGACGCTGACCGTCAGCTCGTGCAGCCGGTCGATCATCGAGGCATCCACCGGCTCGATCCTGGCCTTGTAGGTGTCGACCTGCATCCAGTCGCTTTCCACCTTCGGCGCCTCTCGGCGCATGAAGGCGCGGTGGCGGGCAAGAGCCTCCGGCGGCATCAGTTCGGCGCTGCCCGGTGGCAGCGCGAGGTCGGACTGGTCTTGAACGCTCATGCTCACTTCTTTCCGTTGCTGGCCGGCAGCCCGACCGGGGGACTCCCGGACGGATCGCTCATTGTCTTTATCTAATGGATTGCATGAAAAGATCTGCCGTATCGCGCCCTCTGTCCGAAGTTTCTGCCGTTCTCGCTGCGCGGCGGCAACCCCTTGGCCGGCGAACTCGCTGTCCGTGGAACCATCGCCCCGGCGCCGATACGCGCGCCGGTACTGGACCCGCGATAAATCGTGACCTTCGAGCGCTGCAGCACGCGCGCGATCTCCCGGACAGGTTGCTTGATGTTCAGGTGCGCGTGAATTGGTCCCATGGCGCGCTCCATACATTGGATAAATGTATGTTTTCTAATTGAAATAAAGCTTGAGCTTAGCTCGCGGAATCATTGTGCATTAAATCCCAAGAAGCCCTCACGCGGTGGCGCCTTCTGCACGGCGGGGCAAAGCTGCAAGGTCCGGCTCTGAACGCAGGGGGCTGCCCTGCCTGTCGATGACTTGATCGCGGCGGCGCAGGGCATAGGTTTTCCCTATCCGCCCCGGGAGGACACATGACGCAGACGCTGCCGCCGCGCATCGAACCGGCGACCGAGCCGCTGGGAATGCTCGCAAGCCTCCGGGCCGCGCGCAGCAACGTGCTGCGGATCATCCCCGCTATTGCCTACACCCAGCCCATCGTCACCGGCACCACCGGCCACGCGCGCTGGCACATGGTGCAGGGCCCCGAGGGCATGAAGCGGCTGTTTCTCGATAACGTCGAGAATTATCCCAAATCCGAGGTCATGCTGCGGATGCTGCGCCCGGCGGTGGGCGACAGCCTTTTCACCTCCGAGGGCGCGCAGTGGCGCTGGCAGCGCCGCGCCATCGCTCCGGTCTTCGCCGCCCGCAACGTCGAGGCTCTGGCGCCGGTGATGACCGCCACCGCCGAACGTGCCTGCGACCGCCTTGCCGGCCAGAGCAGCGCCGAGATGGTGTCCGAGATGCTGTCGGCCACTTTCGACGTGATCTGCGACGTGGCGCTGTCGGGGCGCGAACACTTCGATGCCGAGGCCTACGGCGAGGCGATCACCCGCTATTTCCTCACCGTCGGCCGCGCCTCGCTGCTGGATTTCCTCGAGGTGCCGCCCTGGGTGCCCCGCCCGGCCGAGCTGTTCGGGCGGGGCGCGGTGAAGACGATGCACGCCATGGTGTCCCGCGCGATCGAGGCGCGGCGGCGTCAGGCCACGGGCGAGGCGGACGATCTGCTCGACCACATGCTCGCGGCGCGGGATCCCGAGAGCGGCCGCACCATGTCGCCCAAGGACCTTCTGCACAACATGCAGTTCTTCATCGTCGCTGGCCATGAAACCACGGCGCTGTCGCTGGCCTGGGCGCTCTACCTGCTGGCCCATGACGAGGCGGCGCAGGCGCGCGCGCGGGACGAGGCGCGGGACGTGTTGCAGGGCGGCCGCTGCGGCCACGCGGAGCTCGAGCGCATGCCGGGCATCACCGCGGTGCTCGACGAGACCATGCGGCTTTATCCCCCGGTGGGTATGTTGGCGCGCACCGTGCGCGCCGCCGACACGCTCTATGAGCGCGAGATCCGCCCGCGCGAGACGATCTTCGTCAACACCTGGGCGCTGCATCGCCATCACGCCTACTGGGAGCGGCCGGATCAGTTCGACCCCACGCGCTTTGCCCAAGGCCAGAAGCGGGACCGCTACCTGCACCTGCCCTTCGGCGCCGGGCCGCGGGTCTGCGTCGGGGCGAATTTCGCAATGATGCAGGCGGGGATCATCCTCGCCACGCTGCTGTCACGCTACCGCTTCGCGCCGAAAGGGCCGCGCCCCGAGCCGATCATGCACATGACCGTGCGCCCCGATCCCGGCGTCACGCTGGAGATCACCCCGCTCTAGGGCGCGGGCCGCAAGGTCCAATTCCGATCTTCCCCCGGCGGCAGCCACGTGCCACAAGGCTGCCATGCGAAATCGGGCTTCTCTTGCGGTGATCCTGTCCCTCGGCGTGCTGCTGGCGCTGTCGAGCGTGGTGTCTGCGGCACGCATGGCGCCGGATCGCGAGACCGTTAAGATCGAGGCTTACGCCCTGCTTTTTGGCGGCTCGATCGACGAGCTCTGTGGCGACGAGGCCGGCCACGATCACCACTGCCCGCTCTGCCACGGCTTACCCGAAGCGCCGTCGAGCGCCCCTGATGGCCGGCACGTCCTGCTCGAGCCGCATGACGCCTGGCGCCGATGCAACGATCTCCATCGGGCCGCGCAGGCCCGCAACCTCCGTCATTCCCCAAGGGCGCCCCCGGTCTGCGTCTGACGGCCCCGTGCCGGCTTTCGCGACACCCAGACCCCGGCGGCTGCGCCGCCCGGGGCCTCTCTCTCCTGCCCGGCACGAGGCCGGGACAATCGGACTCTTCTCATGACGGAAACGACCTCGCGCGCCGCCTCGGCCGCGCTCTACCGCGCCGTATGGCGCTGGCATTTCATCGCCGGTCTTGTGATCCTGCCTTTCGTGCTGATCCTGGCCATCACCGGCGGCATCTACCTCTTCAAGGACGAGATCAACGACGCGGCCTATTCCCGCCTGCGCTTCGTCGAGCCTGCCACCGCGCAGCGCGCGCCCTCGGCCCTCGCCGCCGCCGCGCTCGAGGCGCATCCGGGCGAGCTCAAGGCCTACACCCCGCCCGCCTCCGCGACCCGCAGCGCCGAGATCGACATTCTCGGCGCGGATGGGCTGAAGGATACGGTCTACGTGAATCCCTACACCGGTGAGGTGCTGGGCACGCTCTGGGACGGCGGCGCCGCGGGCAGCCCGGCGATGTACGTGGTGCGCAAGCTGCACTCGCTGGAGTACGTCGGCTGGCTCGGCAACCGGCTCATCGAGATGGCCGCGGGCTGGATGGTGCTGCTGGTCGCCAGCGGCATCTACCTGTGGTGGCCGCGCGGGCGGGGGCTCGGGACAACATCCATCAAGGCCAGGCGGGGGCGTCCCTGGTGGCGCGACCTGCACGCGGTCACCGGCCTCTACACAGGGGTCTTCATCGTGTTCCTCGCGCTGACCGGTCTGCCCTGGTCGGCGATCTGGGGCGGCAAGTTCTACGAATACGCCAATGCCCTCGAGCTCGGGATGCCCGAGGGCTACTGGTCCGGCCTGCCGAGCTCGACCGTGCCGCTTTCCGAGGCCACCGATCGCGCGCCCTGGATCATCGAGAAGCAGCCGGTGCCGATGTCGTCGGCGGCAGAGGGTGTCCCCCAGACGCTCGACCAGGTGGTCGCGACGGTGGAGGGCCTTGGCATCGTGCCGGGCTATTCCGTGTCGATGGCGAGGGGGCCGGCGGGCGTGTTCACCGCTTCGGTCTATCCCGATGACATCACCTATGAGCGGGTGATCCACCTCGACCAATACAGCGGCGCGGTGCTCTACGACGCGGATCTTGCCGACCTCGGCACGCTCGGCCGCTGGGCCGAATGGGGCATTTCCGTCCACATGGGGCAGGAATGGGGGCTGGTGAACCAGATCGTCCTGCTTCTGGCCTGCCTCGCCATGGTCGGGCTCTGCGTGTCGGGCGCCGCCATGTGGTGGAAACGCCGCCCCTCGGGCGCGCTCGGCGTGCCGCAGGTGCCAACCGACTGGCGCTTTCCCCGCACGCTGCTGCTGATGGCCGTGGCGGCGGGCGTGTTCTTCCCGCTGGTCGGCCTGTCGATGCTGGGGCTGGCGGCGGTGGAAGTCGCGCTGCACCTTGCGCGGCGGCGGAAGGCGCTGGCGTGAGTCAGGCAGGCGCCCGCTGCGGCGGGCGCCTGCAGACCGCGACCCTCCCTTGCAGGGGCGCGGCCAGCCGCCCGGATGGCACGGAAGGGATTGCAACCGGACCGCCGCGCGTCGTACCCCGGGCCGACATCGGATCGCAAAGGAACGCGCGGGTGCTGCAGCTCAGGAATGTCTCGGTGACGCTTGGCGGGGTGGAGGCCCTGCGGCAGGTCTCGCTGAGCGCGGCGGAGCGGCGCATCGGCATCGTCGGCCGCAACGGCTCGGGCAAGACAACGCTTGCGCGGGTGATCGCCGGGCTGCAGGTGCCCGACACGGGCAGCGCCGAGATCGACGGTAGCGACATGGCGCGCGACCGCAAGGCGGCGCTGCGCTCGGTCGGCATCCTGTTCCAGAACCCCGACCACCAGATCATCTTCCCCACCGTCGAGGAGGAGATCGCCTTCGGCCTTGTGCAGCTCGGCCGAAGCCGCGCCGAGGCGGCGGGCGAGGTGCAGATGATCCTTGCCCATTTCGGCAAGAGCCACTGGGCCTCGGCGCCGACCCACGGGCTGTCGCAGGGGCAGAAGCAACTGGTGTGCCTGATGGCTGTGCTGGCGATGCGCCCGGCGCTGATCGTGCTCGACGAGCCCTATTCCGGGCTCGACATCCCCACCCGCATGCAGCTCATGCGCTACGTCGACGAGGTCGCGGCGCGGATCCTGCACATCACCCACGACCCCGAGAGCGTGCGCCATTACGACCGGGTGATCTGGATCGACGAGGGCGCGCTGCGCGCCGACGGCCCGCCGGCCGAGGTGCTGGGCCAGTTCGAGGCGCAGATGCGCCTTTGGGGAGGGCGCGATGATCTCTCTGACCTCGCCGGTTGAAACCTGGGCCCATCGGGTGCCGGCGGGCGTCAAGCTCGCGGCACTGTCTTTGGCGACGGTCGGGCTTTTCGCAGTGCAGGATCCGCGGCCGCTCGCGCTCGCGCTCGCGGGGGTGGTGGCTCTGGTGCTGTCCGGCGGGCTGACGTTCGCGGCCGAGGCCGCGCGCAGCCTGCGCATCCTGCTGCCCTTTCTCGGGCTGATCGCGGCCTGGCACCTGGTCACCGGGCAATTGTCCGAGGGCCTCGCCGTCGCGCTTCGCCTGCTGGCGGCGCTGACGCTGGCGAATTTTGTCACCATGACCACGCGGCTCACCGACATGGTCGCGGTCGCGACCTGGCTGCTGGCCCCCTTCCGCCGCTTTGGTCTGTCGACCCGTGCACTGGAGCTTTCGGTCGCGCTGGTGGTCCGCTTCACCCCCTCGATCGCCCGCAAGGGCGGGCAACTCACCGAGGCCTGGCGCGCCCGTTCGGCCCGCCGCGCCGGATGGCAGGTCGTGATGCCCCTTGCGGCGCTGGCCATTGATGATGCAGAACATGTCGCCGAGGCGCTGCGCGCCCGGGGCGGTCTCGAGCCGCCAGACACGACCGGATAGGAGGATCCGCCTTGGAACGCAATCTCACCCATGTCGCGCTCTTTGCCGCGCTCATCGCCGGGCTCGGGCTGATCCCCAAGTTCACCCTCGCCTTCGGCGTGCCAATCACCGCGCAGACCCTGGGCGTGATGCTTGCCGGCACGGTGCTCGGCGCGAAACGCGGTGCCTTGGCCTGCCTGCTGTTCATCGCGCTGATCGCGCTCGGCCTGCCGCTGCTGGCCGGCGGACGCGGCGGTCTCGGCGTCTTCGCCTCGCCCACCGTGGGCTTCCTCGTCGGCTGGCCGGTCGCCGCCTTCGTCACCGGCTTCATCGTCGAGCGCTGGCGCGGCAACCTGGCGCTGGTCTCCGCCATCGCCTCGGTGGTCGGCGGCATCCTGGTGCTTTACGTCTTCGGCGTCCTGGGCATGTCGGTCACCCTCGGCAAGTCCATCCCCGAGGCCACCCTGCTGGTCACCGCCTTCATCCCCGGCGACGTGATCAAGGCGGTCCTGGCGGGGCTCATCACCTCGGCGTTGGCCCGCTCGCGCCCGGCGAGCCTGCTCTCGCGCGGGTGATCCCGGCATGAGCCTGTCGCCGGCGGAGGAGCTGCTCTTCGCGCGCCGCTCCGCCCGCGCCTTCCTGAAAGACCCTGTGCCGCGCGCCGATCTCGAGCGGATCCTGCGCGCGGCGCGCTCGGCGCCGAGCGGCGCAAACCTGCAGCCCGGCCGGTTCCACGCACTGACCGGCGCGCCGCTGGCCGATCTCAGCGCGGCGCTGCTCGGGGCCATCGAGGAGGGTCGACCGCAGGTCGCGCAATATTCCTATTTCCCCACCCCCCTGCCACCCGCGCTGAAGGCCAAGCAGCGCGCCGCGGGATATGCGCTTTACGCAGCGCTGGGGATCGCGCGCCGCGACCTCGTCGGCCGCCGCGACCAGTTCACCCGCAACTACGCCTTCTTCGACGCCCCGGTCGGGATCGTCGTGACCATCGAGCCCGAGATGGGCAAGGGCTGCTTCATGGACCTGGGCATGGCTCTGATGGCGCTGATGGTGGCGGCCCAAGGCATGGGCTACGCCACCTGCGGCATTGGCGCGCTGGCAAATTATGCGGATGTCGCCCACGCCCATCTCGGCCTCGGCGACGACGAGCTGGTGGTCTGCGGCATGGCGCTGGGGCGAGCCGACCCCGAGGCTCCGGTGAACAAGGTCGAAACCGCCCGCGACACGCTCGAAACCTACGCCAGCTTGCGCGGTTTCAGCTAGACAGCAGCACCGCCGTCCCGAGCCCGCCCGCCGCCGCGATGGCGGCAATCCCCGTGCCGCCGCGCTTTCGCAGCTCGTGAAACAGCCTCACCGCGTTGATCGCACCAGAGGCCCCCACTGGATGCCCGCGCGCCAGACCGCCGCCGCCGGGATTGACGATCTCGGGATCGAGCCCTGCGCCCTCGACGCAGGCGATGGCCTGCACGGCGTAGGCCTCCATCACCTCGGCGACGCTCAGGTCTTCCGCGCGCAGCCCGTGCCGGTCGAGCAGGGTCCGGATTGCCGCCACCGGCGCGAGTCCGGGCCGGTACGGCCGGCCGCCCAGCGTCAGCCCGCCGAGATAGCAAAGGCCCTGCCGCCCGAGCCGCGCCGCCACGCGCTCCGAGACCAGCACGCAGAGCGCCGCCCCATCCGCTGCCACGGCGGCATTGGCGGCGGTGATCGAGCCCGAGAGCACCGGCGCCCGCGCCGCCAGCCGCGGCGAGAGCGCGCGCGTGAAGGCGTCGCCCGGGAGCCCCGCGAGCGGGATGATCTCGGCGGAGAAATCGGCGCAGAGCGCCTTGCGGTGGCTCTCGATGGCCCAGAAATCCTGCGCCGCGCGCGAAATCCCGCCCTCTTGCCCCAATGCATCCGCCGCCGCGTCCATCTCCGGGTCCAGCGCGGGCCATGGGGTGAAGGGCGGGCGATCGTAGCCGCGCGCGGGGCCGCCGTCCGGGTCGGTGCGCAGCCGCAGTGGACGCCGCGAGTAGGATTCGACCCCGCCCGCCAGCACCACCTCGGCCTGCCCCGCGGCGATCAGTGCGGCGCCCATCACCAACGCGTCGAGCCCGCCGCAGCACTGCCGGTCGAGGGTGAGCCCGGCCACGCGCTCGGGCAGACCCGCCGCCAGCGCCACCAGCCGTGCCGGATTGCCGCCCGCGCCGAGCGCATTGCCGAGCACCAGCTCGTCGACCTCATCAAGGGTGAGCCCCGCCTCTGCAACGGCCGAACGCAAGACGGGCGCGGCCAGTTCGTGAAGCTCCAGCCGCGACAGCGCCCCGCCGCGGGGCGCCACCGGTGCGCGCAGCGCCGCGAGGATGCGGACGCCGCTCATGGACCGTCCCCCAGCCGCCGGGCGATCTCGCGCAGGTCGGGCTTGCCCGAGACGGTGAGCGGGAAATCCTCGAGGCCAATCACCCGCCGCGGCGCCGCCAGAGGGCCGACGGCCGCGCGGCAGAGCGCCAGGAGCCGCCCGGCCGTGGCCGCGTCACAGCCGCCCGCGATCACCGCCACCAGGTGCACGCCGCGCCTCGGGTCGGGGCGCGGCACCACCGCGCAGTGGCGCACGCCGGCATCGCCGAGCAGCAGCGCCTCGATGTCCTCGGGAAAGACGTTGCGGTCGGCGATGGTGACCATGCGGCTGCGCCGCCCCGCGACGGCGAGCGTCCCGTGCGCGTCGAGCTTGCCCATCTCGCCCACGCTCAGAAAGCCGTCCCGCCAGCGGGTGTCGGCGCTGGTGCCTTCGGCATAGCCCTCGAAGAGATAGGGGCTGCGGACCCAGATCTCGCCGAACTCTCCCTCGGGGGCATCGATGCGGATCTCAACGCCCGGATAGGCGTGGCCCACCGCCCCGCCCGGCCCCTCCGCGTCGCCCCAGGCGATGAAGCTGGTCTCTGCCGCGCCGTAGAATTCCCGAAGTTCCGCGCCCGGGCAAAGCTCGGCGATGCGCGTCCGGAGCCCCGCGGGCATCCGCCCGCCGCCGCAAAGAATGTGGCGCAGCGCCGG
Source organism: Salipiger sp. PrR003 (assembly GCF_010500785.1). Lineage (NCBI taxonomy): Bacteria > Pseudomonadati > Pseudomonadota > Alphaproteobacteria > Rhodobacterales > Roseobacteraceae > Salipiger > Salipiger sp. PrR003. The sequence goes on from NZ_JAAGOV010000046.1 coordinate 27,055, forward strand.
AAGCCCCTGCCCCGCCGCGCAAAGCAGTCGCAGTTGCGTCGGCGTGGCATAGAGCACCGTCGCCCCCGCCGCGTGCAGCGCTGCCGCCTGCCGGGCGGGGCGCACTGCGTCGAGGCAGAGCAGGTCCGCCCCCAGCCAGGCCGCCTCGGCGATGGCGTAGAGCGCCAGAGAATGCTGCGGCGCGCCGAGCACGCCGTAGGCATCGCCCGGAGAGATGCCAAGCGCCGCGGCATTTACCCTAAAGCTGGCGATCCACGAGCCATGCGTGCGGCGGATCGCCTTGGCGGTGCCGGTGGTGCCCGAGGATCGGCTCTGCAGAATGCCGCGATCGGCCAGCGGCAACCGCGCGATTCCCTCTGGCCCGATGGTGAAGCCTGCCCCCTCCGTCAGCGCGGCGCGCAGCTCGTGCAAGAGCGCGCCCGGCGCCTCCGGGGCGCGCAGGCGGCAGTCTGGATGCCAGTGAAAGAGCGTGTCACTCACGAAAGACGTCCTCGGGCCAGCAATGGTCCCGGTCCTTTTCCCCCAAGCGGCGCCGGGACGCAAAGCGCAAGTTTGCGCCGCTAGCGGGTGTCTTTGCGAAGAGACGAAGCCGAAGGGGCGTCTTTCACCCAAGATCGATCCTCTTGGGGCGGGCGCGCAGCGTCGCTTCGAATACCAAGTTCCCATTATGTTCCCGATCCGCTATGCTCGCCGCGATCAGACCAAGCCGCAGGGCAGCGCAGGATCGGGCAGCAGATGACACAGGTAGAGATCACGGCAGCGAAGGCCGCGGAGCAGGCCGACCCGCTCGCGGCGCTGAACGAGAACCAGCGCGCCGCCGCCACCTTCGGAGTGCGGCCCGGAGATGCGGCGCCGGCAGGGCCGCTGCTGGTGATCGCCGGGGCGGGTTCGGGCAAGACCAGCACGCTGGCGCACCGTGTCGCGCATCTGCTGATGAACGGGGCGGATCCGCAGCGCATCCTGCTGATGACCTTCTCGCGCCGCGCGGCGACTGAGCTGACCCGCCGGGTCGAGGCGATCACCACCCGGGCGATGGGCACCGGGATCGTTGCCGAGGCGCTCACATGGGCCGGCACCTTCCACGCCATCGGCGCGCGGCTGCTGCGCGAGCACGCGCCCGCCATCGGGCTCAGCCCCGAGTTCTCGATCCACGACCGCGAGGACAGCGCCGACCTGATGAACCTCTGCCGCAACGGGCTTGGCCTGTCGCAGACCGAGAAGCGCTTTCCGGCCAAGGGCACCTGCCTGTCGATCTATTCGCGGGCTGTCAACGCCGGCGAGCCGCTGGCCGAGGTGCTGCGCGACCACTTTCCGTGGTGCGCCATGTGGGAGGCCGAGTTGAAGGCCCTCTTCGGCGCCTATGTCCGCGCCAAGCAGGCGCAGAACGTGCTCGATTACGACGACCTGCTGCTGGCCTGGGCACAGGTCATGTCCGACCCGGAGTTCGCCGCCCATATCGGCGGCGCCTGGGACCATGTACTGATCGACGAGTATCAGGATACCAACCGGCTTCAGGCGCGGATCCTCCTGGCGCTGAAGCCGGACGGGCGCGGGCTGACCGTGGTGGGCGACGACGCGCAGTCGATCTACGCCTTCCGCGCCGCGACGGTGCGCAACATCCTCGACTTTCCCGCCGCCTTTGCCCCGCCTGCCGATGTCATCACGCTCGACCGCAACTACCGCTCGACGGCGCCCATCCTCGAGGCCGCCAACGCGGTGATCGGACAGGCGCGCGAGCGCTTCACCAAGAACCTCTGGACCACCCGCGCCTCGGCCGAGAAGCCGCGGCTGGTGACCGTCAGCACCGAGGCCGATCAGGCGCGCTACATGGTGGACCGCATTCTGGAAGACCGCGAGACCGGGACTGCGCTCAAACAGCAGGCCGTGCTCTTCCGCACCTCCAGCCACTCGGTGCAGCTCGAGGCCGAGCTGACCCGGCGCAACGTGCCTTACGTGAAATTCGGCGGGCTGAAGTTCCTCGACAGCGCCCATGTAAAAGACCTGCTGTCGGTACTGCGGCTGGCGCGCAACCCGCGCGACCGGGTGGCGGGTTTCAGGGTGCTGCAGCTCATTCCCGGCATCGGGCCAAAGTCGGCGGCGAACATCCTCGATGCGCTGGATCTCTCGCCCGATCCCGCGGCGGCGCTGGCCGATGTTGCGCCCCCGGCCAAGGCCGAGGCCGACTGGCCCGGGTTCGTCGCCGCGATGACCACGCGCGCGCCTTGGCCCGCCGCCATCGGGCTGGCGCGGGCGTGGTACGAGCCGCATCTCACCCGCATCCACGAGGATGCCGACACCCGCCGCGACGATCTGCTGCAGCTCGAGCAGATCGCGCTTGGCTACCCTTCGGCCGAGGCCTTCCTGACCGAGCTGACGCTCGATCCGCCCGACGCCACCTCGGACCGCTCGGGGGTGCCGCTGAAGGATGAGGATTACCTGATCCTGTCGACCATCCATTCGGCCAAGGGGCAGGAGTGGAAATCAGTCTACCTGCTCAACGCGGTCGATGGCTGCATTCCCTCGGACCTCGGCACGGGATCGACTCCGGAACTGGAGGAGGAGCGGCGGCTGCTCTATGTGGCGATGACCCGCGCCAAGGACCGGCTGACGTTGGGCCTGCCGCTGCGGTTCTACGTGACGCAGCAGAGCCGGGGTGGCGACCGGCACGTCTACGCCACGCGCACCCGCTTCATCCCGCGCGAGATGCTCGGACATTTCGAGAGCGAGCACTGGTCGCCGGCCCCTCAGGGCAGCAGACCCGCCCCGGCGCCGGGGCGGATCGACATCGCCGCGCAGATGCGCGACATGTGGGGCTGATCAGGCGGCGAAGAGACCGTCGAAATCCTTGAAGCCCTTGATCTCGATCGGGTTGCCCGAGGGATCGAAGAAGAACATGGTGCGCTGCTCGCCCGGCTCGCCTTCGAAGCGGATCACCGGCGGGATGTCGAATGCGACACCCTTTTCGGCCAGCCGATCCGCCAGCGCCAGCCAGTCATCGAGCCGCAGCACCGCGCCCATGTGCGGCATCATCACCATGTGTTCGCCGACCTTGCCGGTGCGGGTCACCGGGAAAGGCTCGCCGAGGTGCAGCGAGAGCTGGTGGCCGAAGAAGTCGAAATCGACCCAGCTGTCGGTCGAGCGGCCTTCCTCGCAGCCCAGCACGTCGCCGTAGAAGGCGCGCGCCGCATCGAGGTCGGTGACGTGAATCGCGAGGTGGAAGAGGGATTTCATGGCTGGCCCCTTGAGCGTTTGAGAAGCGCAGGACGCATCGCCCGGCGCGTGGTGGCTCAGGGATTGCCCATTCCGCAGGCATCGTAAAGGGGGGCTGCAGAGGCGCCTTGGCGCAATGCGCCGTCTGCGCGGGCGTCAGAAGGTCACGTCAGGTGGTCGGGCGAAGATAAAAATAACTCAATAAAATCATTGTCTTGTAATTGTGGTTTCCGCAACCGGCCGCGCCGATCCGAGCGGTAGCGAGCGGCCAAGTATAAACTGACCTTATTATTATAGTTCCATTATAATCCTGATTTGTATTGCTCCTCCCCGGGCCCGGCGGCTTTTTGAGATCACGTCTCGCATCCTCTCGATGCCAAGAAAACAGATCATCCAACACGGAGCCACCCCATGACACCCAAGAGCCTTCTGCTTTCTGCCGCGCTCACCGCCCTTGCCGCCATCCCGGCCCATGCCGAAGGGTACAAGGTCGCGCTCGACGGCACCTTTGCCCCCCACGCCATGCCCAGCCTCTCGGGCGGGGTCGAGGGCTTCAATATCGATCTCTCCGCCGCCATCGGCGAGAAGCTCGGCGTCCCGATGGAGGTGGTCGCAGCGCAGTTCTCCGGCCTCATCCCGGCGCTGCAGGCGGGCACCTACGACTTCCTCGTCGCCCCCACCACCGTCACCGAGGAGCGCGCGTCGAACCTGCTCTTCTCCGAGGGCTTCATGGACACCAACTTTGCCTTCACTGTCCCCGCGGGGACAGAGGCGATGGAGGGTCTCGACGCCTTCAAGGGCAAGACCATCGCGGTCAACAAGGGCTCGGTCTACGAGAGCTTCCTGAACGACAAGGCCGGTGAATACGGCTGGGAAGTCGTCGCCTACGGCACCAACACCGACGCGGTCGAGGCGGTCTCGACCGGCCGCGCCGACGCCAACCTCGCCGGTGCCACCGTCTCGGCATGGGCGGCCAAGCAGAACCCGCGCATTGATCTCAGCTACGAGTATCCCACGGGCCTCGTCTGGGCCTTCCCGTTCCGCAAGGACGACGTCGAGACCCGCGACAAGATCGACGCCGTGCTGGAATGCCTGAAGACCGACGGCACCATGGTCGCCCTGTCCGAGAAATGGTTCGGCGTGACCCCGACCGAGGGCACCACCATCGTCACCCCGACCCCCGGCTACGGCACCCCCGGTTTCGACGGCTACGACGAGACCGCGCATGAGGTCTCCTGCGACTTCTGATCGCTGACACTGCTCCCTGACATCTCCGGGCGGGGCGCCCGCCGCCCCGCCCGTTCATCGAAAGTTTACGCATGCACGCAGCCCCCTCTCCCGCCTCTGCCAAGGTCCACCAAAGACCGATGCTCGAGATCAACCAGCTCGAAAAGCGTTTCGGCGACACCCAGGTGCTGACCTCGATCGACCTCAGCGTGAAGCCGGGCGAGCTGGTCTTCGTGATCGGCCCCTCGGGCTCTGGCAAATCCACCATGCTGCGCTGCTGCAACCGGCTCGAAGAGCCCACCTCGGGCAGCATCCTTCTCGACGGCGCGCATGTCACAGCCTGCCACGGCGCCGCGCTCGACAAGATGCGGCTGAAGATCGGCATGGTGTTTCAGGGCTTCCACCTCTACCCGCACAAGTCGGTGCTGGCCAACGTCATGCTGGCGCAGGTCAAGGCGCTGAAACGGTCGAAGCCCGAGGCCAAGGCCCGCGCCATGGAGATGCTCGAGCACGTCGGGCTGGCGCATAAGGCCGAGGCCATGCCGTCCGAGCTGTCGGGCGGCCAGCAGCAGCGCGTCGCCATCGCCCGGGCGCTGGCGCTCGATCCCAAGGTCATGCTCTTCGACGAGCCCACCTCGGCGCTCGACCCCGAACTGGTGGGCTCGGTGCTCAAGGTGATGAAACAGCTGCGCGACGAGGGCATGACCATGGTCGTGGTCAGCCACGAGATGGACTTCGCCCGCGAGGCCGCCGACCGCGTCGTCTTCATGGATGGCGGCGTGGTGGTCGAGGCCGGTCCCCCCGAGGAGATCTTCGGCAACCCGAAATCAGAGCGCCTGCGCGCCTTCCTCTCCCGCCTGCACCCGAGCGCCGCATGAGATTCCTCGACACCTTCTTTGACGGCACGGTGATGGCGAAATACCTGCCGGATCTGCTCTCGGCCATCGTCACGACGCTCTGGCTCAGCGCGATCATCGTGGTCGGCGGGCTCGCGCTCGGCCTCGCGCTGGCCTGCCTGCGCACGCTCGGCCGCTGGTACCTGACCCTGCCCATCGTCGCCTTCGCCGACATCGGCCGCGCGCTGCCGCCGCTGGTCGTCATCCTGATCTTCTACTTCGGCCTGCCCGGACTCGGCATCAACCTTTCGGGGCCGATGGTGCTGATCCTCGTGCTCGGCGGCGTGCTGGCCGCCTTCGCCGAGGAAATTTTCTGGGCCGGTCTCACCGCCGTGACCAAGGGCCAATGGGAAGCCGGCCGCGCCACCGGCCTCAGCTTCGCGCAGACGCTCTTCGAGATCGCGCTGCCGCAGGCCATCCGCATGGGCATCCCGCCGCTGGTCAACCGCGCGCTGGCGATCACCAAGATGACCGCGCTCGGCTCGGTGATCGGGGTGAAGGAAATCCTCGCGGTCTCGTCGTCGGCGCAGAGCTTCTCGGGCTCGGCAACGCCGCTGACCATGGCCGCGCTCGCCTACCTCGCGATCTTCCTGCCGGTGGTCATCCTCTCGCGCCTGCTCGAACGGCGCTACGCCTGGGCCGTGTAAGGGGCGCATGACATGAGCAACTTCATCGACCTCTTCTTCAACTTCGGCATCATGGCGCAGGCCTGGCCGCTGCTGCTCAAAGGGCTCGTCATCACGCTCGAGCTTTGCGCAGTGGTCATCGGGCTCGGCCTCGTCGGCGGTCTGCTGCTGGCGCTTGGTGCGCTGTCGCCGAGCAAGTGGTTGAAATGGCCGTCGGTCGGCTTCATCGACCTCTTCCGCGCGCTGCCGCCGCTGGTTCTGCTGGTCTTCGTCTTCTCGGGCCTGCCCTTTGCCGGGCTAGATCTGAGCCCCTTCATGGCCGTGGTCATCGCCTTCTTCCTCAACAACTCGGCCTATTTCGCCGAAGTCTTCCGCGCAGGCATCCAGTCGGTGCCGAAGGGCCAGACAGAGGCCGCCCGCGCCACCGGGCTCGGCAAGGCGCAGACCCTGACCCATGTGGTCCTGCCGCAGGCGGTGCGCAACGTGCTGCCCGACCTGCTTTCGAACACCGTGGAGGTGGTCAAGCTGACCTCGCTCGCCTCGGTCGTCTCGCTTTCCGAGCTGCTCTACTCGGCCAACATGGCCCGCTCGGTCACCTACAACTCCTCGCCGCTGATCCTCGCGGCGCTGATCTACCTCGCGATCCTCTGGCCGCTGGTGCGCCTGATCTCGCGGTACCAGCGCGGGCTCGCGGTGCACTGAACGTCCCTGAAAGGAAAGACCCATGACGAAGATGATTATCGGCGGCGCCCAGATCGGCGGCATCCAGAAGGACGAGACCCGCGACGAAGTCGTCGCCCGGATGGTCGCGCTGATGGACGAGGCCCACGGCAAGGGTGTGAAGTTCCTCGTCTACCCCGAGATGACGCTGACCACCTTCTTCCCGCGCTTCTACGTCGAGGACCGCGCCGAGTTCGACCACTGGTTCGAGACCCAGATGCCGAACCCGGCGGTGCAGCCGCTCTTCGACAAGGCGAAGGCCTGCGGCATGGGCTTCACCTTTGGCTATTGCGAGCTGACCCCTGAGGGCGAGCACTTCAACACCTCGATCATCGTTTCCCCCGAGGGCGAGATCGTGCTGACCTATCGCAAGACCCACCTGCCCGGCCATGCCGAGTTCGAGCCCGAGCGCACCCACCAGCATCTCGAAAAACGCTACTTCCTGCCCGGTGACACCGGCTTCGGCGTCGTCAGGAACCAGGACGTGATCATGGGCATGGCGATCTGCAACGATCGCCGCTGGCCCGAGACATGGCGCGTGCTCGGCCTGCAGGGCGTGCAGCTGGTGACCATTGGCTACAACACCCCCTCGCAGAACAACCTGTCGAAGGAAGAAGGCATCGAGCGCCGCATGTACCACCACGAGCTCTCGGTTTGCGCCGGCGCCTACCAGAACTCGACCTATGCCGTGGCCGTCGCCAAATGCGGCATGGAAGACGGCAACCACATGTTCGCCGGTTCGATCATCGTCGACCCCGACGGCTTCGTTGTGGCAAAAGCCGAAGGCGAGGGCGACGAGCTGATCGTGCATGAGGCGGATTTCGCCAAATGCGACTTCGGCAAGTCGACCGTCTTCAACTTCGCGGCGCACCGCCGGATCGAGCACTACGGGCTGATCGCCAGCCAGACCGGCGTCAAGGTGCCCGAATAAGACAGGCGCGCCGGGGAGCCCTCCCCGGCGCCCGTCCCCGCGGGGACAGACGGACAGCGGCCCATGGCGGCCGGCAAGGAGAGACGAGATGCAATTCGACACGGTGATCCACGGCGGCCTGATCGCGACCGCCGATTACACGGCGAAGGGGGACATCGGCATCCGCGACGGGCGCATCGCCGCGGTGGCCGAAAAGCTCGAGGGCGGCGACCGCCGCATCGACGCGGGCGGGCGCATCGTCGTGCCCGGCGGCATCGAGGCCCACGCCCATATCGCGCAGGAAAGCTCCTCGGGTGTGATGACCGCCGACGACTACCTCTCGGGCTCGATCTCGGCGGCCCATGGCGGCAACTCCTCGTTCATCCCCTTCGCGGCGCAGCAGCGCGGCCAGTCGGTCGACGACGTCATCGCCACTTATGACGCCCGCGCCGCGCGCTCGGTCATCGACTATTCCTACCACCTGATCATCTCCGACCCGAAGCCCGAGGTGCTCGAGGACCAGCTGCCCCGCGCCTTTGCCCGCGGCATCACCAGCTTCAAGGTCTTCATGACCTATGACCTGATGAATCTCGGCGATGGCGGGATGCTCGACATCCTCACCGTCGCGCGCGCACATGGCGCGATCACCATGGTCCATGCCGAGAACAACGACATGGTCAAATGGATGAACAAGCTGCTCGCGGCCAAGGGGCTCACGGCACCGAAATACCACGCCATCTCGCGCCCCGAGCTGGCCGAGGAAGAGGCGATCAACCGCGCCATCCAGCTGGCCAAGCTGGTCGACGCGCCGCTCTTCATCGTGCACGTCTCGACGCAAGGCGGGGCCGAGATCGTCCGCCGGGAGAAATTCAACGGCGCCAAGCTCTTTGCCGAGACCTGCCCGCAGTACCTCGCCCTCACCCGCGAAGACCTCGACCGGCCGGGCATGGAAGGCGCGAAATACATCTGTTCTCCGCCGCTGCGTGACCACCGCACGCAGGACGCGCTCTGGCACCATATCGCGCAGGGCACCTTCGAGAGCGTCAGCTCGGACCACGCGCCCTACCGTTTCGACGAGACCGGCAAGTTCCTGAACGGGAAGGACATTCCCTATCCCAAGATCGCCAACGGCATGCCCGGCATCGCCGCGCGTCTTCCCTATCTCTTCTCCGAAGGGGTGGTGAAGGGGCGGATCACCCTCGAGCAGTTCGTGGCGCTTTCGTCCACCAACGCCGCCAAGACCTTCGGCTGCGACCGCAAGGGCCGTATCGCGCCCGGCATGGACGCAGACATCGCCATCTGGAACCCCGAGGCACGGGTGACCGTCACCGCGGCAGACCAGCACGACAACATGGACTACACGCCGTTTGAAGGCATGGAGATCATCGGCAAGCCCGAGCTCGTGATGAACCGGGGCGCGGTGATCGTCGAGCACGGCGAGCTGAAGGCAAAAGAGGGCCAGGGCCGCTTCGTCGCGCGCCAGCCGGTCGACCTGCGCGGCAGGCCCGGCGTCACCGCCAAGGAGTTCGATCCGGCGCAGAACTTCGGCGCGGAGCTGCGCTGATGGGCCCGATCCTGATCATCAACCCCAACTCCGCCGCCAGCGTCACGCAGGGCATCCGCGACGCCATCGCCCATCTCGCCCCGGCCCACGGCCCGGCGTTCGAGGTCACCGATCTGCCCGCCTCGCCCGCGACGATCATGACCGCCGAGGACGTCGCCCGCGTCGGGCTCGGCGTCGCCGAGGCGGCGCAGGCGCGGCCCGATGCCGCCGCCTATGTCTCGGCCTGCTTCTCCGATCCGGGCGTGGAGCTGACCCGCACGCTGGTCAAGCAGCCGGTGATCGGCGTGCAGGAGGCGGGCATTCTTACCGCCATGGCCCGCGCCGATCTCTTCGGGATCATCGCGCTGGCCCCCGGCTCGGTCGCCCGCCACCGAGTGAAGATCCGTGCCATGGGGGTTGAGAGCCGCCTTGCCGCCGAACTCGCCCTGCCCGGCGTCTCGGCCGAGGCTTCGGGGCGCGACCCGGAGATCTATGGCATGTGCGTGACCCTTGGGCGCGAGTTGGCCGACAAGGGCGCGGGCGCGGTGGTTCTGGGCTGCGCCGGCATGGCGCCGATCCGGGCACGGCTCGAGCGCGACATCGGCATCGCGGTGATCGATCCGGTGCAAGCCGCCGCCGCCATGGCGCTGGGACTGGTCGGAGCCCCCGAATGACCACCGAGCCGGGCCTTCCGGACGTCTCGCTGCGGCTCTTGGAGATCTTCGCGGCGATGATGCGCTGCGCCACCACTGTCGAGGCCGCCGAGCAGCTGCGCATCTCGCAGCCGGCGGTCTCGGCGGGGCTGCGACAGCTGGAAACCCAGCTCGGGCTCACCCTCTTCGAGCGCACCGGGCGAAGGTTGCAGCCCACCGCCGAGGCAAAGGCGCTCTACGAGGAAATCCGCCCGGTCTTCGCGCTGATGCGCGGTTTCTCGCAGCGGGCGCGCGACATGAAGCTCGGCATGGCCGGGCGGCTCAAGGTGATTGCCACGCCGCCGCTCGGCTACTCGGTGGCCCCTGTCGCCCTGCGCCGATTTCTCGAGGCGCGGCCTGACGTCTCGGTCGCCTTCGACGTGCGGCGGCTGGAACAGGTCAAGGACGCGGTGCAGAGCGGTCAGGCCGACATCGGCCTTGCCATCGACCACGACCGGCAGACCACGGTGAACGTCGACGTGCTGCAGCGCGCCCATATGGTGGCCCTGGTGCCGAAGGGCAGCCCGCTCGCCGCCAAGCCCCATCTCACCGCGCTCGATCTGCAGGCCGAGCCGCTGGTCGGGCTGGAGATGGGCTCGAACCTCGGGCAGCTGGTCCGCAAGGCCTACGAGCAGGTCGGCGCCACCTACGCCCCGCGCATCGAGGTGCGCTATTGCGCCACCGCCACGGCGCTGGCGGCGCAGCACCTCGGGGTGACCGTGGTCGATCCCTATTCCGCCACCACCCATGCCACCGAGGCGTTGGTCTGCAAGCCCTTCCTGCCCGCCTGCGAGGTCAAGGCGGTGATGTACACCCGCCGGGGCGTGCCCTATTCGGGGCTGCTGCACAGCTTCATGTCGGACCTGCGCGCCGCCTTCGCCGACAGCGACCTGCTGATCGCGGAGCCGCCCCGGAGCTGATCCTTTCCCCAGAATGAGAGCACCCGGACAGGTGCCTGCCCGGGTGCTGATGGCGCGCGAAGGGCGCCGGCTTCAGATCGCCGAGCGCTCTGCCTCGGCCATGCCCGCGTGGCCCGAGGAGCGCAGCGCGCTGTCCAGCAGGTGGCGGGTATAGGGGTGCTCGGCTTGCAGCCTGCGCATCGCCTCCACCTCCAGCGTCTCGACGATCTCGCCGGTCTGCATCACCGCCACGCGGTCGCACATGTGGCCGATGACGCCCAGGTCGTGGCTGACCATCAGATAGGTCAGGCCGAACTCGGCGCGCAGGTCCGACAGCAGGTTGAGGATCTCGGCCTGCACCGACACGTCGAGCGCCGAGGTCGGCTCGTCGAGCAGCAGCACCTTGGGCTCGGGTGCCAGCGCCCGGGCAATCGCCACCCGCTGCCGCTGCCCGCCCGAAAGCTGGTGCGGATAGCGGAAGCGAAAGCCGCCGCCCAGCCCCACCTGTTCCAGCAGCTTGTCGATGCGCGCATCCACCCGGTCCTTGATGCCGTGCAGCGCCAGCGTCTCGCTCAGCACGCGGTCCACGGTCTGGCGCGGATGCAGCGAGGCATAGGGATCCTGAAACACCATCTGAACCGTGCGGTAGAATGCCTTCGAGCGGCCAAGCCGCTGCAATGGCTCACCGCCGACGCTCATCGTCCCCAGCCAGTCCGGCACCAGCCCAACCAGCGCGCGCAGCACCGTCGACTTGCCCGAGCCGGACTCGCCGACGAGCCCGTAGCTCTCACCCTGCGCAACGTTCAGGTCGATCCCATGCACCACGCGGGTGCGCTCGTGACCGTCGCCGAAGAAGACCTCGAGCCCCTCGATCTGAATCTCTGGCTGGCTCATAGCATCGCACTCACGGAAGGGGCCTCGCGCCAGTTCGGATCGCGCGCAAGCGCCTCCAGCCGCGGCCGGGGGCGTTCGAGATCGGGGACCGAATTGAGCAGTCCCAGCGTGTAGGGGTGTTTCGCCTCGTGCAGCTTGCCCGCCTCGCAGACCTCGACGATCCGCCCGGCATACATCACCGCCACCCGGTCGCAGAACCCGGCCACGAGGTTGAGATCGTGGCTGATGAAGATCAGTCCCATGCCGCGCTCGCGCACCAGCTTGTCCATGATCTCAAGCACCTGCAGCTGCACCGACACGTCGAGCGCCGAAGTGGGCTCGTCGGCGATCAGGATCTCGGGGTTGGGGATCAGCATCATGGCGATCATGATGCGCTGGCCCATGCCGCCCGAAACCTCATGCGGGTAGAGCTTCATCACCCGCTCCGGCTCGCGGATCGCCACGGCCTCGAGCATCTCGAGCGCGCGCTTGTAGGCCTCGGCCTTGTTCACCTTCTCATGGGTGCGCAGCGCCTCGATGATCTGGTCGCCCACCGTCATCACCGGGTTCAGCGAGTACTTGGGATCCTGCATGATCATCGAGATATGCTTGCCCCGGATCGCCCGCATGCGCTTGGGTGAGGCGGTGAGAAGGTCTTCGCCCTGCATCTCCAGCCGGTCCGCAGTCACCTGCCCCGGCTTGCGGATGAGGCCAAGGATCGCCCGGCCGGTCATCGACTTGCCCGAGCCGGATTCGCCGACGATCCCCAGACGCTCCTTGCCGAGCGAGAGCGAGATCCCCCGCACCGCCTCGAAGGTGCCGGAGCGCGTGGGAAAGCGCACCGAGAGGTTCTCGATATCCAGAAGATTGCTCATTTGCCGCTCTCCTTCGGGTCGAGCACGTCGCGCAGACCGTCGCCAATCAGGTTGAAGGCGAGCGAGATGGCGAAGATGGCGAGACCGGGGATGGTGGCGACCCACCAGTAGTCGAGGATGTACTTGCGCCCCTCCGAGATCATCGCGCCCCATTCCGGGCTCGGCGGCTGCGCCCCGAGACCGAGGAAGCCGAGACCCGCCGCGGTGAGGATGATCCCCGCCATGTCGAGCGTCACCCGGATCACCAGCGACGAGATGCACAGCGGCCAGATGTGCTTGGTGATGATCCGGACCGGCCCCGCGCCCTGCAGGCGGACGGCGTGGATGTAGTCCGAGTTGCGGATGGTCAGCGTCTCGGCCCGGGCGATCCGCGCATAGGGCGGCCAGGCGGTCAGCGAGATCGCCAGCACCGCGTTCTCGATCCCCGCCCCCAGCGCCGCCACGAAGGCGAGCGCGAGAATGAGCCGCGGGAAGGCGAGGAAGATGTCGGTGACGCGCATCAGCACCGTGTCGACCCAGCCGCCGAAATAGCCCGCGGTGGTGCCGATGATGAGGCCCAGCAAGGGCGCCACCAGCGCCACCAGAAGCACGATGTAGAGCGAGATCCGCGCGCCGTAGAGCAGCCGCGAATAGATGTCGCGGCCAAGGCTGTCGGTGCCGAAGATATGCCCCTCCCAGCCCGGCGGCTTGAGCCGCGCGCCAAGGTCCTGAACGAAGGGATTGTCGGTGGCCAGCATCGGCGCGAAGAGCGCCGCCAGCACCAGCAGCACCAGCACGATGAGGCCGAGCGAGGTCAGCTTGTTGGAGGTCAGTTTCAGCCAGCCCTGGTACCAGGCGGCGGCGCGCGCCTGCCCGCGGGACTGCGGCGTGTCGCTCAGCAGCCAGGCCTTCAGGCCCGGCTTGGCGTCGGTAGGTGTGTGCGAGGTCATTTGGCCCTCGGATCGAAGAAGCGGTAGAGAAGGTCCGAGAAGATGTTGATGCACACGAAGATCGTTCCGATCACGACGGTGCCCCCAAGGACCGAGGCCATGTCGTTGGCCAGAAGCGAGGTGGTGATGTAGCTGCCGATGCCGGGCCAGGCGAAGATGATCTCGGTCAGCACCGAGCCTTCGAGCAGGTTGGCATAGGCCAGCGCGATCACCGTGATGAGCTGGATGGCGATGTTGCGGAAGGCATGGCGCCAGACCACGTGCCATTCGCTCAGCCCCTTCACCCGGGCGGTGATGACATATTCCGAGTTCAGCTGCTCGAGCATGAAGCTGCGGGTCATCCGGCTGATGTAGGCCAGGCTGAAATAGCCCAGCAGGCAGGCAGGCAGGATGATGTGCGACAGCGCGTCCTTGAACACGTCCCAGTCGCCGGCGATGATCGCGTCGACCAGCAGCAGGCCCGTGCGCGTCGGCACCAGCCCCTCGTAGAAGACGCCGAGCCGCCCGGGCCCGGCCACCCAGCCAAGGATGCCGTAGAAGATCAGCAGGCCCATGAGGCCGAGCCAGAAGATCGGCATGGAATAGCCGACAAGGCCGATCAGCCGCGAGATCTGGTCGATCCAGCTGCCGCGGTAGACCGCGGCGAGAACGCCCAGCGGAACGCCGAGGACGACGCCCAGAAGCGTGCCCAGCGTGGCGAGTTCCAGCGTGGCGGGGAAGACGCGCGCAATGTCCTCGGCAACCGGCTTGCCGGTGCGGATCGAGGTGCCGAAATCGCCCTGCAGCACGTCCCTGACATAGATGCCGAACTGCACGATCAGCGGCTGGTCGAGGCCGAGCTCCTGGAAGACCTGGTCGTATTGCGCCTGAGAGGCGCGCTCGCCGATGACCGCGAGCACGGGGTCGATCGGCATCACGCGGCCGATCATGAAGGTGACGAAGAGCAGGCCCAGAAGGGTGATCGCCACGGTGAAGGCAAGGCTGACGAATTTCTTCAGCCAGCTTGGCGGAAAGGAGGACGCAGCGCGCCCTCCTCCGGTGTTGGTTGCAGACTGGCTCACGGGCTTACTTCGTCACGACCCAGTAAGAGACCGCGGTGGTTGCGCCACCTGCCACGAAGTGCTCGACGCCGTCCTGCATCGCGTTCTGCTCGATCTGCTGGAACATGATGCCGAAGGGGCTGGTCTTCATGAACTCGCGCTGTAGCTCGCGGTACATCTCCGCGCGCTTCTCGCTGTCCTGCTCGACCACGGCCGCGAGCGTCTCTTCACTCATCTTCGGCAGATCCCAGGCGTTGCGCCAGGCCAGCAGGCCGGTCGCGCCTGCCTCATCCGAGTTGTCGGGGTTGTAGGCGAAGGTGCCGGCGTTGGTGTTGGGGTCGGGATAGTCCGGGCCCCAGGCACCGAGATAGATGTCATGCTCGCGGGCGCGGTAGGTGTCCAGCGTCTGCGCGCCGGTGCCCACGATCATCTCGACGTTGATGCCGATTTGGCCCCAGGTGTTCTGCAGCGACTGGCCGATGTCGATCCGGTCCTGCGCATCACGCACGTTGATGGTGATGTCGAAGCCATCCGGGTAGCCCGCCTCTTCGAGCAGCGCCTTGGCCTTCTCCACGTCGAAGCTGTAGGGCAGATCGTCGACCGCGCCCATGAACGTCTTCGGCAGGAAGGCCTGGTGGTTGATGTACTGGCCCTTCAGGAAGCTGTCCTGCATCCCGGTGTAATCGGTGGCGAACTTCATCGCCTCGAGCACCTTCGGGTTCGACAGGTACTCGTTCTTCTGGTTGGCGGACCAATACATCAGGCGGCCGCGCAGCTCGTCGACCACCTTGACGCTGTCGACGCCTTCGAGACCGGCCACATCCTCGGGCGAGAGGTTGCGGGCGATGTCGACGTCACCGCGCTCGAGCTGCAGACGCTGGGTGGCGCTCTCCTGGATGTGCTGCACGATCACGCGCTTCATCGCGGGCGCGTCGCCGGTGTACTCGGGGTTCAGATCCAGCGTGTAGCTCTCGTCGGGCTTCCAGGACGCCAGCTTGTAGGGGCCAGACCCTGCGGTGTTGTCCCGCAGCCAGGCGTTGCCCATGTCGCCGTCCTGCTCGTTGGCCATGACGGTTTCCATGTCGACGATGCCGCCGATGGTCGCCGCAAGGCAGTTCAGCACGAAGGACACGGCATAGGCCTTGTCGAGCTTCAGCACGAGGGTCTTCTCGTCGGGTGCAACGATGGTCTCTTCGACGTTTTCCGGCGTGAAGCCGAACTGGGTCAGGATGAAGGACGGGGTCTTGTTCAGCAGCACCGCCCGGCGCAGCGAGAACTCGGCGTCCTTCGCCGTCACCGGGTTGCCCGAGGCAAAGACGTGGCCATCGGCCATGGTGAAGGTGATCTGGGTGCCATCCTCGGACACTTCCCAGCTTTCCGCCAGCGCGGGCTGGAAGCCGGCGTCGAGATCCATCGGGTCGAAGTCGACCAGGTTCTCGTAAACGTTGCGGCTGATGTCGGAGCCGGTGAACTCGAAGCTCTCGGCCGGGTCCATGGTCTTTACGTCGTC
Source organism: Salipiger sp. PrR003 (assembly GCF_010500785.1). Lineage (NCBI taxonomy): Bacteria > Pseudomonadati > Pseudomonadota > Alphaproteobacteria > Rhodobacterales > Roseobacteraceae > Salipiger > Salipiger sp. PrR003. The sequence continues at coordinate 43,005 of NZ_JAAGOV010000046.1, forward strand.
GATGCGCTGCGCGATCACCAGCATGTTCGGCGGCGTCTCGGCCTGCGCGGTCAGCGCGGTGCTGGACAGCAGCGCGGCGGTCAGCAGTGCTGCACCGATGCGCATGGTCCGCGACGGGGTATGTCGGGTCATGGTCGTCTCCCTGAAGTTTCTTGGTCTCTCGCTGCGCGCTCCGGCGCCGCTGCCGCCAATCTCCCCACCCCGAGGTCGGTTCAAACAGGCTTCGCAGCGTCACGAGGCGCGATTGCTCAAGGTTCGGTCAGTTTTTGCTCTGTGTCGATCATTTTATGATCAAATAGGAAAAGCCCGCAGGGGTTTCGTCGCGTCACGAAGGGCGCCTCGGGAGGCCCTTCCGAAGCGCCGTTGCGCAAGCTTTTGGGGGGCCTGGGTTTTTGACACTTCCCGGGGCGGCGCGGGCCTCAGTCCATAACTTGGGATCATCGCCTGCGGCTGCCGCGCGATCCCATCGGCTGGCTGGGCTACTCGGTGCAGGCCGCCCTGGTTTGACCGGGCCGACAGACCTTGATGCGGTCAGGCGCGGCGGTCTAACTGGGGCCGATGGCGCGGGGCAGCTCCTGCCCGCCCGCGCGCATCTTGGCCCGCGGCAGGGTCTCCAGAACGATGCCCGCCGCCCCTTGAAAGGACGTTTCATGACCATCACCCGCATCGAACCCGGCGCCCGCATGAGCCAGGCCGTCGTGCACAACGGCATCGTCTACCTCGCTGGCCAGGTCGGCGAAGGCGCGGATGTCACCGCGCAGTGCAAGGACGCGCTCGCCTCGATCGACCGGCTGCTGGCCGAGGCCGGCTCGGACAAGTCGCGCCTGCTGACCACCACGATCTGGCTGGCCGACATGGCAGATTTCGCCGCGATGAACGCCGTCTGGGACGCCTGGGTCGACCCCGCGAACCCGCCGGCCCGCGCCACCGGCGAAGCCAAGCTCGCGACCCCCGACTATTTCGTCGAATTCATCGTGACCGCCACCGTCGGCTGAGCCGGCCCTGCGGACAACGATACTCCGCGCCCTGCGGGGCGCGGAGCTCTCTCCTCGGCATCTGGCAGCGCCCACCCCGGATATTTTAACTAAATCGCAAGGACTTTCGCGAAGTCTGGCCCCTGTCCACCTGCGGCACCGCCGCCGGCGCGGACAGTGACACCCCCAGCCTCGGTCCGCCGCGATGAGCAACCCCGCGCTCTCCGTCGTCATCCCGCTCTACAACCGCGCCGCGCTGATCGGCGCCTGTCTGGCCTGCCTGCCCGAGATCGAGGTCATCGTCGTCGACGACGGGTCGCGCGACGGGGCTTTGTCAGGTTGTTGACGCCGCATCAGCTGGGTAGTTCTCTGTCATGCTGAACATCGAAGATTTGTCCCGGATCAAAGGCTTCCGGTTTCCACTGAGCGTGATTGGTTACGCGGTTTGGGCCTACCATCGGTTTGCTCTGAGCCTGCGCGACGTCGAAGATCTGTTGGCGGAACGCGGCGTTTCAGTTTCGTACGAGACGATCCGTGACTGGGCGAACCGGTTGGGGCATCAGTTTGCCGCAAAGATCCGCCGGGACCGTTCAGCGCCGGCGGATAAATGGCATCTCGATGAAGTCGTGATCCGGATCAAGGGCCGGAGCCACTGGCTTTGGCGGGCCGTTGACGCCAAGGGCGATGTGCTCGAATTCCTGATCCAGTCGCGCCGCAACAAGGCCGCAGCCCTCCGCTTTTTGCGGAAACTCATGAAACGGTGGGGCCAGCCCCGTGTCCTGGTGACGGATAAAACTGCGATCTTACGGCGCCGCCAAGGAACAGATCGCACCCGACGTAGAACATCGTCAGCACAAAGGGTTAAACAAGAGGAGCGAGGCGTCCCATCGGCACACGCGGCGGCGCGAGAAGATCATGGGCCGTTTCAAATCGCCGCGTCAGGCACAGCGGTTTCTATCCGTCCACGATCAGATCGCTAACTTGATCCGCCCCAAACGCCACCGCCTATCCGCCAGATCCTATCGCCATGCGAGGTCAGATGCGTTCGGCCTCTGGGCTGGCTATGCCGCAAAACTGACCGCCTGATTACAGGAAGTCACCCATGGGTATCGTCGCGCGTCAACAACCTGACAAAGCCCCGGTTTTCCCTTGCCGTCCGGCGCCGCCGCGCCGGTGCGGCGGGCGCGGGTCGATTGCGCCTTGCAAGGCCCGCCGGTGCCGCCTACCAAGCAGGGGTTCCCCAAGGGTGCCCGGCCATTTCCGCCCGCCCCTCCCCTGTCACCAGAGATCATCACCATGCAGAGTTCCCCCGTTTCCGCCGGTGGAGCGGACCCCGTTTCCGATCCCGACCTCGCCGCGCGCAACCGCCTTGTCATCCTGCTGCTGCTGGTCTCGGCCTTTACCGTGATCCTCAACGAGACGATCATGGGCGTCGCCCTGCCCCGGCTCATGAAGGATCTGGACGTCACCGCCAATGCCGCGCAATGGCTGACCACGGCCTTCCTGCTGACCATGGCGGTGGTGATCCCGATCACCGGATTCCTGCTGCAGAGGCTGCACACGCGCACGGTCTTCACCATGGCGATGGGTCTTTTCAGCACCGGCACTCTGATCTGCGCGCTCTCGCCGGGGCTCGCCATGCTGATCTTCGGCCGCGTGGTGCAGGCCTGCGGCACGGCGATCATGATGCCGCTGCTGATGACCACGGTGATGACGCTGGTGCCGCCCGAGAGCCGCGGCAAGACCATGGGCAATATCTCGATCGTCATCTCGGTGGCCCCGGCCATCGGGCCGACGATCTCCGGCATCATCCTCAATGTGCTGGACTGGCGCTGGATGTTCTGGCTGGTGCTGCCCATCGGGCTCGGCGCGCTGGCGCTCGGCTATGCCCGGCTGCAGAACGTCACCGAGCCGCGCAAGGCCCCGCTCGACCTGATCTCGGTGCCGCTCTCGGCGCTGGCCTTCGGCGGGCTTGTCTACGGGCTCTCGACCCTGGGCGAAGGCCACGGCAGCGGCGGCGCCGTGCCGTTCTGGGCGCCGCTGGCGGTGGGCTTCGTGGCGCTGGCGCTGTTCATCGCGCGGCAGATCCGCCTCGCCCCGCAGGGACGGGCCCTGCTCGATCTGCGCACTTTCCGGGTGCGGGTGTTCAGCGTCGCCGTGGTGATGATGGCCTTTTGCATGATGTCGCTCTTCGGGATGATCATCCTGCTGCCGATCTACATGCAGAACGTGCTGGGGATGGAACCGCTCGAGGCCGGTCTCCTGTTGCTGCCGGGCGGGCTGGCGATGGGGCTCATGGCGCCCTGGGTCGGACGCACCTTCGACCGGATCGGCGCGCGCAAGCTGGTGATCCCGGGATCGGTGCTGGTCTGCCTCGGGCTCGGCTCGATGTCCCTGCTCGGCACCGGCAGCGCAATCTGGCAGGTGCTGGCCTGCCACCTGCTGCTCAGCATCGGCCTCGCGCTGCTCTTCACGCCGCTTTTCACCTCTTCGCTCGGCTCGCTGCCCAAGGATCTCTACTCCTACGGCTCGGCGGTGATCGGCACGGTGCAGCAGGTGGCCGGCGCGGCGGGCATCGCGCTCTTCGTGTCGATCATGTCGATCCGCATCGGCACCGAGATGGCCGCGGGGGCCGAACTGGTGGACGCCACCGCCGCCGGGGTGCGCGCGGGCTTCCTCACCGGCGGGCTGATCTCGCTGCTGATGATCGGCGCGAGCTTCTTCGTTCGCCGCCCGCCAGCGATCCCGCCGACGATGCCCGGCGGGCACTGACCGCGGGCCCCTGGCCCGGCGGCCGCGACGCCTCCCCTGCCCCGTGAAGAGAGACCGTGAAGAGATACCGGCCGCGCCATGGCGCGACCGGCTCCCGGGGGTGCGGTGCCCCCGTCCCCGCGTGGTCCCGGTTCCGCAACCGGGCCCCCGCATCCGGTGTCGGTAGGGCATCAGGCGACGAGAAGCTCTGCGAACTCGCCCGCCCGTTGCCAGCCATAGGTTTCGTCGAAGTCCGCCAGGCCGGTCGGAACGGCGGTGAAATTGGCGTTTCCATCGTTGAGCAGCAGATAGGGCGCCGCGCCAATCGGGGTGCCACTGGCGCGGAGGATCAGGTCGATGTCGCCATCGCCGTCGAAATCCCCCTGCGCCGTGATCTGCCCGACGATGCTCGGATCGAGCTTGTCGACCACGATGTCTATCATCCCGTCCTCGACCGGGAACTCGAACACCCGCAGCCCGGGGTCGAGATCCTCGGAGCTGCTCTGGATGCTGGCATTGACCATCTCCAGCGCGCCATCCCCGTCGAAATCGGCGATCTGCAGCCCACCGATGCCGTTCAGCTCGCCCTTGGGGAACCATGGTCCGTAGCTGTCGCTCGCCCCGGTCCCGTCGTTGATATAGGTGTTGATGCCGCCGCCGTCGCTGATCGCCACGTAGAGCACGTCAAGATCGCCGTCCCCGTCGAGATCGGCGGGAATCTCGGTGCTGTTGCCATCGTCACTGCCGCCATACCTACCGACCCAGTCGAAGTTCCCGGCACCGTCGTTGATAATCACCTGCGTCGAGCTGGTCTCCCAGGCAACGCTGAGCAGGAGGTCGAGCAACCCGTCGTCGTTCATGTCGGCCAGCCGGATGTAGTTGCCGCCCTCGCTGAGTTCGCCAGCGAAGAAATGCTCCGACGGGATCGGCAGCACCGACAGGCTGAAGCTGTCGTCGCCGTTATTGTCGAAGAGCAGCAGCTCGTTGCCAAGCCACGACGCCCCGACGAAATCCACGTCGCCGTCGCCATCAATGTCACCGGCCTCGCCCACCTCCAGGATCTGCCACGCCCGCCTGACATCCTCGGCGGGCCAGCCATAGACTCCGGTCCAGTAGCTGGTGGTGTCGGTGGCCACGACGCTGAAGCCGCCGCTGCCGTCGTTCTCATAGACCGTGGTTTCGACGACAAACTCGAAGTCGTCGGTGTAGCTGGAGGGATCGGGCAGCGGGAACGGGTCGGCCACCTCGACGCGCAGGAAATCGAGATCGCCGTCGCCGTCCATATCCACGGCGCGCAGCGAGCCGCCAGCCGCGAGACCGGTGTCGACCTCGGTGAAGGCGCCGCTGCCGTCATTGAGCGCGACATAGACTTCGGCGCCTCGCGTGTACCAGAGATCCAGCGTCCCCTGCGGCGGGGTCGGCCCGTTCGGCCCATTCGCCACCGCGGTGAACTCCAGGTAGTCGACCCGCAGCGGCTCGCCGCCGTCGCCTTGGCCGCGCAGCTCGATCACGTCGCCGAGCCCCAGCGCGAGCCCCTCGATCACCTCGCTGGCCTTGCTGGCGGTGCTGGCGATCGCCGCGCCGCCGGTCGCATCCCAGGCCCAGTCCGCCACGACGGTGCCATTGACCAGCACCTGCATCCATGACGCGCCGTCGGTCTCGTCGAAATAGCCGATGGCCAGATCGAAACTCCCCGCCTGCTGCACGGTGTAGCTTGCCCGCGCGGTACCACCGCCCACGTGCTGCAGGGTCTGGTCGCCCGAGGCGGCGCCGTTGCTGGCGATGCTGAAGCCCGACAGGATCTGCAGATCCTCGGCCTCGATGACAAAGCTCTCGCCCACCGCCGGCGTTGCACTGGCGAGGATCTCGATCGCATCGGTGCGCAGAGGTTCACCGCCGTCCGCCATGCCGCGCAGCTCGATCACATCGCCCGGCGCCAGCACCAGCCCGGCGATCGAAGTCACCGCCGCCGAGGCCTTGGTGACGATGGCATCCCCGCCGGTCGCGTCCCAGTCAAAGGCCACGACCACCGCGCCATTCACCAGCACCTCCATGTGAGAGACCCCGTCGGTCTCGTCGAAATAGCTCAGGTTGATGTCGTAGAGCCCGACCGGACCTTCGAAAACGCCCCCCGCGCGCGACGTCGCGGCGGTCGCCTGCAGGTAGCGTCCGCCCGAGGCGTGTGGGTTCGAAACAACCGCGAACCCACTGTCAATGCTTAGATTTTCGGCTTCGGTCAGGCCGGCGAACAGGCTGGCCGAAAAGCTGACCTCGGGAAAGCCGACAAGCGACGGCGTTGACTGCGTCGTGGGCATGACCTGCCTCCGAAATAGGGATTTTCAAAATGCGAAATTCAAATGCCCAGCCAGAGTGCTCTGCCCGAGAGAAAGCGTCAACTGTGGCCTGTGAATCGGCGGTTCTTTGCGCAGCTACGACAGGGTCCCGAACGGCCGCTGGACCGGTGGGTCAGGCGATGACCTGCACCTCGTCGATGCCCGCATCTACGCCGCGACAGACTCTCAGCAGCCGCGCCCCGAGATGGCCGGCGACATAGCTGGCATGAAAGCGTGTCGGCGCGCCCAGCACGAGCCGCCCCCCTGCCCTCTCGCGCCGCTCGAGCGCGGCGAACCAGGCGGCATAGAGCGCCGGATCCTCCTCGTGCAGGATAGCCTTGGCCAAGCCCCAGTCGGAATCGTCGGTGAGATCCGGCGCGGGAATTTTTCCCTTGATCGGGAGGGGCACGATCTTCTCGTCCGGCTCGCTGCCCGAGAGCCTCTGTTCGAAGTCCGGCCCGACGTCGCCCCAGCGGTCGCGGCTGTCCTCGAGGATGCGCTCGATGGCGAGGGAATATTCGCTGACCCTGCCCCGGGCGCCCTGCCGCTTGACCCGCAGCCAGCCCATGGCGCGCAGCTTGGCCATCTCGCGTTTGACCGTGCGCTCATCCACCATCCAAAGCCGGGCAATCTCGCGCTGCCCGACGGCGAGCTCGTCGCGCGCCCAGTTGTAGCGGGCGGTGATCAGCGTCATCAGCCGCAGAACCAGCACCTGCCGGCCCTTCTCCTGCGCCAGCGCAAAGGCCCCCATCACGGTGAGCAAATCATATTTTAGGGCCGAGGCATTGCGCCCGACCGCTTTCGTGGCAAGCATGTCGCTGCCCCTCGCTCTGTCCCCGCCTGTACGCGGTGCCTCTGTGGTTCCGGGCTCTGCTGGCCCGTTGCGTCGGTGGCGGGGAAAGCGCGGGGCCACTTTCGGTCAAACCCAACGCTCTTTCCCAACCTTGGGCTATTTGCGTCCGGTTTCTCGATTCTGTCAAGCGGCGGGCGAGGACGGGTCTGCCCCTCTTCGCATTTCAGAATGAAAAAATGGGTATTCTGGTATGGGGGGACATGCAGGATGTCCCCTATTGAGGCAAAAATGTCCCCCAATATGTAGCGGGAGGCCAGATCGTGTCCCCCATTATTCGGTCCCTCTCCCCAGGGTGCGCGGCGAATTTCCCGAATCGGTTCCGACCCTTGCGACTCGCGCGGCGCCCTGTGGGGACGGGCGCTGCGGCGGGGACCGACCCAAAAGCCACGCAATTTCGCTGATCACGCGTTTCCAGAGTATTAGCTTTTGCCTTGATTGCAAATTCGGCGTAAATTCCAGCCCATCGGAAATTAGCGTCCCGCGTTTTCGGAAAGCCTGTCCCCGCGGGGACAGGGTGGTTTCGGAGCGCGGCCCCGGGCAGAAGCCGAGAGGGTGTCCCCGCGGGGACAGCCCCACGGTCCGGCGTCCCCGCGGGGACAGAAACGGCAGAGTGTCCCCGCGGGGACAGAGGCAAAGCGCCCGCAGTGGCGCGACACTATAAGGTGTCCCCGCGGGGACAGGAGGCAGGATGTTTACACATGAAGACCTTGCGCGGCTGCAGGCGCAATCGCTGAAGATGCAGGGATGGATCCGGCAGCAGACCTTCTCGCCCGAGATGGAAAAGACCCTGCGCCGCTTCTCGAGCTGGGAGGTCGCCGAGCTGATCCTGCAGGTCAACCAGTCCACTCTGCGGGGACGCATGGCCGCCGACCCGCACCTGCCGCAGGGCCTGGTGGAAGAGGACGGCCGCCAGCGCTGGTACTCGCTCGAAGAGATCAACGAGATCCGCCGCAAGCTGAAGGTCAACCGCAAGAGCCTGATGCCCTACCGCCCGGCGAAGAAGCGGGCCTTCCGCGTCGCCATTTCCAACTTCAAGGGTGGTGCCGGCAAATCCACGGTGGCGCTTCATTTCGCCCATGCCGCCGCGCTTGACGGCTACCGGGTGCTCTGCGTCGACTTCGACCCGCAGGCGACGCTCAGCCACTCCATGGGCCTTTCGGACGTCACCGAGGAATACACCGTCTGGGGCATCATGGCCCGCGACCTGATCCGCGAGACCGAGCGGATGAACGCCGCAACCCGCGGGGCCGAGAGCGGCTCCGCCCTGCCCCAGCGCAAGCTGCCCGAGGCGATCACCTCCATGGGCCTGCGCGACCTGCGCGCTGCCGACTTCATCAAGCCGACCTCCTGGCCGACGATCGATGTCATCCCCAGCTGCGCCAACGCCGCCTTCGTCGAGTTCGCCAGCGCGCAGTACCGGCACCTCAACCCCGAGTGGTCCTTCTTCGCCGCGGTCAGCCGCTATCTCGACAGCCTGCCGCCCGACGCCTACGACCTGGTGATCTTCGACTGCCCGCCCGCCATCGGCTACCAGAGCATGAACGCGGTCTTCGCCGCCGACATGCTCTATATCCCCTCGGGGCCGGGCTACTGGGAGTACGACTCCACCACCTCCTTCATCGGCCAGCTCTCCGAGGCGCTCGGCGATCTGTCGGGCTTCGAGGGGGTTGTCCCCGCGGGGACGCTCACTTTGCCCAAGGCGTTTCTCGACGTGCGCTTCTTGCTCACGCGCTACGAGACCGGCAACGAGCTGCACCGCGCGATGCGTCAAGCCTTCCAGAAGGTCTGGGATGAAAGAATGACCGAGCACCCGATCGAGATGACCCGCGCGGTCGAACAGTCCGGGCGCTTCCTGAGCTCGATCTACGAGATCGACTACCGCGAGATGACGCGGGAAACCTGGCGCCGGGCGCGCGCCTCCTTCGATCGCGCCTACGAGGAATTCCGCACCCATGTCCAGGCGGCCTGGGACAAGCTGGAGGATGAGGCATGAGCAAGCGACGCGGTTTCGACATCGACTTCCCCGCGGGGACGGAGGCGCCGGCGGAGGAAGAGTTTCCGCGCGGCCCCGAGGGCTATTACACCGGCGGCGGCCGGGCCAAGCCGGGCGCGTCCCGGCGGGGGCCGATGGCGGCGGCGATCTCGGAAAACGCCGAGGCGCTGCGTGACCGCGCCGAGGCCGAGCGCGCCATCCGCGAAGAGAACGACCGGCTTGCGCATGATTACGTCCGGCTGAAGCGCGCCGGGCTGATCACCGATCTCGTACCGATCGACGCGGTGCTGACCACCAAGCTGACCCGCGACCGCGCCGCCGGGCCCGACCCAGAGATCGAGGAGCTGAAGGCCTCGATCCGCGAGGTCGGCCTGTCGAACCCGATCCGGGTCGAGCCGGTGGACGACCACTACGAGCTGGTCCAGGGCTTCCGGCGTCTGTCGGCCTACCGCGAGCTCTATGCCGAGACCGGCGACGAGGCCTATGCCCGCATCCCCGCGGGGCTAGTTGCCTCGGGCGAGGCGCTGGTCGGCCTCTATCGCAAGATGGTCGACGAGAACCTTGTGCGCCGCGGCATCTCCTTTGCCGAGATGGCGCAGCTGGCGCTCAGCTTCGCCCGCGATCCCAACACCGAGACCACCGACATCGAAGAGTCGATCACCCTGCTCTACGCCTCTGCCGGACGGCAGAAGCGCAGCTACATCCGCCATTTCGCCACGCTGCTCGAGGAGCTGGGCGACGATCTGCACCACGCCGAGGCGATCCCGCGCAAGCTGGGTCTCGACCTGGTCAAGCGCATGGGCGACGAGGAGGGCTTCACCGACGGGCTGCGCGAGATGCTGTCGGGGCAGGGCGAGGTCTCGTCCGATTACGAGGTCGCACGGCTCGCCGACGCCCTGAAGAGCGCGCCCAAGGCCGGCCCGAAACCGAAGGGCAGCTCGGCCAATGCCGCGGCCAAGACCACCTTGCGCTGTACTGTCCCCGCGGGAACAGTCCGCTGCGCGGCGCGCGACGGCAAGGTCGAGCTGGCCATGGAGCGCGATTTCTCCAGCATCGACCGCCACCGGCTCGAGGCCGCAGTTGCTGCCTTCATGGCAGCGCTCGACGACTGACGCGGCACATCGCCAGCAGGGCCGCGCCCCTGTCCCCGCCGGGACAGGGGCTTTTTCGTGCCCGCTGTCCAGCATGCGGGCGCCGCACCGACGCTGTCCCCGCGGGGACACGCCGGGATATCGCCACGGCCAGCCGCGCATCTGTCCCCGCGGGGACAGCCTTGCCGAGGGCGGGTGGGCGCCGCGTTTGTGTCCCTGTCCCCGCGGGGACAGGGACTTTTGAATGGCGGAAGACCTGCCTGCGGATGTTGCATCAAAGCTGTCCCCGCGGGGACAGGCGCTTTTGCATGCGTGCGGACCTGCCTGCGGGTGTCGCATCGAACGTGTCCCCGCGGGGACACCCCGGGGTAATGCCATGGCCAGCTGCGCATCTGTCCCCGCGGGGACAGCCTTGCTGAGGGCGTATGGCTGCCGCGCTCGCGACCCTGTCCCCGCGGGGACAGCGGGTCTCTGCAAAGGACCTATATTAGTATTATGTTAAATATCTGTCTCAGTCCCGGGCACCGCGTCGGCAAGCCGCCGCTCGCAGGAGGCGAGTTGCCGCCAAATCTCACCCGCCGAAGGGAAAATCGCGCTATCAATGAAAGATTGACTGCATCGAGGGCCCTTGATGTCCAGATTGTCCAGATACCCCGCCGGATTGCCCGCGCTCTTCCTCGTCGAGATGTGGGAACGTTTCAGCTTCTACGGCATGCGGGCCATCCTCGTGCTGTATCTCGTCGATGCGGTGGAGACCGGCGGGATGGGTCTGGACACCGCAGAAGCGGTGGCGATCTACGGCATCTACACGGCAGCGGTCTACATCCTCGCCTTGCCGGGCGGCTGGGTGGCAGACCGGTTCTGGGGCGCGCGCAAGGCGGTGGCGGCGGGCGGCGTGGTGATCATTGTCGGGCACATCCTGCTCGCGATCTCGGGCGCAACCGCTTGGGTATTCCTTGCAGGGCTGTCGTGTATCGCGCTGGGGACGGGGCTGCTGAAGCCCAATATCTCGACCATGGTCGGCGAGCTCTACCCCAAGGAGGACGTCGGCGGGCGCGATGCGGGCTTTTCGTTCTTCTACATGGGCATCAACGTCGGCGCGATCCTCGGCGGCTTCGTCGCGGGCTATCTCGGCGAGGTCTGGGGCTGGCACTGGGGCTTCGGCGCCGCGGCGGTGGCCATGGCGATCGGGCTGCTCAATTTCCTCTATGCCGGTCGGCGCTCGCTGCGCGGCAAGGGCGAGCGGCCGCCGCCCAAGATGGTGGATGCGGCGACGCACCGGCGCGACCGCCGGGTGAGCCTCGGGATCACCGGCGCCGTGGTGGTGATCCTGGCGCTGCTCATTGGCACCGGGGTGATCGAGGTGACCAGCGCGGCGGGGGTGGCGCAGGCGACCGGCGTGCTGATCGTGACCGTGGCGGTGGGCTTCTTTCTCAACATCTACATCGCCGGGGACCTGTCGAAGGACGAGAGGAAGCGGATGATCGTGCTCGCCGTGCTCTTCGTCGCCGCAGCAGTCTTCTGGTCGCGCTTCGAGCAGGCCGGCTCGTCGTTGTCGATCTTCGCCGCAGAGCTGACCCGCCGCGACCTTCTGGGCTTCGAGGTGCCCGCCTCGTGGTTCCAGAACCTCAACCCGGCGTTCATCATCCTGCTGACGCCGCTGTTTGCCTGGTTCTGGACCCGGGCGCAGGACAGGGGCTGGAAGATCTCGGTCTTCGTCAAGTTCGGGCTGGCGCTGGTGCTGGTGGGGCTGGGCTTTTGGATCCTCGTGCCGGCGGCGCAGATCGCGATGACCGGGGCCAAGGTCTCGGCGCTGTTCCTCGTCGGCACCTTCTTCATCCACACCTGCGCCGAGTTGCTGCTGAGTCCGGTGGGGCTATCGACCTTCTCGCGGCTCGCACCCGAGCGGTTCGTCAGCCAGATGATGGGCTTTTGGTTCCTCGCCGCCTCGCTCGGCAACCTGCTCGCGGGGCTGCTCGCGGCGGGCATGGACACCGAGAGCCCCTCGGCGCTGCCCGGCCTGTTCAACCAGCTCTTCTTTGGCAGCGCGATCGCCGGGCTGGTGTTGATCGGGCTCTCGTGGCCGCTGACTCGCTGGGCGCTGTCCGGCAAGGCGGCGCTCGAGGATGAACGGCGCCCGGTCCAATAGGGCAGGGGGGCCGGTTCGGGAGCGCAAGGGCGCCGCATTTTGGCCTATCCCGACGCGTGGCGCCCAAGTCTCGGGCGGTGTTGGACAAATCCCGACGGTCCGGCGGTGCAACAATGTTCGCCGGAGTTCCTTTGACACGGCAGGGCCACCTCGGGTCGTGACGTGGCTCGCAAATCACTATACCGTGGGACGTGTCATTGGACATAGGGCAGGGGTCGTGCCGGTTTCGGTCGTCGGCGCCCGTCCGAAGGCCGTGATGATTTTGAACGATCTGTTTAATTAAGAATTTTTTTTGGCGCCTTGCGGCGCGGGTACGGGGCGGCGTCACACGCATCGGCATTTGCATGTCTCGAGGATTGTCTCGGGGCGCGGCGCCGGAGCGGTCGAGAGGCGGGCGCGGCTCCCGAAGTTTTCGAGCGGAGTGATTACATGGAGGAGAGCATCGTGACGAATTCCGGTCCGGCATCCGACGACACTGGGGCGGCACGTCGCCACTGGAAGCAGAATCCCGAAGCGGTGCGGGCGAACATCCTCGAGGTGGCCCGCAAGGCCTTCGTGGCGCATGGGCTGACCGGGGCGAAGATCGACGAGATCGCGGCGGGCACCGAGACCTCCAAGCGGATGATCTATTATTACTTCGGCGACAAGGAAGGGCTCTACCGCGCGGTGCTCGAGGATGCCTATGCGCAGATGCGGGCGGCCGAGGACGAGCTGGAACTGGCCAGCCTGCACCCGGTCGAGGCGCTGCGGAGGCTGGCGGAATTCACCTTCGACCATCATGCGTCGCACGAGGATTTTGTGCGGCTGGTGATGGTCGAGAACATGCACAAGGCGCGCCACATGAAGAAGGCGGCCGATCTGTCGGGCCAGAACATCTCGGCCATCCGGCTGCTCGACGAGATCTACCAGCGCGGCTGCACCGAGGGGCTGTTCCGCCGCGGGCTCACCGCGATCGAGCTGCATTGGCACATCTCGGCACTGGCGATCTTCAACGTCGCCAACCGCGCGACCTTTTCCAGCCTCTTCGGCACCGCGCTCTTCGAGCCCAAGGGGCAGCAACAACTGCGCCGCCACGTCGGCGACATGCTGCTGCGCTTCGTGATGAAGCCGGGGCTGTCCGTCGAGGAGGCCTCGACCAAGCCGATCGCCGAGGCGCGGGCCATCCATCCCGACATCTACCGCTTCCGCGAGACCTGGGACGCCACCTGGGCGACGCTGCCGACCGAAGGCGATGCGGCGACGCGGCGGCTACATTTCGAATCCGTCTCGCGCTCGTTGCGGCTGCCGAGCCCCGAGGGGGTGGAGACCGACGAGGAGCATTGGATTGACACGGACCGCGGGCCCGTGCGGGTGCGGCTGTTCCGCCCCCCGGGCACCGAGCCGCTGCCGGGGATGGTGTTCCTGCACGGCGGTGCCTGGCGGCAGGGCAGCCCAGAGACGCATTGGAACATCACCGCGCGGCTCGCCGCCTGGTCCGGGCATCTGGTGATCTCGGTGGATTACGCGCTGGCGCCCGAACAGACCTATCCCGCGGCGCTGGAGCAGATACCGGCGGTGCTCGGCTGGGCGCGCGATCATGCCGGGACGCTGGGGCTGGACCCGGAGCGGCTGTCGATCGGCGGCGACGGGGCGGGGGCCAACCTTGCCGCCGCCGCAACGCTGATCTGCCGCGATGCCGGGGTGAAGCTGTCGGCGCAGCTGCTGATCTACCCGGTCTGCGATTTCGACACGACGCGGCCCTCCTGCACGGAATATGCCGAAGGCCCGCTCTGGACGCTGGCGCAGCTTTTGTCGGCGCATGCGCAATATTGCCCCGACACCACGCGGCGCCTGAGCGATCCGCTGATCTCGCCCTTGCTGGCGCGGGATCACGCAGGGTTGCCGCAGGCCTACCTGGCGCTGGCCGAGCACGACCCGCTGCGTGACAGCGGCATCGCCTATGCCGAGGCGCTTCGGTCCGCCGGGGTCGCGGTGGAGGTCGATTCCGGCAAGGGGCTGGTGCGCGACTACCTGCACGCCATCGGCTTCGGCAGCGCCGCCGAAGACCGGCTGCGCGAGATGAGCGCCTGGATGAAGGCAGTCGCGGGGTAGTGGGGGCGCGGCCCCTCCGGACTGAGCGGGCCGCGGTCAGAAGGCGCTGGTCAACCCGGCACTGAGCCGCAGGTCGCGGTAGCTGTAGGCGTCGAAAGTGCTTTCGCGCCGCGCCGCCTCGATCTGCACGTAGGGGGTGAGCCGACCGAAGAGGAAGGTGTCGGTCTTGTCGACCCGCAGCTCGAGCCCGTATTCGGTCTCGTGGCGGGCCTCGCCGAGTATCGGGTTCGCGCCGATCTGGTCGTAAGCGGCAGCATAGGCGGAGGGCTCCAGCAGAAAACCGCCGCCCACCTCGACCCGGCCGGCGAGGCGCAGCTCGGCGTAGTCGTAGGAGAGGTCGTCGCGCTCTGCCTCCTGGTGCTGCAGCGACAGGCTGCCGCCGATCTGGGCGCGGCCGCGCAGCGGGCGGATCACCGTGAGCTTGGCGCTGGCGCGCTGCACGTCGATACCCGGATAGCGCTCGAGATCGACGTCGAGCCATTCGGCCTCGAGCGTGGTGGTGAGACCCGAGGCGGTGCGCCAGCTGACGCCGGCCCCGATGCCGAGACGGTCCTCGAGCTTGTCGCCGCCGAAGTAGTCGGTCCCGGCGATGGCCTCGGCCCAGGCGGTGGTCTGCGGCCATGTGAGCTGCAGGCCGGCGCTGAGATCGGCGCCGAGCTCGTCCCAGTCACTTCCGGAGGTCTGGTAGAGATCGCCCTCGGCCTGCAGGTAGCCGGTCAGCCGGGCGCCGCCCTGGCGGGCGTGCAGCGGCCATTGCTTGCGGAGCGCGCCCGAAAGCTCGAGCCCGGTGAGCGGTGCCTCGTCGCGGTCCATCGTCAGAACCACGGGACCGGAGCCGAAATCGGTCACGATCTCGTCGCTGTCGTAACTGCGTCCGGCCCCCGCGGGGGCGCGCAGAGCAAAGGAGAAACGGCTGCGCAGCCCCTGGCGTTCATCGATGGCGCGCAGGAAGCGGAGCACGTTGGCGCGCACAGCCGGGGGCAGGTCGGGGCTGGAGAGCACGATGCGGAACTGCTCGCGCGATTGGGCATATTCGCCGGCCTCGAAGAGCGCGCGCGCCAGCTCGAGGCGCACGCGGAGCAGGCCGGGATCGACGGCAAGCAAGCCGCGCAGGAGGCGCACCGCGGCCCCGGGCTGGCCACCGGCGAGGGCGGCCAAGGCCTGCTGGAAACGGGCCTCGATCTGGGTCGGGGCAGGGGAGGCGGTCGGGGATACGGGGGCAGGGACGGCGGCCTGCTGGGCCTGCACCCCCGGTGCCCCGACCACCGGCGCCATCGCGGCAAGCGCGAGCACGGTGGTCAGGGCCCGTGGCGGGCGGAGCATGGTCAGCGGCTGCTGTCGACCGCGCCGAAGCCGCCGAAGTAGGTGCTGTCGGCGGTGCTGCCCGAGAAGGTGCCGCCCACCTCCTGCGCATTGTCGCCGTAGAACTGCCCGTCGACCGAGCCGGTCAGCACGCCGGTGTCGATGTCCGCCGCGAAGCCGGTGCCGCTGACGCTGCCGGCGGTGTAGAAGTCGAGGTCGGAGCGGTCGCCGGTGATCGCCCCGGTGGTCGGGTCGGCGGTGACCGTGTCGCTGCTGTAGATCTCGACCATATCGAAGTCGGTGTCGACGGCGATGTAGGAGGTGGTCATTTCCACCTTGTCGCCAGTCACCACCTGGCCGAGGCTGTCGCCGTAATAGCTGGCGGTGCCGGTGGTCGGCATCTGGCTTTCCGAGGTGCGCACGCCCAGCGACCCGGCTCCCGCCACGCGCGAGGTGCCGTTGAGCCCGGACTGCCAGGCGCCGAAGGTCTGGTAGCTGTAGCCGCCCTTCGTGGGGTCCGCGGCCACCAGCATGACATCGCCATCAGCACTTGTCGCAAGGATGCCGTTGAGCACGGTGCTGACGTCGAAACTGTCGCCATCGGCGGTGGAGAGGGTGACAGTGCCCTTGCTGGTGGTCAGCGTCACGGCGGTCAGAAGGCCATCCTCGTAGGTCATGTCCGCGGTGATATCGGTCTCGGTCTCGGGTGTGCCGAAGGAAAGCACCTTGCCCGAAGCATCGGTGGTGTACCCCGAGGAGACGGCCATGCCGCTGGCGCGGTAGGTGCCGTCTTCGGGGATGGTGAAATCGGTGAGCGGGGTGACTGCGCTGGAGTGGCTGCTGCGGGCGCTGGTCTTGCCGTCGCTGCAGGCTGCCAGGAGCGCCAGCGCGGCTGTACTGACTAAAAGGTACTTCATAATTCCTCACGATCAAAAAACACGACAAAATAGGGTCTGGTCTGTTCCGGTACGGCGATCGAGATGCCGGGCCGGGGTCACAAATTATCCGCGAGCCGCGGGAGAGGTTAAAAATTCTACAATAATCAAGCGCGACTCGCCTGTTCGCCCTGTCAGGGAAGCATATAAGCCGGCGTTCTGCAAAGGTTTCCACCTCAGGCGCTGTCCGCCAGAACCATCCGATGTCGCTGCAGCAGCGCCGACTGGCGGTAGCGCCGGTCGTAGGTGACCTCGGCCCCAAGCCACGCGGGGCGGGCGAAATCCGTCTCTTCGGAGGGCAGCTCGATCTCGGCAATCAGCGTGCCTTCGAGCGCGCCGTGGTACTCGTCCACGGTCCAAGGCTGCCCCTCGTGCTGGACGTGGTGGCGGGTCTTGCAGATCGGCGGGCCATCGCAATGCAGCGTCAGCAGCGCCCGGCCGTCCTCGAGCGGGATGGGATATTCGAACTCGTCGCGCGACATGCCGGTGCGCGGACCCTTGACGGCGAGGGTGGCATGGTTGTCGCCGTAGAACCGCAGGCGAACCTTGCGCCCGTCGCGGAAGGCGATGATCCCGTCGCGCAGGTCGACCCGCGAAACAACTGCAGAGCGCCAGCCTTCGGATGCGACCAAGAACTTTCGTTCGATTTCGCGTGCCATGACCACTCCGCCATTCCTGACCAAGGTACTGTCACCGCGGTCGGCCGAAAAGGCAAGCTGGCGTTGTGGCGCGCCCCGGGCACGGGGCGCGCCGGGGCGGGCTCTGCCCGGCGGATGGGCAGCCGCGTGCTGAAAATCGCGCCAGCACGGCGGCTCCCGGCACGCGACTGGCCCGGCCGCTCGAGGGGCGATCAGGCGGGGATGCGCAGCACCTGACCGGGGTAGATCTTGTCCGGGTCGCTGAGCATCGGCTTGTTGGCCTCGAAGATCTCGCTGTAGCGCGCGCCGTCGCCCAGCGTCGCCTCGGCGATCTTCCACAGGTTTTCGCCCTCCTTGACCTCGTGGAACACCGGGGCGGGGCCGTCGGCCTCATCCTCGACCTCGGCCACGCCCTCGATGTTGCCGACGGCGAGGATCATCTTCTCGCGGGTCTCCTGGTCCTTGGGCTGGCCCTTGATCTTCACCTTGGAGCTCTCCGGCTCGACCTCGATCTCGACGCCGCTTTTGTCGAGCCCGAGGGTGTCGAGTTCGGCCTCGAGCTCGGCCTTGGCCGGTGTCGCCTCCGTGCCGAGCTTCTTGCCCTTGCCCTTGAGGAAGCTGAAAAGTCCCATGCTGAATCTCCCGTAAAATGGATTGGGTTGAATGGCGGCAGTGTCGCTCAGCCGCCGCGTGCCAGCCACCGGAAAGATTTCGGGTGGCGGGAGTTGGCCTGCCGGGGAAGGGGGCCTATCCGTTTGGGGAGCGCCGCACCCATCCGCCACCCTGGGCCATCCCGCCGCGGGTCTCCGCGCGCCGCGCGTGCCGGGCTATGGTGATCTCACGCCACCGGGACCAACCGATATCCGGTGAGGCAGGTCGAGAGGAGAATGAAAATGGTCAACGGACTCCTGAAAATGGCTGGGTATCGCGTCGAATACGTCTGCGAGTGGGGCACCTACGACCGCCGCTACGGCGACATGGAATATTACGTCAACCTCCCCATCACCCCGGAGATGAAGATCGCGCCGCCCTGGGCCGAGAAGCGCATCGTCCGCAAGCACTGACCCTGCTGCGCGCCCGCCGCGCGAAGCGCGCTGCGGGCTGGACCTCGGCAGGGCCTATCCGTCATATGCGCAGGTGCCCGGAGTTGCCGGGCGCGCAGGCGGACAGACCCAGGACGTGACCGAGCAGATGACGCAGACCACACCGACTCCAGCCAGCGGCGTTGCCGCGCCCCGCAACCTTCATCTCGAGGATATCGCCGTGGGCGACCGGTTCGTCAGCGGCGAGCACGCGCTCGACGCCGATCAGATCAAGGCTTTCGCCGCGCAGTACGACCCGCAGCCCTTCCATCTCGACGAGACCGCCGCCGAAAGCAGCCTCTTCGGCGGGCTCGCCGCCAGCGGCTGGCACACGGCGGCGCTGACGATGAAGCTCTTTGTGGCCTCCGTTCCCGTGGCCGACGGGCTGGTCGGTGCCGGGGTGGAGGTGAGCTGGCCGAAGCCGACGCGGGCCGACGACATCCTGCATACGCAAAGCACGGTGACCGAAATCAAGCCGTCGCGGTCGCGCCCCGGGCGGGCGATGGTGACCTTCGAGACGCTGACCCTGAACCAGAATGGCGAGACGCGGCAGCGGCTGGTGTCGCGGGTGGTGATGTTCGCCCGCGGCCAGGGGTAATCAGGGCGCGCGACCCCGAGAGACGGATTCGCCGTCTTCCGGCGCGCCGGACGCTCAGAGTTCGAGCGGCGAGTTTTCGTCCGCGATGAGCGCGCTCAGCAGGCCGCGGCGGGTGTTCTCGGTGTGCAGGCTGATCGCCTCGCGCGCCGCCGCGCCGTCGCGGGCGCGCAGGGCGGCGACGATGCGGCTGTGGTCTTCCTCGGTCTCGGGGGTGACGTCGCGGATCGTCGCGCCCATGTGGAAGAGCCGGGTGCATTCCTCGAGATAGCCGGTGATCAGCGCGTGCAGCCGGGGCACCCGGGCGCCAAGCGCGATGGCGGCGTGGAAGCGGTTGTTGGCGGCAACGAACTCGAGCACCGGCAGGCCCTTGTCCTGCCCGTAGGTCTGATGCGACAGCGCCTCGAGCTCGTCGAGCTCCGCGTCGCTCATGCGCAGCGCGGCGAGCTCGGCCGCCACCGCCTCCAGCGCCTTGCGCACGGTGAAGATGTCGGTGATGTCCTTCACGGTGACCGGCGTCACCCGGTAGCCGCGCCGCGGAAAGGCCTCGACCAGCCCCTCGAGGGTGAGCCGGGCCAGCGCCTCGCGCACCGGCGTCTTGCTCATCGACAGCCGCGCCGCCAGGTCCTGCTCGCCGATGTCGGTGCCCGGGCGCAGCGCGCAGGTGATGATTTCTTCGCGCAGCCGGGCGTAGGCCTGATCGGTCAGCGAGGGCGCCTTGCCGCGCTCGGCCGCGGGTTTGTGCAGTTTCGTCATGCCTGCTCCCTGTGGTCCCGCACGGCCCCCGCCATGCGCTGCAGTGCCTCGTCCAGCAGCTCCGGCGTGCACCCGTAGTTGAGCCATGCCCAGCCTTCCAGATCCGCCTCGAGGTCGGCGTGTTTGCTCAGCGCCGGGCGGGTGACAATGGCCAGCTACTCGGGCTCGATGTGCCGGCCATTGTCGCGCAGCTTCGCCCGGACGGGCGCGTCGCATTGTCCGTTCGGGGCCCGGCCCTAGTCAAGCACGCCACGGTCGGAGCCGCGCCGGTCCGGCGCTGTCAGCCTCGTCATCAGAGCCCCCGGATCATCCCGCCATCGACGCGGATCATCGAGCCGGTGACATAGCCCGCCTGCTGCGAGCAGAGGAAGGTAACCATGGCACCGAACTCCTCCGGTGCGCCGTAGCGGCCGGCGGGGATGGTCTTGCGGCTGGCCTCCTGCACCGCCTCGAGCGAGGCGCCGGACTTGTCGGCCTTGATCCCGTCGAGCTGCGCCAGCCGGTCGGTCGCGATGCGGCCCGGCAGCACCATGTTCACCGTCACGCCATGCGGCGCGACCTCCTCGGCGAGGGTCTTGGACCAGCCCGCCACCGCGCCGCGCACGCCGTTCGACAGTGCGAGGTTCGGAATGGGCTGGACGATGCCCGAGGAGCCGATGGTGACCACGCGGCCCCAGCCCTTGGCGATCATGCCGGGCAGGGCGGCGTCGGTGATGGCGAAGATCGGCGCGGCCATGGCCTCGAAGGCGGCCTGCCAGGCGGCGCTGCTCTGGCCCTTGGCGGGCCCGGCGGCGGGGCCGCCGCAGTTGTTCACCAGTATGTCGACCGGCTGCTCGGCGAGCCGGGCGATCAGCGCCTCAACGCTGGCGGCATCGGCGAGATCGAGCGCCAGCCCTTCCATGCCCTCGGCCGGGGCCTCGCCGCTGCGCGAGGCGGCGATCACATGCGCGCCCTCGGCGGCCAGAAGCGTGGCGCTTGCCGCGCCAAGCCCGCGGCTCGCGCCGAGCACCAGCGCCGTCTTGCCCTTCAGTCCCAGATCCATCAGTTCAGCTCCTTCAGTCGTTTTTCTTGCCGGGCCAGCAGACGCTCGACCTCGGCGATGGCCTCGGGGGCAAGCCCCGCGCCCGGGGCGCGCAGCGCCGCCGAGCCGATCGCCCCGCGTTTTGCCAGCACGTATTTGCGCACCGCCAGCCCGGCGCCCGGCTGCTGTTCGTAGCGCACCAGCGGCAGGTAGGCGTCGAAGACGTCCTGCGCCCGGTCCATATCTCCCGCCGCGGCGCGTTGCACAACCTCTGCCAGCATCTCGGGAAATCCGAAACCGGTCATCGCGCCATCGGCACCGCGCGCCATTTCCTCGGGCAGGAAGACCCCGCCATTGCCGCAGAGGATCGAGATCCGGCGCCGGCCCTCGGCCTCGGCGCGGCGCAGCTTGCTGATCTTGGCAAGGCCCGGCCAGTCCTCGTGCTTGAGCATGACCACCTGAGGGACGTCGTCGATGATCCGGCCCAGCACCTCGTCGGAGATCTGCACGCCGGTCGCCAGCGGGAAGTCCTGCAGCACGAGAGGCACCCCGTCCCCGAGCGTGCGGGCCGCTTGCGCGAAATAGCCGTGGATCTGCGGGTCGGTCTTCAGGCTGCCGGGGGTGGTCACCATGCAGCCGGCGGCGCCCATGTCCATGACCGCCTTGCCCAGCTCGCCGATGGCGGCAAGCCCGGGGGCCGAGACGCCGACCACCACCGGCTTGCCGGCGGCGCGCTTGATCACCCGCTCGGCCACGGCGCGGCTCTCGGCCTGGGTGAGCTTCGGCGCCTCGCCCATCATGCCAAGGATGGTGAGCCCGTCGGCGCCCTTGTCGAAGTAGAAATCGGTCACCCGGTCGAGGCTGTCCCAATCGATCTCGCCCTGATCGGTGAAGGGGGTGACGGAGATGACGTAGACGCCCTTGGCGTCAGAGGTGAGCAGGGTCATTGGTCGTGTCCTTGATCGGCGAACCAGCCGGTGGCGCCACGCGCCACGTAGCGGCCGCTGCCGGGGGTGTTGAGGATTTCCGCGCCGTCCCAGACCGGGGCGCCGCGCAGGTAGGTGGCGGCGACGCGCAGGCTGAAGCTGTCGCCGTGGAAGGGGGACCATTTCAGCCCGTCGCGCCCGGCGGCGCGGGTCTCGGCCAGCCGTTCGGGGCGGTCGAGCGGCAGCGGGTTGTCGTAGGGCATGTCCACAAGCGTGGTCACCCCGCCGGCCAGCGCGCCGCGGGTGGTCTCGGCGATGCCGGCCATGCCCTTGGCGCTGGTGGCATGGGTCTGGCCGTCGACCACCCCGGGCAGGATCAGCGCGTTGCCGTGGTCGATGGTCCGTGCGGCGGCGGGAGCGTCCGGGCCCTGTCCGACCGCGGCGATGCGCCCGCCGGAGACCGCGATCCAGCCGTTTTCCAGCGTTGCCGCGGGCGTGACGATCGTGGCGCGAAGGAGGAGGTCCATGTCAGGCATGTCCGGCTCCGGTCTTTGCAAATGCGTGGTCGTCGAGGTCGAGCGCGGCGATGGCGGCGTCACTCTCGATTCCGGCGGGCGCGCCAGCCAGCTCGGTGCGCCAGCCCTGCGGCGTGCGGACCTGTGTGGTGAGCTTCAATACCGAAAGAAGGGACATGGTGACTCAGCCGGGAGGTGAGGGGGGATTTACTGACGATCCGATCCGTGGGCTCAGGTATAGATATTCCGCGTGATACATCAAGATGGAAGTGCGTGCGGAGTTTTCCCAGCAGGCACCCGACGCCGAAAAGCGCCGTATAATGCTGGTGATCTCGCTGGAGGAGCACGCCTGCTTCCCGATACGAAGATGCGGGATTCCAGGGATCAACATGCAAGAAATCGGATGCAAGCTTTGAAATAAATATTTCACCTGATATATCAAAATCTGGAAACGCCTACGGCAACCCGCGACATGGTCGCGCCACAACCGCCGCGACCCGATCCAACACAGGCGCGAATATGTCCCGTGCGTTCAGATCCTTCGCGGCGCGCTCCGGCCTTGCACCACGTCGCTAAGGACTTCGATCCGGTTCGCTCGCGCGCGCTCGATGCCGCGATACAGGGGCTGCGCCCGGCCTTCTCAGGTCTGGCGCCCATTTTTTGGTGCAAGCATAAGAAATAACGGATTCAGCACGCATACTCTGATTGGAACACTGCGAAACTAGCGTTTTTTCGTTGCGGACCAATACACTTGGCTCTTGTTGCGCAACTCTTCGTAAGAGGAGATCCGGGCCTGGGCCTCGTCTCCTCCGCGGGCCACCAGCATCGCGATCAGCGTTTCGATCAGCGCCATGGCACCCGCGTAGCAGCCGAAATGATAGGTCGACAGGACCGAAACCAAAAGTGTCTCGTCAGCGCTGAATTCCGGTGAGACGATCTCGCTGTCGGAAATCATGATGAGTTTCATGCCCTTGCTCTGAGCAAAGGCACAAGCTTCGATGGTCTCGCGCGAATACGGGGTGAAGGTGATGGCGATCATCACATCACCGGCCTCGGCAGTGTGCAATTCGTCGATGGCGCTGTTCATGTGGCGCGGGATGAGCTGTAGCGAGGGCAGGGCCATCCGGCCGACGTAGTGAAGAAAATACGCCAGCGAGTAGCTGGCGCGCACCGCCGTGAGATAGACGCTCGGCGCCTCCATGAGCATGTCGACGACGCGCGACATCTGATCAAGGTTCTGCCGCTCGAGGCTGCGCTGCACGATGGCCATCTCGTTCATCGCGGCCTCGGCCTGGACGGCTCCCAGTGCGCCCCCGTCCCGTAAACCGTCAACCCAGGCGGGGCGTTCGGCCACAACCGCGGCGGACACCAAGGCCTGGCGGAACGGTTCCCGCATCCTATCATAGCCGCCGAACCCAAGCCGCTCTGCAAGGCGTACGAGCGTGTAGGTGCTGACACCGGCCTTCTTCGCGGTCTCGCGGATCGAGTCGAGGCCGAAGTCCGAGGGATGATCGATGACATATTTTGCGCCCGTTCGGAGGCCTCGCGGCAGGACCGGGATCTGCGCTCGCAGTGCGGCGATCGTCCGGTTTTTGAGCGTCGGGTCCATGGCTGTAAATCTCAGGCTTGAGTGGTACAAACGTTATTTTCTATAGCCATTGACCGTTTTCGTTTTGTTGGCAAGTGTTGGGGGACGCAAACCAGACGCAAACGACTCTCGGGCCGTTCCTCCTGCGGAAAGAAACCATGGCCGACCCTTTTCCCTCCCACGCCGCGCCCTTGCGCAAGATTGCCGGGCACACGTCGTCCTGCGCTTTTGGCTTCCGCGTCAGCACACCGGTCGCGCTGGGACATGCGCACCATGCTGTCGCCGATGGCACCCGGGTCCATATCGATGCCGCAGAAATCCTCTTTGATGCCACCGTGGTTGAAGGCTCGCTCTTCGATCCCGAAGGCAACCGGATGAAGGCCTGAGGCATGACACGCCCCTACATCATGGTCGCACCCAACGGCGCGCGGCGGGGCAGGGCGGATCATCCTGCCCTGCCGGTCACCACCGAGCAGATTGTCGCAACGGCGGCGTCCTGCCGCGCCGCGGGTGCAGATGCGCTGCACCTGCATGTGCGCGACGACGACGGCCTGCATTCGCTCGACGCTGGCCGGTATGCCGAAACCTTGGCGGCAATCTCGGACCGTGTGCCTGACCTGCGTGTGCAGATCACGACAGAGGCGGCAGGGATCTTCGATGTGCCCGCGCAGCTTCAGTGCCTGTCCCAGGTCAGGCCCGGCTGGGCCTCCATCTCGGTGCGCGAGATCGCGCGCGAGCCGGAGCTCGCGCCGCGTGTCTATGGCCTTTGCGAAGAGCAGGGCACCGAGGTGCAGCACATCCTCTACGATACCGAGGACATTGCGCTGCTTCGGGATTGGCAGGCGCGGGGCATCGTGCGCACGGGCCAAGAAGCAGTGCTCTTCGTGTTGGGCCGCTATGCCGCCGGACAGGTGTCGTTCCCCGGAAACCTCCATCCGTTCCGGGATGCGATGCCAGAAGCCCGGGACTGGATGGTCTGCGCTTTCGGCCCGCAGGAGCACGCCTGTCTTCTCGAGGCGGCAAAGCAGGGCGGTGCCTTGCGCGTCGGCTTCGAGAACAGCCTCACCGACCACTGCAATCGCCCACATCCCGACAATGCGGCCTTGGTCGCCGCGCTCCGCTCCCTGCTCGAAAGGCAGCTTTCATGAGCCATGTATTTCCCCGCCACTGCCATTCCGACCTGCCCACCGCCGTGGGCGGCGAGGGCTGCTACCTGATCGACGCCGAGGGCAAACGCTATTTCGATGGCTCGGGCGGCGCTGCGGTCTCCTGTCTGGGCCATTCCAACCAGCGCGTGCGGGACGCGATCAAGGCCCAGGTCGAGAAACTCGCTTTCGCGCACACCGGCTTCCTGACGTCCGAACCCGCCGAAGCGCTGGCCGATCTGCTGATCGCCAATGCGCCGGGCGACCTTGATCGGGTCTATTTCGTCTCGGGTGGTTCCGAGGCGGTGGAAAGCGCGATCAAGCTCGCCCGGCAATACCATGTCGAGCGCGGCGAGCCGCAGCGTCGGCATCTGATTGCCCGCCGTCAGAGTTACCACGGCAACACCATCGGCGCGCTTTCGGCGGGCGGCAACGCCTGGCGTCGGCAGCAGTTCGCCCCGCTGCTGGTCGAGATGAGCCATATCGCGCCCTGCTACGACTATGCCGAACGTCCCGAGGGCGAGAGCCTCGAGGCCTATGGGCTGCGTGTTGCCGACGAGCTCGAGGCCGAGATCCTGCGCCTCGGGACCGACAGCGTGATGGCCTTCATCGCCGAGCCGGTGGTCGGCGCAACGCTGGGGGCGGTTCCCTCGGTGCCGGGCTACTTCCGCCGCGTGCGCGAGATCTGCGACACCTATGGTGTGCTCTTGATCCTCGACGAAGTCATGTGCGGCATGGGGCGGACCGGGCATCTCTTTGCCTGCGATGCGGAGGGCATTGCTCCCGATATCCTCTGCATCGCCAAGGGTCTCGGCGCAGGCTACCAGCCGATCGGCGCGATGCTCTGCTCGAAGCAGATCTACGAGACGATCGCCAATGGCACCGGGTTTTTCCAGCATGGGCACACCTACCTCGGCCACCCGGTCGCCGCGGCGGCCGGTCTCGCGGTGGTGCAGGAGATGCTCGAGAACGATCTTCCGGCGCAGGTGCAGGCGCGCGGCGCCTACCTGCAATCCGCCCTGGAGGCACGGTTCGGGCAGCATGCTCATATCGGCGATATTCGTGGACGCGGCCTGTTCCGCGGGCTGGAATTCGTGGCCGACCGCAGCACGAAAGAACCTTTCGATCCCAAGCTGGGCATTGCCGGAAAGCTGAAGAAGGCTGCCTTTGCCGAAGGGCTGATCTGCTACCCGATGCCCGGTACCCGCGACGGCCGGCATGGCGACCACGTGCTTCTGGCGCCGCCCTTCATCGCCACCGAGGCCGAGCTTGACGAAATGATTGATCGCCTCTCCCGCGCGGTCGACACGGTGATGGCCGGCCTCTGACCCGGAACCGCCTCCCTTCCCTCGGGAAGGGGAGGCCCCTGCGACCTCCGATGCGCGCGGCAGCCTGCCGCGGGTGGCCGCAGCCGTTCGCATATCCTGGCTCACCGTCAATTGACCGTCGCAGCGCGGCATCGTCGCCCCGATTGCCAGCTTCATTGCCGCCGAGTCATTTCAGCCGACGCGAAGCAGGAGATTGAGCGCCGGCGGGTCCTGGGACAGGTAAATTGTCAGCCTGTGGGCGAGATACGAGATATATGGCGAGTATCGCGATGCGCAGAGATTTCCCGGCGCTGCCGCAGAACACCGTTTCGTCGACGCCCTCGTCACGAAATACACCGATCAAACCCTCGACGCCATCGTGACGGTCGGACCAGAAGCGCTGCCCGTGGCAATCGAGTTCCAAACGAGGACCGGCTCGGAGGCGCCGGTGATCTATGGTGGCGTTCAGGCCGCGACCCAATCGCAGTATTCAGGTGTCGCCGGGTTCTATGGAGTGCTTTCGTCCTTCGACATGCGCGGCACTTTTGACCTGGCGCGGCACCTGCAGCCGGAAGCGAAACGGGCCGTTATCTTCACTGGATCGGCAGTGTTCGATGAGCGGTGGAAGTCTATCGCGGAAGACATGATGTCGGATGTCCGCGACATGGAGGTCCTATTCGTCTCCGGTCTTTCCCTGCAGGAGTTCCGGGACCGGGCGGCGGGGCTCGACGCATCGGATATCCTGATCATTCTTACGATCTTCGAGGATGCCGACGGGCGCCGCTTCGTGCCGGCCGATGTCGTCGCGACGATTGCCGAGGTCTCGGGCGCCCCGAGCTATGGCGTCTACAGTTCCAACATCGGCCGAGGCGTCGTCGGCGGCAGCTTTTCCTCCTTCGAGGCTACGGGCGCCGTGATGGCTCAGCAGGCTTTGAAGGTTCTCAATCATTAGTCCAAGGTGGAGCCAAGCGTGACCGTGCCGGTGACGTCCGTGCTCGATTCGCGACAGCTCAAGCGCTACGGCCTCGATGCCGAAAGGCGCCCGGCGGACAGCCAGTTGCTCTTTTACGCCCCTGGTCCCTGGGAGCGGTACCGGGTGCAGATCGCCACGGCCATTGTCATCATCCCCCTCCAGTCGAGCACGATTGCCGCGTTGGTCGTCTTGAATCGCCGCCGTCGACGGGCCCCCGAGGAACTTGGCCGGCAGCGGATGGAGATGGCGAGACTGTCGCGCATAGCGCAGCTCGGGGAACTGTCGGGCGCCATTGCCCACGAGTTGAACCAGCCGCTGACGTCGATCCTCGCGAATGCCGAGGCGGGGTCAGCGATGCTTGCGCAGGATCCGCCCGACATCGTCGAAGTCGGCGAGGTGCTGCGCGACATTGCCGAGGACGACAGGCGCGCGGCGGACATCATCACCAACCTGCGGCGGCTCATGTGCAATGGCGGCGGGGGGGCCGAGATGGCCGACCTGAACGAGATGGTACGATCGACCATGCGCCTCGTCTCGAGCGAGATGCTGGCGCGCGGGGTGGCCGTGCAGCTGCGGCTCTCCCGCGACCCGCTCACCGTGAACGCGGATGTCCGGCAATTGCAGCAGGTGCTGCTCAATCTCGTGATCAACGCAGCGGATGCGATGGCGGATGAAGACACGCGCAGGCTGACGATCGTCACCGGACTTGGCGACGGCGACCGGCGTGTGCTGTCGGTGTCCGACACCGGCCCCGGGTTGCCGGAGGGGTTGCGCGACAGTCCCTTCAAGCCCTTCGCGACCTCCAAGGCACAGGGCATGGGGCTCGGTCTTTCGATCAGCCAGAGCATCGCGGAGAGACATGGCGGCACGCTGCGCTTTGCTAGCAGCACCAGCGAGGGGGCACGTGTCGAGCTTGCCCTTCCAGCGCAATGAGTGGGGAATTGTCAGGAGTGTTCCACGTTCACATCGTGGACGACGACGACCGCGTACGTCGCGCCCTGAAACGGCTGGTGTCGAGCGCGGGGTTCGATGCCCGCATGCATTCAGATGCCGAGACCTTCCTGGGCAACTTCGATCCTGCTCTGCCAGGGTGCGCAATCCTCGACATGTACCTTCCGAAGCTGAACGGCTTTGACCTGCAGCAAAAGATCGCGGCGATCGCGCCGAACTGCCCGGTCGTGTTCCTTACGGGCCGCGGCGACATCGGCATGGGGGTCAAGGCGATGAAGGAGGGGGCTTTCGACTTTCTCACCAAGCCGGTTCACTCGCAAAAGCTCTTGGCGACGCTCGTGGCCGCCGAGGCGCGGGTGGAAGAGTCGCTGGCCATCACGCGCGATGCTGCACGATACGAGGAGCGCCTTCGGAACCTGACGCCCCGCGAGGCCGAGGTGCTTGCGGCCGTGGTGGAAGGCAATTTGAACAAGCAAATCGCACATGACCTCGGCCTTGCCGAGAAGACGGTGAAGGTTCACCGGGCACGGGTCATGAAGAAAATGGGCCTGCGCAGCATAGCCGACCTCGTGCGCGCCAGTATCACGAAGCGGATCGACGGGCCGTGATGTAGGTACAGAGGCCAACTATGCCTGCGAGGCGGGGCTGTCTAGATTTCCCGCATGGAGCCGAAACCCAGAATTGTCCTGATCGTTGAAGATGACGCGGCCGTCAGCCGCGCGCTGTCACGTGCGGTCCGATCCCTCGGGTTTTCCGTCTATGCCTTCGAGAGCGGAGAGGCGCTGCTCGCCAGCGCGTTGCCCAGATCATCCGCCGTCCTTCTGCTCGATCTGCATCTGCCCGGGATCGGCGGTGCCGAGCTCATTTCGGCGCTCGCGGCGGACGCGCCTGACCTGCGTATCGCCGTGATGACGGGCCGAGATGTCGCCGGCGCGCGGGAGGCGTGCTTGGAGGCAGGGGCGGCCTGCTACATCACCAAGCCGATCCCGCGGAGCGATCTCGCGGCGCTGCTCGACAGCTGACTCCGCGCCCGCGAGCGCGGTGTAGGTACTTGGTCCAACTATACGGACGACGCAACGGCACCCAAGCTTCCCCTGCGGTGCAGGCCAATGCCGCGGAATCGACCTTTGCCCTTGGACCTGCGCTGTACCGAGCGAATTACGCTGACAGGGAGACAGTCATGTCACCAAGACATAAAGCGCATCTATTTCTGATGGCCGTGGCCGCAGTCGCGGTATCGGGCGGCCCACTCGCGGCACAGGACACGGCAACCGCCGCGAAGCCGAACATTCTGGTGACCTGGGGCGATGATGTGGGCCAATCCAATATCTCGGCCTACACGAGGGGGCTGATGGGCTACGAGACGCCCAACATCGACCGGATCGCGAAGGAGGGCATGATGTTCACCGACTACTACGGTGAGCAATCCTGCACAGCCGGCAGTTCCTCCTTTATCATGGGCCAGTCGGTGTTCCGCACAGGTCTGTCAAAGGTCGGCCTGCCCGGCGCGCAGGAAGGCATCCAGGTCGAAGATCCGACCATCGCGGGCCTGCTAAAGGCCGAGGGCTACGCGACCGGCCAGTTCGGCAAGAACCACCTCGGCGACCGCGACGAGCACCTGCCGACCAACCACGGATTCGATGAGTTCTTTGGCAACCTTTATCACATCAACGCCGAGGAAGAGCCCGAGAACGAGGACTATCCGGCCGACATGATGACCGCTGACGGCCAAACCTTCCGGGAAGCCTTCGGTCCACGTGGCGTCATACATTCCTACGCTGACGGGGAAATCGAAGACACCGGACCGCTGACGAAGACGCGCATGGAAACCGTGGATGACGAGACCACCGCTGCGGCGATCGATTTCATCGAACGCGCCAACGAGCAGGGCACACCCTGGTTCGTCTGGTGGAGTGGCACCCGCATGCACTTCCGCACGCATGTCAGCGAAGAGAACCGCGCAAGAGCCAACGAGATCGTCGGCAAACAGGTCGACGAATACACCGCAGGCATGATCGAGCATGACGCCGATATCGGCGTTTTCCTCGACAAGCTGGACGAGCTCGGGATCGCGGACAACACCATCGTCTTCTATTCCACCGACAACGGCCCGCATATGAACACCTGGCCCGATGCCGGGATGACGCCGTTCTGGGGCGAAAAGAACACCAACTGGGAAGGCGCGTGGCGCGTGCCTGCGATGGTGCGCTGGCCGGGCCATATCCCCGAGGACGAGGTGGTCAACGAGATCGTCCATCACATGGACTGGCTGCCGACCTTCCTTGCCGCTGCCGGGAACGAGACGATCAAGGACGACCTGCTGGAAGGCATCACTGTCGCCGAAGTGGGCGGCGGCCGTGACTACAAGGGCCATCTCGACGGCTACAACATCCTGCCGCTGCTGACCGGCGAAACCGAAGAGAGCCCGCGCAAGGAGATCTTCTATTTCTCGGATGATGGCGACCTGATGGCGCTGCGCTATGCCGACTGGAAGATCACTTTCCTCGAGCAAAAGGCCTGGGCCACGTTCCGCGCCTGGATCGAGCCGCTGACGCCGCTGCGCACGCCGCTCGTCTTCAACCTGCGCCGCGATCCCTATGAGCGGGGCTACCGGACGTCGAATACCTTCTACGACTGGATGCTCGACCGTGCCTACATGTTCGTGCCAGCACAGACCTACGTGGCCAACTTCCTCGAGAGCTTCAAGGAATACCCGCCACGTCAGGAAGCGGCATCCTTCAGCCTCGACAAGGTGATGGAGAAACTCGCGCAACCGGGGGGCACGCAGTGAGCGCTGGCGGGCGATAACAAGAAAATGTCGGCCCTGCGGGATGAACGCGGGGCCGTCCTTCAGCCTGCTGGTGCATCACACCGGCGCGGACCGGGAGTTCGCCTATGACCGCCACTGCCACGTCGGGCAACTGGCCCGCGGGCTGGACGAAGGCGAAGGGCGCGGTTGGCTGATTGTCGACATGGCGCAGGACTGGAGCAGAATGCCCCGGGCGGTGCGCTGAAAACGCCATCGCGATTTCGCTATTGACGCTGTGGCTTGCGACGTCGGCCCCCCCCGGCAAGTCAAAGTGCGGTCTGCGCATCCCGTGATGGGTTTGTCTGATGCTGCGCATGCGAACCCCCCTCGGATGCCGCCGTCTTGAACGTCGAGTTGGGGCTCGCAGCCCAACTGCGGCACAGCAGCAGGAGCCGTAGCTCGGCCCGCCAGACGGATGGAGCTACGCGGCATCGCCAGGTTTTCTGGTTCCCTCAAACTTTCTGGTTCAGAAAATCAGCGCTCTTGTGTCGCCGCCGCTCGGCCAGCGATGATGCCGTTGATGATGGCCGCGACCTCGCGGTGCATCTCGATGGTTGCTGGCTGGTGGGATGCCTTTGCCGCGTTTTCATGTGTTGCGGCGGCATCCTTCAAGAGTCCCATAATCTCGCCGTCGGGAAGGACCTCGTTTTCGCTCAGGGCAAGCAGGAGCGCCTCGCAAATGGAGACCGCGGCAACACCGAGGTATTCGACACCGTTGCGCATCTTGATCTTCTCTCCTTCGTGAAGCGGGAAGAAACGGCTCTCCGTTTGTCGTCTGCACTTTGGCCGGAACCCTGCTATGGTGCGCTAACCTGAAGCAGCCATTTAGATTTTTTGGGAGCCGCGAAATTCCGAATTCCATGAGGGCCCAATGACTTCCGCAACAGACAGCCCTCTCGCCCGCAAACTCTCGGCCTTCGCGGTTTTCAACGACAGCGAGATGGCGGTACTCGAGCGCCTTCACGAGCGCCGCAGATCCTTCTCAGCCGGGCGAGACCTTGTCTATCAGGGGCAATCGCGGCAAGCGGCCTACGTTCTCGCCTCCGGATGGGCCTGCTCGTACAAGATCCAAGCAGACGGCACGCGGCAGATCGTCGATGTCCAGATCCCCGGCGATTTTCTCGGACTGCGCAGCGTTCTTCTGCGCACCTCCGACCACAGCTTCGAGCCGATCACCGACATCGAGGCGATCGAGGTGCTGTCCGAGGATCTTCTGAACGTCCTGACTCAGATGCCGCGTCTTGCAACCGCGATCTTCTGGGCCGCCTCTCGGGACGAGGCCATGGTGGTCGAGCATCTCGTCGGCATCGGTCGACGCGATGCTGCGGCGCGCATGGCGCATTTTCTTTTGGAACTCGCGTGCCGTTTGTCGCTGGTCGGGCTGGGAGGCCGAGGCGGCTATGACTGCCCTTTGACACAGTACCACCTGGCGGATGCCCTGGGTCTGAGCGCCATCCATGTGAACCGCGTGCTGCGGCAGTTGCGGGAAAGGGGGCTGGTCACATTCCGGGACGGCCACGTGTCGTTCCAGGATTACAACGGGCTCGTGACGCTCGCGGATTTTGATCCGACCTATCTGGACCAAGAGGGACCGTTGCTGCCGGGGGCATGATCCGGCGCGCGGTCGCGTTGGCGTGCGGGCGGCCGCTAACATGTGTAAGCGCGTGCGCGCTCCCACTGCCGTATGACCAGCGTGGCATCCTCTCCAAGAATGGTGGGACGTGCATGGTCACTTCCTTGGAGGACAATAAAATGAAAACCGTCTCTTGGCTCAAACCGGGCGTTTATGGCGCCGCCATCGGGGCTGTCGCCCTTGCCGTCCTCGGGTTCTCTTGGGGCGGCTGGCAGACCGCAGGAGGCGCCGCGACACGCGCGCAGACCGCAAGCCATGACAGCGTCATTGCGGCAATGGTCCCGGTTTGTCTTGACTTGGCGCAGAGTGACCCTGAGCGCAGCGCGAAGATGGAAACGATCCGCGCGGCCAACACCTACAAACAAAAAGACGCCGTAATGTCGGCGGGTTGGGCGACGGTCCCCGGCGCCGAGAAGCCGGATGCGGACATCGCCAAGGCTTGTCTGAGCGCGCTCGCCCTCTGATCCGCATCCTGCCCCCGCAGTCCCGAGGCGCGCTTCCTCAACTTTCCTGCGCTGGCCAGTTTCGCCGCAAACCATCGGCGCCCATGCGGCGCCAAGGAGATCCAAATGCGAGTTAAAATAGGCTGCCGCCTGCAATATACCTTCGTGCAGCCGACACCATTGATCGCGATGCTGAACGTCCACTACTCACGCTTCGGCGATCTTGAGCAGGCGGACTATCTTGTCACCTCCCCCAGCGTCTCGCTCGAAAGCTATCGCGACGGCTTCGGCAACTGGTGTACCCGGATGCTTGCCCCGGCCGGGGAGTTCACCTTGTCCAGCAGCGGCATCTTTCGCGATACCGGGCAGCCCGATCCGACGTTTCCGGGGGCACGCCAGCACAATGTCGAAGACCTGCCGTTCGAGACGCTCGTGTTCCTGCTGGGAAGCCGCTACTGCGACACCGACATCCTATCCGAGCAGGCGTGGCAGCTTTTCGAAGGCACCCCCCCGGGCTGGGCGCGAGTCCAAGCCATCTGTGACCACGTCCACCAGACGATCAGATTCGATTACATGAAGGCCGATGCGACGCGCACGGCGTCACAGGCCCTGTCCGCCCGGCATGGCGTGTGCCGCGACTTTGCCCATCTCGCGATCACCTTCTGCCGGTGCATGAACATCCCCGCCCGATACTGCACGGGCTACCTGAGCGACATTGGTGAGCCGGAGCCGCACCCCCCGGGCGATTTCGCGGCCTGGATGGAAGTGTTCCTCGACGGGCGCTGGTGGGTCTTCGATCCGCGAAACAACACGCGTCGGACCGCGCGAATTCTCATTGCCCGGGGGCGAGACGCGGCGGACGTTCCGCTGACGCAGACTTTTGGGCCGAACACGCTCACGGGCTTCCAGGTCTGGACCGAGGAGGCTGAGCTGGCCGGCAATCCAGAAACCGTGGAGTGACGCCTTTTCCAGCTTCATGGAGGTGCCTGACGCTCTCTTTG
The DNA here is from genome assembly GCF_010500785.1 of Salipiger sp. PrR003. Lineage (NCBI taxonomy): Bacteria > Pseudomonadati > Pseudomonadota > Alphaproteobacteria > Rhodobacterales > Roseobacteraceae > Salipiger > Salipiger sp. PrR003. The sequence continues at coordinate 76,860 of NZ_JAAGOV010000046.1, forward strand.
GCCTGACCCGCAAGGATCCACTGGTGGCTGCGCCAGATCAGCGGAGACGCTTCGCTATTCCGCCCACAGCCTTACGACCAAGAGTTTTGCCGGGAGACCAGACATGACCACTCCGATCCCCACCATCGTCGTCTTTCACAAACCCTTTGAGCTCGAGAGCTTTGATGAAACGCTGCCAGCTGGCGAGTATCTCATCGAGAGCGAATTGCTTAGCATAGGTACCGTAAGAGCCGACGAAAACCTTGCCGCGTCGGTTCTCGTCCATCTGCACCCCCAGATCGCTCACCCGGGCCTCGCACGCACCCTGACCGTCCCGCTTGGCGAGCTGGAGCAGGCCATGGCGACCGACAGGATGGGGGAAACGGAGCTGAGAGACACTTTCCTCGAGAAGATGCTGGCGGATCCGCTCATTCGGATGGTGATGCTGGCGGACGGCGTCAGCGAGCGAGAGCTGCGCCACTATTATGCCACAAGATCACCCACAAGCGGCAGTCCCTTGCATCGTGCCCAAGGTGCCCACCCTCCTGCCAGAGGCGCGGGCAGCAAGCCCGACATGTTCCCCTTTTCGGGGTCTTCTCGGCCGGGCATCGGTGAATGATGCATCTCGATACGCGCCGGTTCTGGGGGCGGGCGGTGAAGCTGGCACTTCGGGGAGCCGCACCGTGACAAACCTTCCCATCGATCTCGACCGCCACAGGACGCCCAGTGGTCGGCTCGAAAGCCGCATTCGCCGTATGGCGGCGAATTCCGGACTTCTGGCCCATCTCGATCACAGCGGCGTCGAAATCGACGTGATGTTGCTGGCAGATTCACTGCGCCGGTGGATCGAGGCGATGGAGCAAGTGCGTATCCTGCTGCGGCAACACCAGAATGAGCCTGAGATCAGAGAGGCCATGATCCAGACGATCATCGAAGAGGCGCTCAAGGATCTCGATCTGCTCAAGGAAGGCGAAGGACCGACACTATGACCGAAGACGAAGAGAGGCGGCCGGCTCTGACCAAGGCCCGCGGTGACGTGGAGGCGGAGCGCAAGTGTTTGCGCTGCGGCGCGCGTTTCTTGAGCACGGGTTTCGGCGAGAGAATCTGTGGTCACTGCAAACGGTCGGCCACCTGGCGATCGTCCCGGCCGGCCGACTCGGGCCGTGCCCGGCATCGCGCCTCCGGCGTGGGGCCATAGGAGCTCTCATGACAACGCTGAGCATCTCGCACATCACAACGTATCGCTACGGAAAGGCCGTGGCCATTGGCCCCCATCGCTTGATGCTCCGCCCCCGAGAGACGAGAGACTTGCGCCTGGTCGCATTCGATCTGCAGATCTCACCCTCCGCTCGGATCGACTGGGCTCAGGACGTCGCTGGCAACGCGGTCGCATCGGCCACCTTCGACACCTCCTCCGAGCTTTTGTGCATCCAATCGCGGATGACGGTGGAGTTGAGTGCTCCGACTTGGCCGGTCTTTGCGATTGCCGCCTCTGCGGCGTCCTATCCCTTTCGTTACGAGGGCGATCATTGGACCGATCTCGGGCCGCTTGCCCAGCCCCAGTATGCGGACGACGCCGGCAGGCTGGCACGCTGGGTGGATAGCTTTGTGATGGATGGGCCGACCGACACCCTGTCGCTGCTCAAGGACGTGGCGAACGGGGTGAACGCCTGGGTTTCCTATCAAAGCCGCTCGTCGGAAGGGACCCAGGGGCCGCTCGAGACCCTGGACAGAGGCTGGGGCTCGTGCCGGGATCTCGCGGTCCTCTTTGCCGAGGCTGTGCGCACGCTTGGCTTTGGCGCGCGGCTCGTCTCCGGTTATCTGCACGACCCCGCAGGGGAAAACCTTGGCTCATTCGGCGCGGGATCGACCCATGCCTGGGTCGAGGTCTTCGTTCCCGGGGCGGGTTGGATCGCTTTCGACCCGACCAATCGCTCCGTCGGGTCGGCGAACCTCATCCCGGTGGCGGTCGCGCGCAACATCGCCCAGGTGACGCCGGTGAGTGGCGGGTACTACGGGACGGGGTGCGATCTTCTCTCTCTGGAGGTGGGGGTGAGCGTAAGCGTGGATGGTCCCTGAACGGCAGATCGGAAGCTGCCCAAGGACTGGGCCCCGTGCCGGGTGCATCGGCCTCGCCCGGGCAAACTTTAATTTTCGCCAACTTCCGATTGTCCTTGTAAACCTGCGCGGCAGTCTCCACATGTATTGAGCTTACGCTTTTCTCTTCGAAATGCTGCTTCCGCTAACCCGGTTTCGGTTGATCGTCTTGGATCGACATTTGCCGGGCTGCCGCATGTCGTGGGCAGCATATTCAGGAGACTACGGACATGGCCAATGGCACCGTAAAATGGTTCAACAGCACCAAAGGCTTCGGCTTTATCGCGCCGGAAAGCGGCGACAAGGATATCTTCCTGCACATCACGGCGCTTGAACGTGCCGGGATTTCGCGCATCGACGACGGTCAGGCAGTGACCTTCGATGTCGAGACCGGTCGTGACGGTCGCGAGTCCGCCAGCAATCTGGCCCTGGCTTGAAGCGCTCGCTGGACGATCTGCTGAAGGGCATTCCGGCGCAGACCGGGAACGGCGGGAAACCGCCTCAGCCCAAAGGGACGTCTGGTGAGAAGCGGACCGGGCCGGAAACCCAGCTCGACAGGATCACGGCGGGCGCCAAGCGCGTCTTGCAAGAAGAAGCCGACGAGCGCGCCGAGAAACTGGAGCGTCTCAAAGCTGCACGCGAAGCGCGCGACAAGACGTGATCACCAAGACATGGCCGGTGCCGAACGGGTGGATTGCCCGTCTGGCGCCGTGCCGCGATTGCAGACGACGGTTTGACCGGCCCGCACGCTTTGGGCCAAGCAGATCGGATTTCCGGGTGAGCGCGTCGAGTGGATTGGTCCATCCTGTGGGCCTCGACCATTCCGCATCAGTCTTACCTGGAGGAGCTGCTGCAGGGCTTGCCCTGCGGCAGCTTCCATTCACTTTGACGATTTAGAGGAGAGAGACATGGGCTATTCGCCTTCGAAAAAGCAGCTGGACCTCAAGGACTTCCTGAGCCAGCCGGCAAAGAAACGGCCTGGAGCAAAGACGTTCGGCTATCAGAGAACTCGGACGGCGCCGACACCGGTTCCGAAGCCCGAAGCGCAGCCGACCGAGGAAAAGTCGGAGTAAAATCCGATCCGGCGGCTTGCCCTTTCGGGCGCCGCAAGATGGGCCGATGTTGGTCAACATGGCTCATGCAGGTCATCGCTGGGCGGACCCCCGCCGCAACGATCAACCTTGAGCGAATTCGGGCCTGAGAGTTTCCGGCGGACCCAAGGGTCTGGCTGGTGGCGCAGAACCATTTGCGCCTCGAACTCCGGCCGGGCGTCTCTCACCCTAGACGCCCGCTAAAATGAAGACGCTGTGGTCAGGATCAATCCGGCCACCCGGAGCGCATGAGCGGTCCCGCGTCCGGACATCTTACAACGCCGCAGGCACCCCTGATTGGTCTCCTCGCAAGAGAGGCCGCAATCGGCGGCACCGTGGCTTCACGAATACGAAAGAGAACACACATGATGGAAATTTTCTGGGGAGACCCCCTCATCCTGATCGACCCGAAAGACGGGGACGTCACGCGCTTCTGCACGATCGAGAAGGTGCATTACTGGCTGCGCCGCAAATGGCCAGTGGCCGATGCCGCACAGCAAACCGCCTTGGCGAAGGTCGAGGCGGCCATGGACTGCATGAACTCCGTCGACGATGCCCGCAACGCGTTCCTGAAGGCCGCCCGTTTGGCAGGTTTCAAGCAAGCCGCCATGGTTTGACGGGCGGCGTGCCAACTGGCAGGCGCTGAAACAGGCGTCTGCTCTTTGCAAGCCCTGCCGAAATGACTGTTCGGGCCCGAGCCTGGGTCAAGAGTCCATCGGAACCTGTGCTGCCGACTTTCAAGGCAACCGCCAGGTTTCCCCCGGGGCGGGCTCGGGTAGACTTCGACCAGAAAAAGGACGTGGGGCGAAAAAGCTAACCGACCCGACGCGAATCTGCCTATTCTAAAGCAATTGATTGAATTCTAAGGGGATGGCAGTGGAAGCGATCGCGGTTCACCCATTGGCTCCTGACCACATTCCCGGGTACGTGGTCGGCGCTGATGGCACTGATACTTTGTTTACGGTGATGACGGTTTTCGGCATCGCGCTCGTCATCGGCCTTGGGGTCATATACCTGACGCTGCATGCGATCCCCGAGCGCATGGCGCACAAGTCGAGCCACCCGCAATTGCAAATCGTCGGCATCCTCGCATTGCTGGCGCTGTTCACCCACAACAACCTGTTCTGGGTCGCAGCGGTGCTGGTCGCGGGCTTTCAGTTCCCCGACATGCTGTCGCCGCTACAGTCGATCGCCCGCTCTCTCGCACGGCTCGCCGGCCGGCCCGTGGAGGAGGACATTCCGCAGCCCGATGGTTCTGACCCGGCTGCGGAGCCTGCGTTCCGCCATCGCGACGGGGAGGCCTGATTTTGCTCGAAGCCATCCTCTGTTCGCTTGTCTCGCTGCTGCCGGACTATCTCTATCGCCGCTACGGGCAGGGGAAGCGGTTCGGACACGAGCTGACGCTTTTCTCGGTGTGGTACGAGCTGCGCTGGGGGCTGACGCTCTGGATCTTCCTGACCGTCTCGCTGATCACTGTGCTCTTCTACTACCACCCGGCCAGCATGTCAGTGTCCTCCTATTTCCGCACAGTGACCATCCTGCCGCAGGTGAGCGGGCGGGTCTCGGACATTTACGTGGTGAACAACCAAAAGGTCTCGGCGGGAGATCCGCTGGTGCGGCTCGACGGGCTGTCGCAGCAGGCGCAGGTCGATGCGGCGCTGGCGCTGCTGGCCGAAACCGACGCTTCCGCAAAGCTGGCTGAAACCGATCTGGCGCAGGCCGACGCAGGAATCGCCCAGGCCCGCGCGGCGCTTGTACAGGCGCAGGAAGAGCTGCAGCGCAACGAGCAGTTGCGCGACCAGGGATCGAGCGCCGTTCGCCTGGTGGATATCGAGCGTTTCGAGAACCTGGTCGACCAGCGCGAGGCGCAACTGCGCGCCGCCGAGCTGCAGAAGGAAAGCGCCCAGCAACGGATCGATGAGGTGCTGCCCGCCAAGCTCGAAAGCGCCCGCGCGCAGCTGGCGCTGGCCGAGGCCGAGCTGGGCAAGACGTTGATTTCGGCCGGGGTCGACGGGCGGATCGAGCAGCTTGCGCTTCAGGTCGGCGACTTCATCAGCCCGCTCGCCCGGCCTGCCGGCATCTTCGTGCCGAGCGGCGCAGGGGCGGAGCGGTTCCAGGCTGCCTTCAACCAGATCGCCGCGCAGGTTATTCACCCTGGCATGGTCGGCGAGATGGGCTGCCTCAGCAAACCCCTCGACATCATCCCGATGGTGGTGACCGAGGTCCAGGATGTGATCCCCTCGGGGCAGCTGCGGCCGAGCGACCGGCTGGTCGATCCGCAGGACGATGTGCGCCCCGGCAGCGTGCTGGTCTACCTCGAGCCGCTCTACACCGATCAGCCGACCAATGTGCCTCCGGGCAGCAGCTGTACCGTCATGCTCTATACCAACAACCACCACCGGCTCGAACATGAGGAGTTGGGCACCGGCACGCGGATCTTCTTGCACGTGGTCGATACGATCGGCGTGGTGCATGCGGCGGGACTGCGGTTGCGCATGCTGTTCCTGCCGGTGCAGACGCTGGTGTTCTCGGGCGGGCACTGACATATGCGGAGCCGGGTTCCGGCCCGAGCTCCATCATAGCCGCCCGCGCCACGGCACATGCCTCCGGGTCACGGGCTGCGGGTGTCAGCTGATTGCAGCGGGTCAGCCGGGACGCCTGAACAGACATCCGAAGACCATCTACAAGACCGCTTACCGGCAAGGCGACACTCAGGCGTTGAGCCCTCGCGGTTCGCTGGTTGCCAAGAAAGCTGCAGCGGAACTTGTACTGGCGGGCGACCAAGGCCCGCCAGAAGTCTCTACAAAGGTTGATGCGAACGTGCGGTGTCAGCAGATGTCTTGCGCGACCTATGCGGCGCCACCTTCGCGATGCGCATGCCGAGCCGCGCCAGCAGCGCCGCATCCTGGCTGGCGGATGGGTTGCCTGTGGTCAGCAACTGCTCCCCCACGAAGATCGAGTTTGCACCCGCCACGAAGCACAGCGCCTGCAACTCGTCGCTCATCCTTGTGCGTCCGGCCGAGAGCCGTACGACCGAGGCGGGCATGAGTATCCGTGCAAGCGCCACCGCCCGGACAAGCGAAAAGGGGTCCACCGGTTCGGCGTATTCCTGCACCGGGACGCCGTCGACGTCATTCCACAGGTTCACCGGAACGCTCTGGGGATGCTCGGGCAATGTGGCGAGCGTTACCAGCATCGCGATCCGATCCTCTTCGGTTTCGCCCATTCCGAGGATGCCACCGCAGCAGACCCGGATCCCGCCGTTTCGGACATGGGACAGGGTCTCCAGCCGGTCGTCCATCGTCCGGGTCGTGGCGATTTGCGCGTAGTAGTCGGGGGAGGTGTCGATGTTGTGGTTGTAGAAATCGAGCCCGGCATCCTTCAGCCGCGTCACCTGTTCCGGGGTCAGCATCCCCAGCGTCATGCAGGTCTCGAGGCCGAGCTCCGCAACGCCCTGAACCATTTCGCAAAGATGGTCCATATCGCGGTCCTTGGGGCCGCGCCATGCCGCGCCCATGCAGAAGCGCTGCGCCCCGGCGTCCTTTGCCCGTCGCGCGGCTGCAAGAACCGCCTCTGTGCCCATCAGCTTGCTTGCTTTCACCCCGGTGTCGTAATGCGCCGACTGCGAGCAGTAGCCGCAATCCTCCGGGCAGCCGCCGGTCTTGATCGACAAGAGGCTGGCGGTCTCGATCTCGGTGGGGTCGAAATGAGCACGGTGCGTGGCCTGCGCCTGCGCCAGCAACTCAGGAAAGGGCAGGGCGTGGATGGCATGTGCCTCCGGTATCGTCCAATCCGTGCGGATCATGCAAGGCGACCTTTCAGACTGCTCACGCCTGAAACCAGCGTCGCGGCCAGCGCGACCTTCAAGAGATCGCCAAGCACGAACGGCGTGAGCCCCGCTGCGAGCAGCTTCGGGCTCGTAACGAAGAGCGCCAGCCAAGCGAGGCCGAAGGCATAGACGAGGGCAAGGCCCGCAACCATCGCCGCGGCCATGCCAAGCCAACCACGGCCCCGTGCGAGGGTGCCGATAAGCGGTGTCGCCAGCAGGTATCCCGCGAGGTAGCCGCCGGTAGGGCCCATCAGGTAGGCGAGACCGATGCCGCGCTCGGGGGTGCCCGAAAACACCGGCAGCCCGAGCGCACCCGCGCCGAGATAGGTCGTCATGGCAGCAAGCCCGAGCCGCGGCCCTAGCCCTGCCGCGACGAGGCAGATCGCCAGCGTGTGAAGAGTCATCGGAACTGGCCAGAATGGGATCTGGACCTTGGCCCCAATCGTGATCAGCGCGGCGCCGGCAAGGGCAAAGGCAAGGCTGCGCCAGAGCGGCAGGCCACGCGCGTGCGTGGGCGTCAGGGGTGTCATCGAAAGGCTCTCCTCGGCTGGTTGGATGATGATCATCAACCTCGGGCAGAGAGCGGTTTCAAAACAACGCAGATTATAGATAATTATCCAGAAATGTCGTATGTATCAGTAATAATGGCGTTTTTTCTCGCTGCCTTGCGCTTTCCGATCCAGCCGACGTGCCGTGCTAGGACGGTGCAGGCCAAGTCGACCTGCCCCTTCCGCAACGCCTCGAGGATGGCCCGATGGTCATGGTCGGTGCGCGACTCCCAGTCCCGTCGCCAAGCGGCGAAGAGGAAGCGTGCGCTGGCGGTATGCAGGTCATCGATACTGCGAAGAAGACGCGGCATCTGACAGGGCGAAAGGATGAGCCTGTGGAACTGCCGGTTCGCGGCTTCCCAGTCTCGGACGCTGCAGGCGCGGTCGCCCTGCCGCGTGACCGCATCAGCCTCGGCTAGGATCGCGCGGGTCATTTTGGGCGCGGCGTTGCGCAGCGCCAACACTTCGAGGCTGGCCCGCATCTCCGCCACCTCTCTCAGCTCGGCAACGTCGAAATCGGTCACGCGGTATCCGCGGCGCAGCTCGCCCTCAGCGAGCCCTTGTGCCTCCAGCGTACGGAAGGCCTCTCGCACCGGCACATGGCTGGCCTGAAATTCGATAGCGATATGATCCTGGCGAAGGCGGGCACCGGGCGGGATTTCACCCGAGATGATCCGATCCGCGAGCACCCGCGCGATACGGGCCGACTGGGTTTCTTTGCGTGTCATGCCAGACCCATAGCGCGGCGGCATCAGCTGTGTCATGCGCCGGATGCCGCCCGTGGATCGAGAAGCCGCCCCAAGGCCGGTGGATTGGCCGCGCCTTGGGGCAACGGTTGCCGAGGTCAGTGTAAACCGACGGTAAGAATGCCCGTCGCCTGGTGTCCGCTGCTGCTACCCGGGGCCGGGCGCATCAACTGGAAAAATGTCGCTGCAGCCACTCGTTCAGCCGGTCGATATCGACCAGCAACCGTCAGTATTTCCTGCTCAGGGACCCGTCCCGCTCCAGTACGGCAAGGCTGCGGCCGATGGTGTTCCGGGACAGGCAAGCAAGTTCTGCAAGCTCCGCCTGGTTGACAGCGAACAGCGTCGGGCCTTTCTGTGCCGGCAGGGCGCTGAGCAGACTCCGGATCGTGCCGGCAAGCCGTGCGGTCGGGTCCTGCACCGCCAAGCAGGCGGTGATGCCGGCCCGCTTCAATGGCGAGGACTATCGCGGCATCAACGTGCTGATGCTCTGGGCGATCTATACCGTGGAGTTATATCGAAAGGCTCGCATGGCCTGCGCCGACGGCATGAGCAAGCGTGCGGCAGCAGCCTATTTCAACATCTCTCGTGATACGGTGGAGAAGGCCTTGGCCTTCTCGGTGCCGCCTGGCTATCGGCGAACGGCACCGATCAAGTGGCCGAAGCTGGATGGGTTTACCGAGATCATCGATGCGTGGCTCGATGGCGACAAGACGGTGCATCGCAAGCAGCGGCACACCGCCAAGCGCATCTTCGATCGGCTTCGTGATGAGCACGGGTTCACCGTCGGCTACACAATCATCAAGGACTATGTCCGGGAGCGCCAGCGGCGTGGACAGGACCCGTCGCTCGAGATGTGACCCAGGGCATAGGTCTCTTTCGCCCCGGACGCAGGTGAGAACGTGATGTGACGTCGCCGGCGCTGCGCGCCACCGCCCGCTTTCATCTAACCGGCCAGCGGCGATGCCGGAATCTCCGTAGCCGCCGTCCATGATTGTCCCGCCTGCAGAGAGCCGAGCTTGCAAGGTCCCGCCCAGTCTCCGCCAGCGCGTTTCGGACACTCAACATGACTCGGTCCGCTCTTCGCGACCGGTCGGCGCTAAAGCGCCGTCCTTCAAACGAAAAACCGGCTTCCGCTTTGCGGACCCTCCGG
>NZ_JAAGOV010000047.1:0-74539 GCF_010500785.1 Salipiger sp. PrR003
AAGGCCGAGCACCGCTTCCCGCGCAAGATTCACGGCTTCCGGGTGAAGGCGCGCTCCGAGCGCCTCGAGTGGCAGGAGGACGAGATCCTCGTCCTCGCCGATGGCTTCACCCGAAAGACAGCAAGTGAGCTCGAAACGCTCGATCTGCCCGGCGTGGTGGTGACCGCCGAGGACGAAGACGAGGGCAACGTCTACCGGCTCGGTCGGTACCATCTCGCAACCGCGCTGAACCGCCCGGCCACCTACACGCTGCAGGTCGGCTGGGAGCACCTGCGCGTCACGCGCGGCGACAAGGTGCGCTTCGTGCACGACGTGCCGCTGATCGGCGTGGGGCAGGGGCGCATCAAGGCAATCACCGTGGGCGGCGACGGGTTCGTCGACAGCCTCACGCTCGACGATGTCTTCGACATGGAGCAAGCCGGCTTCCGCATGCTGGTCCGGAACGTCGGCGGCAATCAGAGCTTCACCGCGTTTTCCCCGGTCGATCCCCAGACGCGCGTCTGGACGCCGGCCACCAATGTGGCGGCGGGCGACATTGCGGTCGGTGACCTGGTGATCGTCGAAGAGCTGACGCAGGAAAGCGTGGACCTCATTGTCACCAGCGTGCGGCCAAAGCCGGATGAGAGCGCCGAGCTGCAGTTGGTGGACGCGGTGCCCGCCGTCCTCGACGCGGACAGCGGGGCAATCCCGCCCTACAGCCCGGTGATCACCGAGCCGCGCGATCCGGCCACCGCAGGTCTGCCACCGGCGCCGGTGGTGATCTCGGCCTATTCTTCGAGCCTCACCCAGATTGTGCTGCCCGATCTGTCGGTGCGCCCGCGCATCGCGGTGCAGCTCGCGCCTTTCGTGACTGGTTCGGCGGCCGAGGGGATGACCCTGCAGCTGCGGTGGTCCGACGCCGAGGCCGAGGCCGCATGGGTTTACGGGGAAAAGGTCGCCGCGGGCGAATACACCCTGCTGACGAGCGCGCTCGAGGAGGGTGAGAGCTACCGCGTCGAGGTGAGCGCGGTCGGGGCGGATGGGAAGACGCGCGGCTGGGTCTCTGCGGGTGTGGTCACGGCCACCATGGCGCCGCCGGCGCCGCCGCTGATCTCGGCCAATGCTGTGGCCTTCGAGATCCCCGATGCGGCAGGCAGGGGCCGGCGTCCCGGCATCCTGCTGAGCTGGGCTGTCCCGCCCAACAAGTCGCTTCGGGTGACCTGGCAGCTGCGCATTGCAGCGACGGGCGCACTGGTGCAGCGCGGGCTCTTCGCCGAGGCCTCCGAGGGCAGCGTGCTGATCTCCGATGGTCTTGTGCCCAATATCGCCTATCAGGTCAGGGCAAGCTTTGTGACAGGCGCGTCCGATCAACGATGCTGGACGAGCTGGATGGACGTGACGACCGACGACGTGCGGCTTGTCAGAGACGATCTCGATACAGCGCTCACAGACCAGCTCGACGAGGCGTCGACCGTCGCCAACCAGGCACTTCAGGACGCGGAAGACGCGCATCAGGCGGCAGACGCGGTGTCGGATGAGCTGGACGCGGCGGTGGCGAGCCTCACAGTCGATTATGACGCCGCGCAGAAGGCGGCGCAGGACGCCCAGACGGCGCGTGACGCGGCGGTGCTTGCCAGGAACAGCGCAGCGGCTTCCAAGGCGGATGCGGCGCTGTCCGAAGCTCGTGCAGGTGAAAAAGCCGATGCTGCGTCTTCCTCGGCCAGCGCGGCGGAATCGAGTGCTGACAAAGCCGTGGAGCAGGCGAGCGCGGCGACAGCGGCCAAGAACGCCGCCTCTACCTCCGCAAGCAACGCCTCCACATACGAGCAGCAGGCTGCGGCCGCAAAGCGGGATGCCGAAGGGGCAGCGGCGGCGGCCGCCTCCTCCGAAGAGCTGGTGGCCAGCACCGCCGGGCTCTACGTGCACCCGTCTGACTTCGCGCTCGACGGCAAATTCTGGTCGGACGCGATTGCCGGTGATCCCAAGGCGAAGCCCGACAAGACCGACGCGTTCCGCGACACGCCGGAAGGCCGGGTGATCTACAGAAGCCTCCCGTTGGCGAGCAACTCGCACCTGGTGCCGAAGTTCTACCTGCGCAACGCGCCGGGCAAGACGTTCCGCATGACGCTTCGGGCGCGCTATGTGGGGGCACTGGGAGACCAGACAAATGCGGCTCTGCGCCTGCAGTTCCGTCGCATCAACGGCGACTTCAGCAGCACGACTACAGCTTGGACGAAAGACTGCATCTTCGCAGCCGCGAACACGGTCGAGACGTTTGAATACGAGATCACCGATCAGAACGGCCTCACCCCATTGATGCTCGGCTTTGCCTATTGGCCCTCGGCCTATACCGGCACGGGCGACGTCGAGGTGCTGAGCTTCGAGGTCGAGGACGTGACCGCGCAGAAAGAGGCGCAAGACGCCGCCGCAGCAGCAGCCGAGAGCGAAAGCAATGCTGCAGCCTCCGAGAGCGGGGCGTCGCAGGCGGCCAGTGCTGCGGGCACCAGCGCATTCAATGCCAATACCAGCGCCGGTCAGGCTTCGACCTACGCGGGGCAGGCGGCAACGGCCAAGGCAGACGCAGTCGGCGCGGCCAACAGCGCGTCCGAGTTCAGCCGACTTGCATCGATCACGCAGCGGGCGGCGAGCACGCGCAATCTGGTGGTGCAACCGGATGTGAATGACGTGCCGGTGGGCGCTCAGCCGGAGTTTTGGAACAACCGCGCGACCGTGGTGGACGGGCGCCCCGGTGGCGTGCCCGTAATCGACCGCAGCCTTGATCTCTCCGACGGCGCAGCGGTTGCGCCTTGGTATGTCGGCAACCCGGTCGGCCGCAAATATCGCTTCAAGGCCACGGTTCGGACGATCGACACCGGGGCAGTCTCGCGGTTTACGCTTCGGGGGGAAGACGAAGCGGGCAACCCGTTGCAGACGGTGGGTTCGTTCAATTTCCCCGCCGGGCAAGCGTGGGCCGTGTTCGAGGACGTCATCGAGGTCACGCAAACCAGCTACGTGAAGTTCGCCCCCGGCTTTGATCTGACCGACGGCGGCACAATCCGGGTCTATGACTTCCAGTGCCACGACGTGACCGAGGAGGAGAATGCCTCGGAGGCCGCTATGGCGGCCAATACGAGCGCGGCGAACGCCAGCACCAGCAAGGACCAAGCCGGCAGCTTCGCGGGGGCCGCGTCCTCCTCGGCGCAGACCGCTACCACACAGGCCGGTTATGCCTCGAACTCCGCAAGCCAAGCGGCCCTTAGCAAGGGAGCTGCGGACGACTCGGCGGTGGCGGCAGCGACCTACTCGCAGACCGCCGCGCGCATCACAGGGCAGGGGGTAGGGTGTCTCGCAGACGCCTACTTCGACACCTACGGAGATGCGGGGTCGATGTGGCTCGATTTCTCCAATGGTCCGACCTACACGCCAGGCGACAATGAAATCTTTCCCGTCGGTAAATCGCTCAACTACAACTACACCGACCTGACGGCTAACGTCGGCGTTCGGATGCAGACTTCCATGGGGTGGGTCGGGCCGCAGAACGAAGAAGCCTACGTGGTGGAGGCCCTGTTCACCTACATTGGTGGCGCTGGCATTAGTGGCGCCGGGGTGCTGCTCGACTGGAACCACAGCAGCGGCGAGAGCCGGGCAGTGGTCAGGCTCGAAGACATGATTAATGGCCCTCTGAAGGCCGGTGTGCCCACGCACGCCTCGGCTATCCTCAAGCGGCCCGCCAGCTTCCCCGGCGGCTTCACGAGCCACGATATGTGGTTCATGGTTCAATACGATGGGAACGGGCTCGGGCCGGTCGATCGCAAGCACTTCAAGCTGCATTACCTTCAAATCCGGGCGGCCACGCCGCAGGACCTGCAGAACCTCGACACGGCTGCCACCGTGACTCAGGACACCCAAACGCTGGCTACGCTCGATGGCAAGGTGCGGGCCAGCACTGGCATCACGGCTGCGGTCACCAGTGCTGGCAACACCGAAGTCGCTGAACTGCGGCTGACTAGCTATGACGACCCGGATGGTTCGAGCGGCTCGGCTGTTGTGCTTAAGGGTGATGACGTCATCGCTGATGGCACGCTCACCACGCGAAAGCTGGCGGTCGGCTTCGGGGGAAACCTGCTCACGAATACTGGCTTCTGGGCGGGGCTCAACGATTGGCGAGCCTACGCGAATGGCAACGTCGGGGCACAAACCAACTTTGCGATACGCCCGCCTGGGCAGTCTTTTGCTGGCCTCCGCTATCCCACTTTGATGATGCGCCAAGACGGGACGGCCACGGACGGCTACACCGATTTTTCGTCTGACCCTGCTTATACTGCGGACGGGGATGGTGGGCTTGGGGCTCCTGTGACGCCAGGTAAGCGCTACGAAGCGACGCTTTATTGCTCAACGCACCGCTGCACCGGTCAGCTTCGCATCCAGTGGATCGACGAAGCGGGCAATACCATTGGCTATGCTGGCCCCTCGGGGATCGCCACTGCATCCAGTGATAGCAGCAACCCGGACAAGTGGCCGCGCTACGTTGTTCGAGGGACCGCGCCGACGAATGCCTGTTACGCGCGGATCCACATTCGCAAGCTCGGGACACTCTCAAGCACGAGCAGTTACCTGTTCATCCACAAGCCGATGCTCTGCGAAATACCCGACAACGCCACCGAGATGACCCCCTATGGTCCTGGCGGCGCGACGTTCATCGACGGGGCAACGGTCAAAACCGGGTCGCTCTCAGCGCTTGCCATCGGCGCGGACAAAATGAATGCTCGCTTCCTCGAGGTCACCGAGTTGCTCGAGCTGGACGAGGCCACCGCCGGATTTGCCATGGGCAAGGCTTCGGCCCTCGACTATGGCAACGACGGTATCTACCTCGGACGCACCAACGATGATGGCACGATTGGTTTCGGCCTGCTGGCTGGGCGCGCGCAAAACGCGCAGGGCTATCCCGAATACATCCAGGCGACCAAGAGCGGTGGCCTGCAGTTGGTCAACGCCAAGCACTTCCGCGACCTGACGCAGGCCGTCCCTCCGACCATGGTCACGACCTCGCAGACCATCAACCTGACTGCAGGCTCCACGGCGCTCAACCTCGAGATCCAGGGCGGCGGCTCTGGCGGTGCATCGGGTGGATCGGATTACTACATGACGGCTGGCTCTGCCGCGACCGGCAAGGCCGGCGGCGCCACCACGGTCAAGCTCTACGACGGCACCACGCTCAAGAAGACGTGGACCGCGGCAGGCGGTGCGGAAGTCGCAAACCGCCGCAGCAGCAAGGACGGCAACTGGGGCGAGGCCTCGGCCTTCGCTGCCGGCGGCCGGGATGGCGACTTCCCCGACAACAACGGCGCGCCGGGTAGCCTCGGCTCCGGTGGTGGCGGCGGTGGCGGCGGTAGCCGTGGCGGCGATCGCGGCCTAGCCGGCGACTTCATCACGATCAACGATTTCAACATCAGCTCCTACGCGGCGCCCAAGATCGTCATCACCATTGGTGGCGGAGGCGCAGGCGGCACGAGCAGCAACGGCAATGGCGGCGCCGGTGGCTCCGGGGTCGTGCGCTACTCGGCTCTCGCTTCCGTGCGCAGCCGGGCGGACGTCATCCCGCTCGAGCCCACGGCCTACGGGACGATGAGCAGCCACGGCCCCTTCCCGAACCTCGGTGCGGGCTTCTGGATACTGACTTCAACGAGCACCGCCATAGACATGGGCAACGTCTCGATCAACGGCGCTGGTGCGATCCACCCGGCTCAAGACCGTCTCGTCTCGTTCGTCTCGAACAAGACCCCGGTCGTGATGACAACGCCCTACGTCAACCGCACGATTAGCTACCAATTCTTCAAGATGGGAGACTGACATGCGCCTTTACTACGATGAGGGCACCGGGGCGCCGACGTTCACCGCCAACATTCGGGAGGGCAACCCCGGCCCGCCCGGACCCTACGTCGAAATATCGGACGACATTGGCGACCTCACCACATGGCGGGTCAACCTCTCCACGTTGGAACTGGAGGCGGTCGAACTGCCGGCGGCTCCAGAAGACGTTACAGCCGAACGTGACCGGCGCATCAACGGCGGCTTTACCTTTGACGGGGTGGTCTATCAGACCCGCCCCGAGGATCGCGAGAACATGGCCGGCGCGGCGACCAGCGCGCTCGCGGCGATCACCGACGGGGCGCAAGCGGGTGACCTTCGCTGGCACGGCGGGGGCAGCGATTTCGCGTGGATCGCGCAGGACAACACGCTTGTGCCAATGGATGCGCAGACGATGCTCTCCTTTGGCCAAGCCGCAATGGCGCACAAGCAGGCGCACATCTTCGCGGCCCGCGCGCTGAAAGACCTGCCGGAGCCGCCGAGCGACATCACCGACGACGCGCTCTGGCCAGCGTAACCGGCTCAGCTCACTCGACCTGCAGGCCAGCCTGCAATGACCCCGCCGCCGGCGGGCTTTTTCATGGGAAGGAAGACAATGCCCAACATCAAGTTCGACAGCACCGTCAGCACCGGCAATATCCTGTCGATCCTTGCGATGATGGTCACCGTGACGGCGGGTTATGTGACGCTGACGAACACACAAGAGAGCCAGGCGATGTCGATCGCAAGGCTTGAGGAAGGCTCGCGCGGACTCGACGCGCGCTTGAGGGCGGCCGAGCTGACCCAGGCGGGGCAGGCGTCGGACCTGCGCAGCATCCAGGCGACGCTGTTGAAGATCGACAGCAAGCTCGATCGGATATCTCAACAGGGGAGGTGAGCGCGGCAGCTCATCCATACGAGGACGATCTTGTGGTCGCCTGAAATGGATGGCCTCGGATACGACTTCTTGGCAAGAACCGCCGCGCCCTTAGACATACCGCGACGAGCCTCGCCGCGTTCCCGAGGTGGAACAGCGAATTTGACGCGTTCCTGAGTTGGAGGAAAGTGAGCGCGGCGCCCGGCCTCGTCTGGCCAGATAATCCCGCTAGAGATTGAAATTCCGAGACCTGAACCCTCCCGAGATTTGGGGATGAAGAAGGGGGTCAGCGCCGCGCTCGCGACTCGACTAAACGCTGAACTCAGCATTGTCACGCCCCGCCGTTGCGCGGGGCTTTTTCATGGGAAATCGCAATGAGACAGGAAATCCGCGCCCTCCAGGCGGGGGCGAATGCGCTCGGCTTCTCGGCCGGGCCTGAAGACGGCCTCTGGGGGCCGCGCACCGAGGCAGGAATGCTCGCGCTGCTGGCGGCGCACGAGGGCCGCTGGGGTGATGCGGTCGGGCAGATGCATCAGGCGATCATCAACCTCGGCTATCTCTCGGCGGGACCGGTCAGCCGCGTCTGGACGCCAGAACTTGACCGCGGGCTGCGCGCCTTGGTCGAGGCCGATGGGATGCCGCGTGCAGGTGCGATTGTCGAGGATGTCACGGTGTCGCCTGGCTGGGGCGGCTGGGTCTCGCACGAGAGGCAGTTGCTGCAAGGAGGCGCCGGCTACCTGGTCAGCCTGTTCGCGCTGCATACCACGGCCACCTCGGAGACCTGGTGGAGGGGGAAGTCCAACCGGCAGATGTTCGAGGAAGTGCGGAGCTGGCACCTCGCCAACGGCTGGCGCGACATCGGCTATCACGGGCTGATCTTCCCAGATGGTGAGGTCATCGAAGGCCGCGCCTGGTCCGAGATCGGCGCGCATGTCATCGGCCACAACGCGGGCTCTCTAGGCTATTCGATGGTCCCGGTGAAGACCGTGACGCACATGGGCGCGGCCGAGGATTTCTACACCGCCGAGACACTCGCCGCGATGCGGGGCGTGATCGGAAAGGCCTGCAACGCCACGCAAATCCGCCGGATCGCCGGGCACAACGAATTTGCGAACAAGCTCTGCCCGGGCTTCAAGGTCGAGGACAGCGCGTGGGCACCGACCGGGTGGGCCGCATGACCCGCGCCGTCCACTACCGCGACCGCAACGCGTTCCTGCAAGACCGGGTGCCGGGGTCATTCTGGATCAGCGGGCCAGAAGAGCAGGGCGACCAGAGCTTCCTCTTCTTCTGCCCTTGCGGCTGTGGCGACAAGCCGGTGCTGAAGATCGGCAACGGCTTCAAGCCGAAGCAAGGCCCGAGCTGGTGCTGGAATGGCTCGACCGCTGCAGCCGAGCTCGCGCCCTCGGTCAATTGGCAAGGCCACTGGCACGGCTGGCTTCAGGCGGGCGTCTGGCGCGCCTGCTGATGCCCTTTCTCCCAATCACCGACTGGCGTCTGGCGCTGGTCCTCTCTGCGGCGCTCTGCCGCCTTCCGAAAGGTATCCAAGATGGACTTCTTCAAAGCTCTCCTTTCCAGCCCGGAGCTGGTGCAGGCGATCGCCGGGCTGCTCGGCATCGCGCTCATGCTCCTCATCAACCGCGGCGCGGCGGCCTTCGAGGCCTTCACCGGCATCAGGATCGAGGCGGCGGCGCGTGAGGCGTTGCATTCGGCGATCAAGTCGGGTGTCGAGGCGTCGCTGCTCGAAGGTCCGGACGCCGGATTCGAGGTGATCAAGGCGCATGCGATTTACCATGCGCAACAGTCCGTGCCGGATGCGATCGCGCGGTTGGTGCCTGGCGACGGCGTGCTCGATCGCCTCGCGCTGCGCTATTACCGCGAGGCCATGGATCGGGTCGGGGTGCAGATCCCCGCGTGAGGGGCGCCCGTCTACTGGTTGACAAGAGCCCGGCCGGCGTGCCGGGCTCTCGTGTCTTGATCTCGTTTTGTTCTCATTCTAATCTGCGGCTCATGTGGACGCGGAAGAAAACAATAATCGCGGGCATGGCGCTCATTGACGATTGGACGGTCTGCAAAGATCGCCAGCCGGTTGGCCGTGTCTACCTGACCCACATCAGCGATCCAGTATTGAACTGGATGTGGATCGTCCAGGTCGCACCCGTGGGGCAGGGCTATTCGCCGAGCTTGGCCGAGGCTTTGGAAGAGGTCCGGCGGCGCGTCGGGTGATCCACCGGGCCCGGGTTTTCTGAACGCGGGCCGCGTGGCCGCTGTAAGCCCAAAGCTGCCGGGTGTGCCTAGCGCAACATGATGGCCTGTCGGGCGCACAAAGGGGCGGATTCCGGACTTTCGCTGCGAGCATGAGCCGATTAAGTACCCTTGGCTAAAGCAGACGTACTGCATACGATAGTAGCCGCCAAGAACTCCACGTTGGTAACTTTCGATGATCGGAAAAGAATAGTGTTTTATCGCGCAGCATTGGATATTGGAGAGAACACCGCTCCTCCAAACCGATCCTTTCTAAGCTGCATGCGATTTGTCGCTGACGTTGCGACGCCTGCTGTCTTCTATCTCAACAACGAATGGGTGAAGCAGGAAGCGCTTGGCCTCTACCAGGGGAACCCCAAAGCGCTCGAAATACCCGCCTTAGTCTATCTGAAAGAGGGGTCTTGGGAGAAACCTGCAGATTCTGAGACCGGCGCGATGTCGGGTATCGTTGTGCCAAAGCGAGAGTTCGTGCTTTCGGCGTCGAAAATGGTTCATAAAGCCCACCTTAGAGACAACGGATTGAACGCGCAAACCGCCATTCTTTGTCTGGCGGCTGTAGGGTTGGAAGTCATGTTGCCCAATGTCGCATTCGATCTGGTCGCGGATGAGGAGATTGAGGAAATAAAAGAAAAGCTCAAGGAAGAGCGGCACAGCTACCTTGAAGTGGCCTCAAAGCTGGCCCAGCAAGCATACGATGGCCTGAAGTGTGGCGATTACATTGACGTAATGCGATGGGCTGAAAGCGAAACAGCATTTAGTTTGGCCCCGAAAGCAACACTCATTGAAGAGCGGGTTTCTTCTTTGGCAGCCCGTCAGTTGCGCCGAGCCGGCTACTCCTTTTGGAAAGACGGGGTTCCGGCTATTGGTGCGGCGTACGTTGCCGGTGGCCTTGTGCCTGCGGGAGCAGTTGCCGGTCAAGCAGCGCTCAGGACCTTGGTCGAAACCATTAGCGCGGGGCGATCAGAGAGGCTATTGCCAGAAATCGCGTACGCGATGAAAATCAGCAAAGAACTACAAAGACTAGAGTAAACCTGGCCTGACTAGGTTTGGTTCGGGGGCTATTGAGATGCAAGTGATCGCGGAGAACAGTGAAACATTTATTTTGCTGAACGGGATAAGTGTTCGCTCCGAAATTCAGCTTGAGGAGGGCTTGCTGCTTCAACCTGCCGACACCTCGCACATTGACTTCAATACCGCAATTTCAGCTTGCGCCCAACCAGATGACATTGCAGTTGTACTGGCATTCATTCCGCGCATTAGTTCTCAGTTTCACATAAGCGCACCTTCGCCCCGTGTCACTGCTGCAAAAGCGTGGAACTCAAGCTGGGATGCATTATTGTTATCTGCCATCTTCCATACGGAGATCGGATTTAATATCCAGTCAAGCAACTCCGCCATGGACATATCTTCGCGCAGCAGTCTCCGGGCGATCCACCGCTATATGAGCGGCTTCAATGAATCTGTACCCTACACCCTTACCGACAGTGACACCGCTTGGATATCAAGACACTTCTCTTCTGCTCGTACGTTGCTTGAAGACGACCGTTTCCAAACGGCGGTGCAATGCCTCTCAACTTACCATTGGCACCCTAACCCACGAATAAAATTAGCTATGATTTGGGCTGGAATTGAGGGAATTTTTGAAGTCAGTTCAGAAATACGCTTCAGGATCAGCTTGTACATGGCGCGATTTCTTCACCCTGACAATGAACTCGAGAGGAAAGAAACCTATCATAAAGTGAAAAAGCTATATGATGTGCGATCTAAGGCGGTCCACGGCGCCAAGTTGAAGGGGGATTTGCAAGTCGCATCCACCGATTCAGCCAACCTATTGAATGCTCTGATTACTAAGTGCATTGAAACACGTTCGCTACCATTGGAAGCAGATTTGGTGCCATGACTGTAGCAGCTTGGTCTTGCCGTGAATGGCGGCAATGCGGGCTGCGAACGCAGCATCGCGGTTAGGTGCAAGATGTCCGCTCAGAGCCTTCTCTGCCCGGCAGACCCACTCGCCTGGGCGTCCAGCACGCTACGCCGCCGCAAGTCCGCTTCGAGGCCTGTACCCCTCTCCGATATTCTTACAATGTGTTTAACAACGCAAAACACTGGAGCCCCTCGATGAAAAACATAGCGCGTATCTTCGGTGACCCGAACCAAACAATAGTGAATAATATTTCTGCGCTTGTTGACGAATTTAGAGGCAGGGACATTGTTTATAATTTTTGGAGCGAAAGTGAATTTCTGGAAGTGGCACAGAAAGATATGGATCGAGCTGGAATTCAATACTGGAGAGAAATTTTGGACCGGGCTCACTTTGCGAGCGCAACCTCGATCATCAGAACAGTTAACTGGGTAAGAGCAATATCACATTCCTTTGAGGACAGTAACTTTTTGTCGTTTATGTCATCAGTGCGCGCGCTCACAGAGTTTTCCGGAGACGCAGTCCATTCCCTAAATCCGGTGCCGCTTACGATAGCTGAAAACAGCTCTGCCATTAGTAGAATGCTTAGAGGGGGGTCGACAACTTTTGTCACTTCTACTGATTTGGAAGACTCATTGATCCACTTTACCCATGCCAGAAAGCTGAAGAAAGGTGACGCAACTGCTGAAAGTCATCGAGCCGAGCAAACCCATGTGTATGTCAAAAGCTTGGAGCCCTACGCACCAAAAATTTACGAGATGTATATGGTCCTTTGTGGTTACGCTCATCCAGCAGCACAGTCAGTTGGGGCTCACATGAGACCACTCAACGAAAACGACTGGTCGCTGACGGTAGACCCTGGAAAAGATTTGATTTCCTCATTTATTGAGGAATGGCGCAGCCAGTTCTCTGAATTGCCTATGTTGGCAACAAATCAGGCGCTTTGCACGCTGAAGGTTTTGAGTGTTATTGATGAGCGGCGCTATGGAAGCAGATTTATGTCCAAAGTGGACTTATCCGGAATACCGCTCTGGTTGAAATGTGCCTCTCACCTCGATTTTTGAAAATTTCGCCACAAAGCTTCTAAAAGTAAATGCTAGAGAAGACGAGCGTCTACTCTGTCCTGCATTGCGGGCTCTTGCCCTGCCAGGCCATGCTGCACGATGCCACCGATGGCCGGTTTGGGGCAGCTGCACCGCGGCAATAGCCAACCCGGCGAATGTCCGGATAGGGCCGTAGGGCGCCTTACAGGCCATCGAGGCCATCGCGACTTAGTTGCAAGCAGCCTGAACGATGTAGTATGAAATGCTCCCCTCTACGAGCGGCGCCATTGACGCTCGGTCGTTGATGTTCGCTTTCATCTCATCGAACGTGTCGCCCTCTCCCATGTATCTGAACGTCGCGTTAACACAATTGACTTCCCTCGCAGTGAATGAGGTTCCGCTGGGACCAACCCTTTTTCCAACAACAACGAGAGCGGATCTCCCCTGTCCAACATCCATGACCTCAATGTCGTACGTCGCCTTAGGATCACTTGGTACAAGGACCCTTTCTGCAAGCGCTATGGTTGAAGTGCACAGAACCAGAGCAATGCCTAACGCTGATTGAAAATAGTTCATCTTAAACCCCTAAAAAATTGGATGCATTTTAGAATCTCAACAATGCCTTCCGGCTCTAATAAATCAAGTGTCTATCTGCTGCTCCCCAGTGCGCATCTCGGCACCAGCGTCGTCCTCACCTCCAAATTCCTTGGGTCGTGCAGGACCAGAGAAAAACGTTTCCGAATGGCTGCAACGGGGGCGGGACAAGCCATGCCCCCCCTCCAAGCGAAAGTCGGCTGTGGGCCGGACGCGTAGGTCCTGGCAGCCGCAGCCTGCCGCAGGTGCGCTGCTGCCGCATGGCCGCTCCGATCCCCGCAAGCGGTCATTTAGTCGCTGCCGGAGTTAGGCTCATGGTGCGATTTCAGCGCCCTGCCGAGCGACTTTTGCTACGTCAAGGCTGAGTGCAGGATCCTCTTCCTCCAGCGCATTTAGTGGAAACCAACGAGCCTCCAAGGCATCATCACCTGCAATCGGCTCACCAGATGTCCAAGCGCATAGGACGGCCACAAGGACGTAGTGATGGCGAACCGCTCCCTCCTCATCATGATCGAAAGCGTCCACTGCCGTAAAAACTCGCTGCGCTGTCGCGCGTATGCCAGTTTCCTCATAAAGTTCTCGGATCGCGGCATCTTGAAGGCATTCGCCGAGGTTTACTTTCCCTCCAGGAAAGCCCCACTTGCCTACATCCGGCGGGTTGGCGCGTCGCACCAGCAGCACGTGGTCATCTCTGAACACTGTAGCGATTGTCGCGACGACTGGCCGGACCGGACCAAGCTCCATGTTGCTCATGTCCGCTGGCATGCTGACTCCTTTGGGCTAGACTAGGCGGAGCCGTCCCTAGGAAAGGGGGAGGGCTGACTTGGATAGACACGCATTTATTGATGAATGGCAAGTTTGTCCCGCTGACTCCCCCTTCGCACTTCGAGAATGCTGCGCGATGTCCTAACGGCAAGTCTGTTGATTCCGCACAGCGGCGCCGATCCGTGTTCGCAATGGCCGGAGTGGGCCTGGCGCGCCTATGAAGTGAGGCGCTCCGGCTCCACCGGGCAAGATCGCTTCCTGCGCCTTGGAAGCCGACCTCGCCGGTTTGCTGGACTAGGGTTGCTCGACTGCCCGCATGCCGAACTTCCCCCTTCGCTCTAGGCGCTTTTTCGGACATGCGGACCCTCTTCGCTCTCCCTTGCGAAGTCTTGCTCTTTCTCCTGATCGTTAACCATTGGTTTACCCTCTGGGGATACGCTGGGAAAAGACAAACGGAGGAAGCCGGATGCCTGATACGATGTCCCTGAGCGAGGTCCTACTGGACTACATCACTCGGTACGGCCTGACCCCGAAAGCGAGAGCGTATCTTCGGCAGCGCGCCGAAGAAGAGTTGGGCATGAACGACTTCCAAACGCCCAGTTTCCTCCGAGTGCCGCGTGGGTGAAGTGTGGTTTCCCAGCCTTCCGTGGGTGAAGTGTCGTTGTGGGATGCGGACCAACAAGGAGAATGGCCAGCATGCCAGACCTAGAGCGAAGGGCGAGGCGGTTGTGGGTGATAACGATAACCGCCTTGGCAGTGTGGGGACTTGCGCTGATCGGCCTCGCAGTCGTGCTCATCTCTATTTCGACAGGATGAAGCGCCAGACTAGGCACTTTCGCATGAACTGCCCTGCCGGCCCCTCATCCATAGAGCGAAGCGAGTTTGCTGGACTCCGCCCGCATGGCCGCCGTCAGCCCGAACTTGCCTTTCGCGCGGAGATGCACGTTGCAGAAAAGCGGACCTTCACTGCGAGCGAATGGCACGGCAGGGCGGCGGGACTTTCCTTTCGTTCCCCACACTAGACCGATTTGTTCTGCGGTCGCGAGAAGTCGCAAAGGCAAGGCGGGAAGTGGTCGTTCGCCGCATCGCCGAGGCGGGCGGGAAAGCCCTCTTTGCCATCGTCTTCTTGTTGCACCCTTAGAAAAGGTTATTCCTGAACTTAAGGGAAGTTAGGCTCGGAACCGTGATTGCACATCGAACATGCTTGGGTCTTCCGCTCACCACTTCCTGCAAAGGGCTGAGGCCAGTAGTGCGGGGCGTTTTTTTTCTTGGCAGTCGCAGATGTCTACGATAGTTCATCTCGCGGCTAAGTGGTGAAACTTTAACGAAAACGCAGAATGCACTTCCCAATCTTTTTGAAGCGCCCTTTGGTTTCCAGTGCATGCGTTTGTATGGTTCGCAACGAACAAGACATTATCGAACCCTTCGTGCGACACAACACGCGCTTCTTCGATTTCATGCTCATTCTGGACCACGCATCGACCGACGCGACGCGCCGCATTCTGAGCCAGTTGAGCAATGAGTTGGGGAACGTCTTAGTTCGGGATATTGCGGACCCGGCGCAACGCCAAGGCACGTTTGTTACCGATGCGTTGCACCGCTTGAGCAAGCTAGCGCGGCCGGATATCGTGGCCTTTCTCGATGCCGATGAGTTCATCGGGGTCGATGACCGGCATGATTTCCTAAAACGCTTCCGGAAACTGCGTGTCGGGCGTGGCTACCGCCTGCCCTGGAAGACCCTGATTCCTGATCCTCAGGCAGCTTCCGAGGGCGAGCTACTAGACCGTTTCGGTCTTGTCAGAAATCGAGATCTTCCGAGTAGTTACAAGGTCCTCATACGTCTTGGCGGCAGACACTATCCCGACCTTCGTATCGCGCAGGGTAATCACAAGGCGCACCGGGATAGGAAGCGGATCAGCGCGCCCAAACTGGATACGCCGGTCATCTTTCACATTCCGGTCCGCAACTCCGAGCAGATCATGGCGAAGGGCGTGCTGTCCTGGGCCGCAGAACTGGAGCGCCGTAAGCACAAAGGCGAAAAAGCGAGCGCTGGGACCGCTGGTCAATGGCGCATGCTTCACGAGCAGTATCAGGCTGGAGATCGCGTTGCGACTAGCGAGCAGTTAGCCGCGATCGCGACCAGCTATGCGCAGACCGAATGCAGCAGCGATTGGCGCGAAAGGACCTCTTCCACAGATCTGCGCCTTAAACGCCCTCGGCGCTACTCGGATGGCACGTCGCTGCCGCTGGAGGAACTCGTCGCCCGTAAGGCCGATCGCATGAGGCAGCTTCAAGCCGAGGCTGATCAGTTCCCAACTCTTGACCTCGCACTACTACGGGGCGTGTCCGACCTGCTGGCTCCGGCCAAGCTGAAGACCTACTGCTCCGACGATAAAACCGCAGCCGACTATATCCTTGTGAGCGGCTCCGAAACACCAAAAGGCCCGCCCGCGTCACGCCGCACAGTCGCCTTGGCGCTCGATATCGCGGCATTGTCACCGCCCGCGCTGGCGAAGCTTCAGGCCTCGGATGCAGACACACTCCTGATAGCGGCCTCGGGAGCAACTGCGGCCAACTGGCGTCCCAGCAAGAGACGTTTCCTGAAAATGGTGGGCCGTTTGAGGAAGAGCGGTTGGAACGTGGACCAAAGCCTTAGCCTTGCCCTGAGGGTCCTCTCCGATCTGCCAAGCCACTCTGCCAGCGCCTTGGTTATGCGTCGATATGCATGTCGCGGCCCCGCGCTGAAGCTGTTCGATAGTCAAGCTTTCAGCTGATGCGCTCCTACTGAACGGCAGCTTTCGGATAATGAGCTCAGTGGCGGCAGGTCCGCTTACTGCGCACATCCGCCCCCGGCGAGCGAGACCCGCGCCGGAAATCGTGGTCCACATACGGTATGAGCCGTTTATACCATATGGACCGGCTCGCCTAGCAAGTGGGCCATATGGCTATCGATATTAAGAGGAAATTTGGGGCTTCGGTAAGCTCGCCAGTGCTTGAACCCCGGGGCGAAAACAACGCCTAAACCTGTCGTCGAGCACGGAATGGACCAGCTTCGACTTAGCGATCCTTCGTGACTAGGTCAGTGGAAATGGGGCTCAGCTAGTGCATGCTAGAAAAGAAAAAGGGCGCGAAACCGCGCCCCAATGATCGGCAAGTTCTAAGCGATCAAGCCGGTGCGCCCAGTTATGTGATGCTTGACCAACGCGGGCCTAAGAGCTTCCGCCTTCATTCTCCCACCGCGGCACGCTCTCCCCGCGGCGGGTCAGTTCTTTTCCGCAGTATCGGGATGTTCGACGGGAGGGTCGCTCATTTGCTTACGAGACGGATCGGCCTCACCGGCCGCTTGGTCCTCTTTCTCTTGGGCGTACTTTTTGCGGAGATCGTCATCTGCTTGGCGAGCAAGGTTGACGCTCGGCTTGGTGTCGGAACCCATGGTGGGGTCCTCCATATCACCGCATGGAAAATACCGTGCGGATAGTATTGATGTGGGGTCGGGGATGCACGAAGGCAAGTTGAGTATGGCTTCCTGCCTCGCATCGCACGGACAAAGCTAAGACAAATATTTTTACGAAGTGCGTTCTGGTTCGATGAACCTGCGTGAACCTGATTTACTTGGGTAAGTGGGTGAAAAAGGCTCTTTAAGAAGAGTGTCTTCGACCAAACATCAATAGCTTGGCGAGCCCCCGCTTCGTTTACACCGAAGATGTCGGGGGTTCGAGTCCCTCATCACCCACCATTTTCAATCACTTAGCGACCTCGCCGTCTTATGCTTCGCAATTTCGGGAAGCTGGTTTCCGAAATCTGGTAGCAGCAGCACTGTTTCGCGGTTCATTGACTCAACCTCCGCGCGTTTAGCGTGATGCTTCGACATGCACTCAGACAGGTGGCCGAGCATTTCCTGAACAGGCTGGATGCCGCTGAACAGCTCGGGGCTTCGGACAACGGAGTTGACGACGATTGTCGCGTTCGTCGTGCGCCGTCCGCGTTCTCTGTGCCGATTGGGTCTGCCTCCGGGATCTATTTCAGCAGGCTCGCCGCCATGCCAGAGACCTGGCGAAGCGGCAGGTTGATCAGGATCTTGATCGACAGGCAGAATTGTATGGTCGCATCGTAAGACGCCGCAGGCCTGCCCGGTCGAAGCGCTGTGTATTGGCACGAGCTCGGAACTGGGAGCCTCGCGCCGCGAAGATCGGCCGGACCAGGGCTGCCGCACAGATCGCGACGTCCCCGGAGGCGCGGACATGCCGCCCGGCCTCCGAGCCGTTTCGTCCAGACCGACCCTCGCCGTCGTGCTGCCGGGATCAGCGGTAGATCAGGGTCGGCAGCCACATGGTAACGCCCGGCACGAAGGTCACCAGAAGCAGCACCAGAACCAGCGGGATCAGGAAGGGCGCCGTCCCCGCGAGCGCGCGCTCGAAGGGGATGTTGGCGACCCGGCTCAGCACGTAAAGCACCATGCCCACAGGCGGCGTCAGCAGCCCGAGCATGAGGTTCAGCACCATGATCACCCCGAAGTGCACCGGATCGACACCAAGCTGAACCGCCACCGGCAGAAGCACCGGCACGAGGATGGTGATCGCCGCCACGGTCTCCATGAAGCAGCCGACGATCAGCAGCACGAGGTTGATCAGAAGCAGGATCACCCACGGGTTGTCCGACGCCCCCAGAAGCAGGGTCGCGGCCATTTCCGGAACCCGGTTCGAGGTGAGGATCCACGCGAAGATCGACGCGGCGCCCACCACCAGCAGCACCACCGAGGTGGTCTCGATCGTGTCGTAGCTGACCCGGATCAGGCGGCGCAGGGTCAGCGTGCGGTAGACCACGGCCCCGAGGAAGATCGCGTAGGCGCAGGCGGCCACCGCGGCCTCGGTCGGGGTGAAGGCTCCGGTGAGGATACCGCCGACGATGATCACCGGCGTCAGCAGCGACAGGAAGGCGCGCTTGAAGCTGATGGCGAGGATGCGGATCGCGAAGGGCTGGTCACGCTTGAAGCCGTCGCGGCGGGCGAAATAGGCCACCATGAGCATCAGCGCCACGGCCATGACCAGCCCTGGAATGAAGCCCGCGGCGAAAAGCTGGCCGATCGAGGCGCTGGCGACCACGCCGTAGATCACCATCGGCAGCGAGGGTGGGATGATCGGGCCGATGGTCGACGAGGCCGCGGTGATGCCGACGGCGAAGTCGGTCTTGTAGCCCGCATCGCGCATCGCCTTGATCTCGATCGCGCCAAGCCCGCCGGCGTCGGCCACCGCCGCGCCGGACATGCCCGCGAAGATCACCGAGGCGCCGACGTTCACATGGCCGAGCCCGCCGCGCATCCAGCCCACGAGCGACAGCGCGAAGTTGAAGATCCGCTCGGTGATCCCGGCGGTGTTCATCAGGTTGCCGGCGAGGATGAAGAAGGGCACGGCGAGCAGCGGGAAGCTGTCGACGCCGTTCACCATGCGATGTGCCACCACCATCGGCGGCACGGTGCCCGACAGGATGAACGCGAGCGAGGCCCCCGCCAGCGCGATGGCCACCGGCACGCCGATGAGGATCAGCACGAAGAGCAGGACGAAGAGAAGTGCGATTGTCATGTCCGGGTCCTAGTCGATGGCGCGGGTTTCATCCGCGTGGGCTTCGGGATCGATGAGCCGGCTGGTGCCACTGGTCAGGTGCCGCACGCCGTTGATCGCGGAATGGATCGCCATGCCCGCGAAGCAGAGCGCGACAAACCAGTAGACATAGGATTTGGGCACGTCGATCGAGACCATCATGCCCCCGGTGCGGGTGGCCAGCTGGCCCGAGAGCCAGGCGAGCGTCGCAAAGAAACCGGTGGTGATGAGGTCGATCACGCCCTGCATCAGCCGGCGCAGCGGGCGGGGCACCCAGCGGTAGAGGAACTCCACCGCGATGTGGCTGTGCTTGCGCGCCGCCATCACCGATCCGGCGAAGGTCACGGCGATCAGCAGGTAGCGGGCGATCTCCTCGGTCCAGCCCAGCGAGTCGTTCAGCACGTAGCGGGTGAAGAACTGCAGGAAGACCACGCCGGCCAGCACCCAGAACAGGGCCAGCACAAGCGCGTCCTGCCAGCGGATGTCGGAAAGGTCGATCTCCTGCGCGTCCTCTTCGGCGAGGTGCAGGGTGAAATCCTCGGGGCCGGTTTCGGGGCCGGACATCGGGCGCGTCTTGCCCGGGTCGGTGTCGTCATGCATGGGGGCGCCTAGTCTGAGGGTCGGTGGGCCGGGGGCGGCGCGACGGCCGCCCCCGGCGCGACGGATTACTGGCCGATGGCCTGCAGGCGGTCATAGGTCTCCTGATCCCAGGTCGCCATGTCGCCGTTGTGCACCGCCTTCACCGCCTCGATGAACGGGCCGCGATCCACCTCGTTGACCGTCACCCCTTCGTCGACGAACCACTGCTTGAGGTTGTTCTCGGCCTCGATCACCTGCTCGGTTGCGCAGGTCGCGGTGTCGTCCAGCACCTGCTCGAGCGCCGCCTGGTCCTCTTCCGAGAGGCTCGTCCAGGTCGGGCCGCCGACGATGGTCAGCAGCGCGTCGGTGATGTGGCCGGTGAGGTTGATGTCGGACTGCACCTCGTAGAACTTCTTGGCCTGGATCGTCGGCAGCGGGTTCTCCTGCGCGTCGACGGTGCCCTGCTGCAGCGCGAGATAGACCTCGGCAAAGGCGATCGGCGTGGGGTTGGCCCCGGTGGCTTTCGGGAACATCATGTAGAGCGGCGCGTTCGGCACGCGGATCTTCAGCCCCTTCATGTCTGCCGGGGTCAGGATCGGCTTGTTCGAGGTCACGTGACGCTGTCCGTAGTAGGTAAGCGAAGTCACGTGGTTGCCGGTGGCATCGGCGTAGCCCTGGGTCAGCTCGTCGAAGAGATCGGACGTGCGGTAGGCATCCCAATGCGCGTAGTCGCGGAACATGAAGGGCGCGCCGCCGATGGCGAGCGGGCCGTAGTAGCGCCCGGCAAAAAGCTGGCCGGTGTAAATGATGTCGACAGTGCCGAGGCTGAGCCCCTCGTTGATGTCCGACTCCTTGCCCAGCGTCGAGGCCGGGAAGACCTCGATGCCGAGCCGGTTGTCGGTGGCCTCCGTCAGCGCGTCATTCGCCGCCACCGCGCAGGTGTGATAGGGCTCGGCGGTCTCGTAGACATGCGCGAACTTGAGCACCCGCTCGGCCTGCGCCGACGCGGGCAACGCCGCTCCCAAAGCGGCCGCCGCCGTTGTTAGGAATGCCAGTGTCTTCGTAATCCGGGTCATTTGGTTCTCCTCCCTAAATTCCCAAAACCGTGGTCTTTTCAGCCGCCCACCACCTCCAATGGCGGGATGCCTTTCTCCTCTGCGAAGCGCGCCAGCGCCTCGACAGCCGTCTGATCGAGCGTCATGCCCTGCACCGCGCGGCGCCTGCCTTCCGCCCATTCCCTGTCCCCCGCCGCCATGACTTCGGCGCCCTGCGCGGTGCTTGAGCGGCGAATGGCGGTCCGGTAGCGGCGGAGCGTGGCGGTGAAGACCTCGAGCCCGGCAAAGGCCGCCGGGTCAAAGGCCATGACGAAGGCGCCCAGCCCGCGCGGGGTGGACATGTCGTCGGAGATCATGCCCGGCAGCTCGAAGCTGAGCGGGGCACCCGAGAGCGCGGTGCTGAGGATTTCGGAGATCCCCGCCAGCCCCGCGCCCTTGTAGCCGAACTCGCCGCCGAGCGGTGCGAGCATCTCGGCGCGCTCGGGGTCGGTGACGTTCTCGCCAAGCCCGTTCGAGGCCGTGTCTTGGGGCAACTCGATGCCGAGCGCGCGGCTGAGTTGCACCTTGTTGAAGGGGATGGCGCTTGTCGCCATGTCGAAGAGCCAGGGCTCCTCGCCAATCCCGGCGGGACCGGCCATCGAGATCGGGTTGGTACCGTGGAATTTCTCGGCCCCGCCGTGCAGGCGAACAAAGCTGTCGGAGTTGCAAAAGCAGAAGCCAAGGAGCCCCTCTTCGGCGATAGCGCGCGCGTAGGCCCCCGCCGCACCGAAGTGGGAACTGGCCCGGATCGCCACCGCGCCCGAGCCGCTGGCGCGGGCCAGTTCGACCGCCTTGTCGACGGCCGCATAGGTGGCCCGCGCGCCATGCGCATCGCCGCCGTCGAGCAGCGCGGCGCCGGCGCTTTCGCGGACGAAACGCAGCTCTGGTGCGGGGTTCAGTCGGCCTTTTGTGAAACCATCGAGGTAATGCGGCAGCAGCCTGTATCCATGGGTGTCGACCCCAAGCGACGAGGCATGGCTGAGCGCCCTGATGACCGCCGTCCGGGTTCGATCATCGCAGCCGGCTGCGGCCAGCGCGGCGTCGGCGAAGCGTTCCATTTCGGCCTGCATCACCCGCTCGGGCGGGCGCGGCGCGGCGCTCGCGGCACTGTCCTGCGCCAGGTAGTTCTGCGTGGTGTCCCGGATATGGCTGCGCATCAGGGTCTCGGCCGCCTCGGTGTCGCCGTCGGCGACCAGCGCGGCAAGCTGCTGGTGCTCCGCCAGGGAGCGTTCGTTCAGCTCATGCTCGCGGCTCAGCTTGTTGCGCAGCGCCTGGATGCGGAAGGACAGCATGTGATGCGTCTTTTCCAGGTAGACGTTGCCGCATTCGGCAAAAATCGCGTGGTGGAAGGCGTTGTCGAGCAGCTTGTAACTGCGTGCGTCGCGGGTGGAGAGCGCCTCGGCCATTTGCGCGGTGATCTCGCGCAGGCGGGTGGCGAGCGGCAGGGCGCGGCGGGCAATGGCGAGCCGCAGCGCCTCGGTTTCGAGCATTTCGCGCAACTCGCCGAGACTGCCGATGTCCTCCTGCGACATTTCGAAGACGCGCGGGCTGCGGTTGGGCCTGGTGGTGATCATTCCCTCGCATTCGAGCTGCACAAGCGCCTCGCGCAGGGGGATCTTCGACATGCCGAGACTCGCAGCCAGCTCGGATTCCCGCAGCGCAGAGCCCATGGGCAGATCGCCAGAGATGATCTGCTCCCGGATCGCCTCGCGGGCTCGGTCGGAGAGCTTCGGCGCGCCGTCACGCAGGGTCGGTCCATCCACGGTAATGCCTCCTCAACATGACCAAACGGTATATGGTATACCAACGTTGGGTCAACTGTGATCTTAGGCTTCGGCGGGGCGGCGTGTCAGACCAACGCACATTCAACAAGGCAACCCTCCAGCCGCCAAGATCGAGCGTGAGATTGGTGGGCCGCACGACGGCACCCAAAACTGCCTTTCGACAGGAGGGCTGCGCGAGGCGCTACCGAGACCTGGGCGCCAGGAACTTCGTCCGAGGCCTGCGGCCGGGAGCAGGGTCGAAGTTTGCCCAGGGCGGTCAGGGCAAGACTACGGCCGCCGCAGAAGCGCCTGCGCCGCGATGATCGACGCGAGCTCTCCGGAAGTGCATCAGACCCAATGCCGCTGCGTCGCGCCGATTGGGGCAAGGGCGCGCAGGGCTAGAAGATCCCGATCCGCGTCGCCAGCCGTTTCCAGTCGCGCATTCGCTGGTCCAGGTCGTGGTTTGCGGCGTTGGCCGTGGCGTGGATGAGCAGGCCGGTCGCTGCGGTCAGCCCGAGGAGCGACTCCAGGAAGAGCCCCGTCTTGGACGGCGTGTTGATCACCGCGTCGGTGACCTCATGCGCCCAATGGCAGTACTCATCAGTCACCACCACCACCGTCCGGCCTTGCTCGCGCGCGAGCCGCGCGATGGTCTCGCATTCGGCTGCATAAGGGATGACATCGATCACAAGCAGGCAGCTGCTCCCGGGGGCAGGGGGGTCGAGCCATTCGGACAGCATGCTGTCATGGCCCGACAGGAACCGCACGCGCGGGCGGGCGAGGGCGAGCCGGCGGGCGGTGTCCTCGGCAAGGCCGCGCACGGTCTGGAAGCCGGTGACATAGACCTCATCGGCCTCGCGCAGGTAGCGTTCTGCGGCCTGGAAGGCGGGGCTTCCCATCTTGGAATAGACGGTGCTGATCGCGCGCAGCTCGGCGGTCATCTGCTCCTGCCAGTCCTCGGGCAGCTCGAAGCCCTCCTCGGCGAGGCTCTCGCCGGTGACCGAGTAGCGGTGCCGCAGCATTGCCTTGAACTCCTTCATCCCGGCGCAGCCGAACCGGCGCAACATCCGGCCCACGGTGATCTCGGCAACCCCCGCCTTCTGCGCGATTGACTTTCCTGTCTCGTAGGAGATCGAGTTGAGGTTGAGCAGGAAATACTGCGCGACCTTCGCCTCCTGCTTGGGCAGCGAGGCCATGCCTTCTTCGACTTTGCTCACGAATTCATCAATCGGAGCCTCGGCGTAGGATGCAAACCCCTGCGTCATGGCGGATCTCCATATGACAGAAAACTAACATTTGACGAAAATGACAGTAACGAACCATTTTGGCGACTCAAGGCAAAACCGAAAAACAGCCTGACAGGGAGCCACTGAACACATGAAGAAGATGCATCTTGCCGCGACGACGGCGCTGACCCTCGCGCCGCTGGCGGCCGCCGCCGAAACGCTGTCGCTCTATAATTGGGGCGACTACATCAACCCCGCCGTACTGGAGGCCTTCACCGAAGAGACCGGCATCGAGGTCTCGCTCGACAGCTACGGCTCGAACGAGGAGATGCTGGCGAAGATCCAGGCCGGGGCGACCGGCTACGACATCGTCTTCCCCTCCGTCCACATGCACGACATCATGTTCCAGCTCGGCCTGCTGGCGCAGACGGACATCGGCGAGGCCCCGGGCTTCGAGAACATCGACCCGCAGTTCGTCCGTGCCCAGACCGATCCCGACGCCAAATATTGCCTGCCCTATGCTTGGGGCAACGTCGGCATCGTCTACAACAAGGAACTGGCCGGCGACATCAAGAGTTGGGAGGACTTCTTCGCGCTCGGCGCCGCGGGCAAGAAGATCACGCTGCTCGACGACCTGCGCGAGACCATCGGCATCGGGCTTATCGTGAACGGCAACTCGGTCAACTCCACCGATCCGGCCGAGGTCGAGGCCGCGGCGAATTACATCATCGACCACATCGGCGGCGTCACCGCCTTCACCTACGACTCGGTGCCGCAGGTTATCTCGGGCGACGTGGCGGCGGCGCATTGGTACGTGGGCGCAAACCTTTACGTGTCCGAGAACCCCGACACCATCGGCTACATCATCCCCGAGGAAGGCGCGACCCTGTACCAGGAGGACATGTGCGTGCTGGCATCCGCGCCCAACAAGGAGGCCGCGAAGAGGTTCCTCGAATTCTACCTGCGCCCCGAGATAGCGGCACTGAACGTCGAGCAGCAGATGAACGGCACCCCCAACCTGCCCGCACGGGAGTTGATCCCCGAAGAGATCGCCGGGAACGAGACGATCTACCCGTCGCAGGATGTCATGGAAAAGCTGCAGATCTTCGAAGACCTGGGCCGCGACCTGCAGCTCTACAATTCCGAGTGGACCCGCATCAAGACCGCGCAATGACGCCCTTTGACACCCAACCGGCGGGGGGCTTCTCCGCCGGCACGCAGGACCGCACGCCCATGCCTTCTCCGCTTGAAATCATCGACGCCCGCAAGACCTTCCGCACCCCCGAGGGCGGCAGCATGACCGCGCTCGACCGCATCTCTCTGAGGCTCGCCAGCGCCGAGTTCGTCACCCTGCTCGGCCCTTCGGGCTGCGGCAAGACCACGCTTCTGCGCACCATCAGCGGCTTCGAGACGCTGGACGCGGGCGAGGTGCTGATCGACGGTGCCGCCGTCACCCAGATGCCGGCGCATCGCCGCCCGGTGAACACCGTGTTCCAGCGCTACGCGCTATTCGGCCACATGAGCGTGGCGCGCAACGTCGGCTACGCGCTGGAGATCGCCGGTCGGGACAAGCGCGAGATCCGCGCCCGCGTCGGCGAGATGCTGGAACTGGTCGGCCTGGCGGGGATGGAGAAGCGGTCCATCCAGCAACTCTCGGGTGGCCAGCAGCAGCGCGTCGCTCTGGCGCGGGCGTTGGCGGCGAAACCCAAGCTGCTGCTGCTCGACGAGCCGCTCTCGGCGCTCGACAAGAACCTGCGACAGAAGATGCAGCAGGAACTGAAGGCGCTGCAGCGGGAGCTCGGCATCGGCTTCATCTTCGTCACCCACGACCAGGAAGAGGCGCTGACCATGTCGGACCGGATCGCCGTGCTGGCGCATGGGCAGATCCAGCAGATCGGCGCGCCGACAGAGCTGTATCAGACCCCGGCCAACCTTTTCACCGCCGACTTCCTTGGGGAGAGCAACCTTTTGCCCGTGACGGTCACCGGCGGCAGCGCCAGTCTGTCCGACGGCCAGGGCTTTGCCACACCCCACGCTTCCGGTGCGGCGACGCTGCTGCTGCGCCCCGAGGCGCTTTCTGTCGCGCCGCCCGAGGGCCAGGCGCTCAAATTCACCGGCATCATCCGCGAGACCTATTACACCGGCACGGACCACCAGATCGCGCTGGAAACGACCGCCCACGGCACGCTGCACGCTCTATTGCGCAGCAGCAGCGCGTTGCCCGGCGTCGGCTCGGAAATGACGCTGTACGCCGCCGCTCACGGTCTGCACCTGATCGACGAGGTGGCCGCATGAGCCTAGCCCACCGCAAGCTGCTGCAGCTCGTCGGCCTCTTGGGTGCGCCGACGGTCTTCCTGCTGGTCTTCTTCTTCGGTCCGCTGCTGATCATGCTGGTCTACAGCTTCCTGACTCCGGGGCTCTACGGCGGGGTCGACTGGATCTTCTCGCATCTCAACTACGGACGCATCCTCGGCTGGGCCGACACGCGCTACGAGAAGTTCGACCCGGTCTATATCGCCATTTTCCTGCGCTCGCTGAAGCTGGCGGCGCTGACCGTGCTGGCCAGCCTGCTGGTCTGCTATCCCGCCGCCTTCTGGATCAGCCGGATGCGGCCCGGGATGCGCGACTTCGCGATCTTCCTCGTCACGCTGCCCTTCTTCGTCAGCCTGATCGTGCGGCTCTTTGCCTGGGTGCTGATCCTTCGGCCCACGGGGTTCCTCAATCAGGGGCTCATGGGGCTGGGGCTGACCGGCGCGCCGATCGAGTTTCTCTACACCGATTTCGCAGTGATCTTGGGGATGACCTATGTTTTCATCCCCTTCATGTTCCTGCCGCTCTACGGCTCGATCGAAAAGCTCGACATGGCGCAGATTGAGGCCTCGTCGGACCTTGGCGCCACCCGCGTCCAGACCTTCCGCAAGGTGATCCTGCCCGCGACGCTGCCTGGCATCGTCGGAGGCTCGGTGATCACCTTCATTCCCGCCTTGGGCAACTTCATCGTGCCTTCGGTGCTGGGCGGGGCGAAGGTGCTGATGATCGGCAACCTGATCGAGCAGCAGTTCCTGTCGGCGCGCAACTGGCCCTTCGGCTCGGCGCTCGCGATGCTGGTGATGAGCGCGGTCTTGATCCTGCTGATCGCGCAGTTCCGCCTCGCGAAGAAGGAGGCGCAGTCATGATCCTGCGCCGCCTGCTCACCCTCTACGGGCTGTTCTTCTTCGTCTTTGTCTACGCACCGATCCTGCTGGTGGTGGTCTATTCCTTCAATGCCAACACGCTGAACATGATGATCTGGGACGGCTTCACGCTGGATTGGTACCGCCAGCTCTTCGGCATGGAGACCTCGCTGACCCAGAGCGCGACCTATGTCGACAGCACCGACCAACTCTGGGGCGCGGTGCGCACCAGCCTGTTCGTCGCGCTCTCGACCTCGGTCTTTTCCACCGTCTGCGGCACCGCGCTGGCGCTCGCCGTGGCGCGCTACCGCTTCCGGCTGGCGCGCTTCTACCGCACGCTGATGATGCTGCCGATGATCATGCCCGATATCGTGCTGGGCATCGCACTGCTGATCTTCTTCATCACCATCGGCATGAACCTGTCGATGTTGACGATCATCATCGGCCAGTCGACATTCCTGATCTCCTACGTCTTCGTCACCGTCTCCGCCCGGCTGGCCGAGGTCGACACCTCGGTCGAGGAGGCCTCGGCGGATCTTGGCGCCACCCCGGCGCAGACCTTCCGCAAGGTGACCCTGCCGGGCATCGCGCCGGGCATCCTCGGGGGCTGGCTGCTGGCCTTCATCATCTCGATGGACGACCTCGTCATCACCTATTTCATCGCCGGCACCGGCAACACCACGCTGCCCATCCACATCTGGGGGCTGCTCCGTCGCGGCATCAAGCCCGAGATCAACGCCATCGCCACGCTGATGCTGCTCTTCACCCTGGTGATCGCCGCCGCCGGCCTCTACTTCAGATCGAGACGACAGAAATGACCTGCAATACCAAACCTCGCGCCCGCGCGCTGGGGATTCCGCTTCCGGGCACGCCCGGTCCGCTGAACGCCATCACCGATGTGCCGGGCCTCGAGGTGGGCACGACCGAACTGCTGTCGGCGCGCGATCCGTCGCTCGCCACCCGCGGCATCCAAGTGCAGACCGGGGTCACCGCGATCCTGCCGCGCGGCCGCGATCCCGAGCCGAAGCCGGTCTGGGCCGGGCAGTTCAGCCTGAACGGCAACGGCGAGATGACCGGCGCCCACTGGGTGCGCGACGGCGGCTGGTTGGCCGGGCCGATCATGATCTCCAACTCGCATGCCATCGGTCCCTGCCACACGGCGGCGGTGCGTTGGATGGTCGAGACCTATGGCGCGACCTGGGAGGACAATCACCTCTGGGCAATGCCGGTGGTGGCAGAAACCTATGACGGCGTGCTCAACGACATCAACGGGCTGCATGTGACCGAGGACCTGGCGCGCCAGGCGCTCGACGCGGCCCGGCCCGGGCCGGTGCGCGAGGGCAACTCTGGCGGCGGCGCGGGGATGATCTGCTACGAGTTCAAGGGCGGCACCGGCACCGCCTCGCGGCAGCTCGAGGTCGACGGCCAAGCCTTCACCCTCGGGGCGCTGGTGCAGGCCAACCACGGGCTACGGCCCTGGCTCACCGTCGCCGGGCGCCGCGTCGGCGAACAGATGCCCGAGCACCGGGTCATGGACATGGTGACCGAGCGCGGATCGATCATCGTGGTCCTCGCCACCGATCTGCCGCTTTCGTCGAGCCAGCTTGAACGGCTGTCGCGCCGCGCCGCCATCGGCATCGGGCGCGCCGGGACGCCGGGGGGCAACAACTCGGGGGACATCTTCCTCGCCTTCTCGACCGCCAACGAGATGCCGCTGCCGCAGCTCTCGGGCCCGTGGCGGCATATGACCTGCCTGAACGACGAGCTTCTCGACCCGGTCTACATGGCTGCCGTCGAGGCGGTGGACGAGGCCGTGCTCAACGCGCTCTGCGCCGCGGAGGATGTGCCCATGGCGCGCCCCGCCGGGGGCATCTGCCGGGCGCTGGACACGGACCGGCTGATGCAGCTGCTGGAGTGAGGTGAGCCGTTTCCCGGCGAGGAGTGCGGCGGCTCAGCTTGCCTGTTGAGCGTGCCGCCGGGTGCGGTCCATGCGCCTGGTGCGCCTCGACCGATCAAGGCCCCCGGTTCCCTCACCCGTCCTCGGCGACCAGATGGCCGGCACCGATGTCCCGGAGGCTGACAGGCGTAGGCCCCTCGTTGATTTTCCAGATGGGCGAGGGAAGGTCCGTGGCCCGCCGAGCATGCGGGCGGCCCTTGCGCGACGGATCGGGGATCGGCACGGCATCCAGAAGGCGTCGGGTATAGCTGTGCTGCGGGTTGCCGAACACCTGATCACGGGTGCCCATTTCCACGATTTGCCCCAGGTACATGACCGCGAGGCGATCCACGACATTTTCCACGACGGCCATGTCATGGCTGATGAACAGGTAGGACACCCCCGTTTCCTGCTGCAACTCCTCGAGCAGCGCCAGCACCTGTGCCTGCACCGAGACATCAAGCGCGGAGACGCTCTCGTCGCAGATGATCAGTTTCGGTTTGAGGGCCAATGCGCGGGCCACGCAGATCCTTTGGCGTTGCCCCCCCGAGAATTCATGCGGATAGCGCTGCATCTGACCAGCGCTCAGGCCCACGCGCTCGAAGAGCTCCGTTGCGCGGGCGATCCGGTCTTCGGCCGAACCGATGCCATGGATCAAGAGCGGCTCCATGACCGCTTCGCCGACAGTCATGCGCGGATCGAGCGCCGCCATGGGATCTTGGAAAACCATTTGGATGTCGCGGCAGATGTCGCGGCGTCCCCGGTCGGTCAGGCCGGCAAGCGCCTTGCCGTCGACCTCGATGTGTCCCACGTGCGGCACGAGCCCCGACAGCGCCTTGGCGATGGTGGACTTGCCACAGCCGGATTCCCCGACCAGCCCGAAGGTTTCGCCGGGGCGGATGTCAAAGCTCACCTTTTCGACGGCATGGACGCGATGCGTGGGGCGTCCAAAGAAATCTGAGCCGATGTCGAAATGCACCCGGGCGTCCACCAGCCGCGCGGCAGGCGCTGTTGAAACGGGTGGCAGGGGCTTGGCCCGTTCGGCGCCCGCGCCAAGGCGCGGCACCGCGGCGAGGAGACTGCGGGTATAGTCATGCTGAGGCGCGGCAAAGAGCGTGTCGACCGGCGCGCTTTCGACCATGCGGCCCTGCCGCATCACCACGACGCGATCAGCGCTTTCCGCAACCACGCCCATGTCGTGGGTGATCAGGATGATG
This sequence comes from Salipiger sp. PrR003, assembly GCF_010500785.1. Taxonomy (NCBI): domain Bacteria; kingdom Pseudomonadati; phylum Pseudomonadota; class Alphaproteobacteria; order Rhodobacterales; family Roseobacteraceae; genus Salipiger; species Salipiger sp. PrR003. The sequence goes on from NZ_JAAGOV010000047.1 coordinate 29,874, forward strand.
GCTGTCCCGGTCTCGGCCTGAAGGTCGCGCAACAGCTCGAGAACTTCTTGTTGCACCGTCACGTCGAGGGCGGTGGTCGGCTCGTCCGCGATCAGCAGCGCCGGCCGCAGCGCGAGGGCCATCGCGATCATGACCCGTTGCCGCATGCCCCCCGAAAGCTCGTGGGGGAATTGCTTCATCCGGCGCTCGGGTTCGGGAATGCGCACCTTGCGCAGGGCCTCGACCGCCTGCGCGCGCGCCGCGGAGGCCGCGACCGGCGCGTGCGCGCGGATCGCCTCTGTCATCTGGCTGCCGATCGTGTGAACCGGGTTCAGCGAGGTCATCGGTTCCTGGAAGATCATCGCCAGCCGGGCTCCGCGCCAGTTGCGCATCTCGGGCTCGGGCAGCTTCGGCAGATCGGTTCCGTCCAGCAGCGCCTGCCCGGAGGTGACGGCGACATTGTTGGGCAGCAGGCCCATCAACGCCAGCGAGGTGATCGACTTGCCCGACCCGCTTTCGCCCGCGATCGCGAGCGTTTCGCCGGCGTGCAGGTCGAAGGACAGGCCCGCCACCAGAGGGCGCACCACACCGCGATCCCTGACGGAGACGGTGAGCTCGCGCACTGACAGGAGGGGTGCAGTCGCCCCCGAAGGGGCGGTTGCGGCTTGTGTCATGGTCATTCGAGCACCATTCGCGGGAAGTAGAAGGAGACGACCCAGTTGGGCATGTCGACGATTTCGGAGATGCGCAGATCGCCGCAAGTCGAGACCAGCATATAGGCATCCACTGCCGACATGCCGTGCTTGGCCGTGAGCAGGTCGATCATGCCCGCTACCGCGTCGCGCGCGCCGCTCATCAGGTCGGGCCCGATCCCGGTCGTGACCTCGTAGCCCTTCTGGTCGAGGTGGTTGGTCACCGGCCCCGGCGTGGTGAACCGCGGCATCTTGAGGTTCGCCCCCTTCACCAGATCGAGCGTCAGCGTCACATCCATCGGGCTTTCGATCGCCGTGCCGCAGACCTCGCCATCGCCCTGCGCCGCGTGGGTATCGCCCACGGAGAACAGTGCGCCCGCGACTTCAACCGGCAGGTACAGCTCTGTCCCGGCGGCCAGATCGCGGATGTCGAGATTGCCGCCGGTGCGCCGCGGCGGCACGATGGAATGCAGCCCCGGTTCGGCCAGCGCTACGCCTATGGTGCCGGTGAAGGGCTTGAGCGGCACGCGCCCCATGTCACCCCAAAGCGCCGGAGCGAGGCTTTGCGCGTCATACTTCCAGATCGTCAGCGCCGGATCCTGAAACTGGTCCGCCAGCAGGCCGAAGCCCGGTATATTGGCTGTCCAGCCCCAGGCCGACCCCTCCTGCTCGCGCGGGGCAAAGCCCTCGAGCGTGATCTTCAGCGCGTCTCCCGGTTCTGCGCCATCGATGTAAATGGGGCCGGAAACCGGGTTGATCTTGCCGAAGTCGAGCGTCCTGACGTCCTCAACGGTGCTCGACGGGCCAAGCTGGCCCGCCGAAGAATCCATGCAGTTGAAGCAGATCGTCGTTCCGGGCGCGACCGTCTCGACCGGGGCAATGGAATTGTCCCAGCCGAAATGGTGCTGCGCGCCGTGGATCGTGTAATCACAGGCCTTGCACATGCGCTTACTCGGTCACGTAGACGTAGTCGTAGTTGACCGGGATCGAGACCGGGTCGACATAGAGCGCATCCGCGCCGCCCATGCGCTCGGACTTGACGGTGTAGCGCTGCTCGTTGAACACCGGGACCCAGGGGGCCTGCTCCATGACCTTCATGTAGACGTCGGACCACATGTCCAGGCGCTCCGGGGCCGACGGGTCGGTCATGCTGTCGGCGGCGGTGGCCATGGCGTCGATGCTCTCGTCGCAGAACTTGGACCAGTTCCAGCCGCCTTCGCCCGCACCGGCACACCCCAGGATCGGGCCGTAGAAGTTCGACGGGTCCGGGAAGTCCGCGATCCATGCCATGCCACCGGACCAGATCATCGGCGCTTCGCCCGCGCCGCCTGCCTCGATCACGTTCGCCTGCGCGAGAGAGCGGATCGCGACGTCCACGCCGATGGCCTTCAGGTCCTGCTGGATCGCCTGCGCGATACGCGGGTTCGGGTCGGTGTTCATCACGAACAGCTCGGTGGAGAAACCGTCACCAAGGCCGGCCTCTGCCAGTTTGGCCTTGGCTGCCTCGACGTCGAATGCATAGCCTTCGTAGCCGTCTGTGTAGCCCGGCATCGAGGGCGGCAGTGGCTGGGTCGCGGGCACGGCGCGGCCGTTGATGATCTGGGTGATACGCTCCTTGTTGATCGCCATGTTGATGGCTTCGCGCACGGGCAGCTTGTCGAGCGGCTCGATGCCGACGTTCAGCGTGATGTAGCCGGTGTGCAGCTGGCCGCCTTCGACCACGCGCGCGGCCTGCGACGGGTCCCCCATGACTTCCTGGAATTTTGCCGGGGGGATGCCGTCGCCGGGCACATCTACCTCGCCGTTCTGAAGGCGCAGAAGGGCGACGATGGGCTCCTGGCCCACTTCAAACGTCACGCCATCCAGATACGGCACGCCATCGCGCCAGTAGTCCTCGTTCTTTTCGAAGACGAGCCGCTGACCGATGGTCCACTCCCCGAGCTTGAAAGCGCCAGTGCCGACGGGATGCTTGCCGAAATCGGTGCCATGCTCGGCCACGGCCTCCTGCGGTACGACAGAGGCAAAGTTCAGCGCCATCACGTGCAGGAAGGTCGCGTCGGGCCGCGACAGGGTGATCTTGACCGTCGAGGGGTCGACCACTTCGACGCCTGCCAGCGTATCCGTCTCGCCCGAGGCCATGGCATCATAGCCCGCGATGGAGGCAAAGAAGCCTGCGCCGGGCGATTGGGTTTCGGGGTTGGTCACGCGATCGAGCGAGTATTTCACGTCCTCCGCGGTCATCTCGCGCCCGTTGTGGAAGGTCACGCCCTTGCGCAGGGTGAAGGTGAAGACCGTGCCATCCTCGGAGATCTCGTAGCTCTCGGCGAGGCCGGGGCGCAGCTCGGTCGTGCCGGGAACGTAATCCATCAGCCCATCGAAAAGGGATTTGATCATCGACCAGTTCTGCCAGTCGTAACCGATTGCCGGGTCGAGCGTGGCCACATCGTCCTTGTAGGTGACGGTGATCATGCCGCCCGGCGTGGCATCGGGATCAGCGGTGTAGCCCTCGGCAAAGCCGGGCAGAGCCGAGGCCGCCAGCAAAGCAGTGGAGAGAAGTAGTTTTTTCATGATCGTTCCCTGTTGGTTTAAAGTTGAAGAAGATGCCCAGGGATCAACGCAACTTGATGCGCGGGTCGATGAGCGGGGTAATGAGATCTGCGAGCAGGTTGCCCAGCACGATGGCCGTGGCAGACACCATGGTGACGCCCATGATGATCGGGATGTCGACGCGCTGGATCGCCTGCCACGCGAGCTGGCCGATGCCGGGCCAGCCGAACACGCTTTCGACAACGACGATGCCGCCCATGAAGATGCCGATATCGATGCCGATCATGGCGATGATGGGCAGGATGGCGTTGGGCAGCGCATGGCGCATCAGGACCTTCGAGCGCTTCAGCCCCTTGGCGCGTGCGGTGCGAATGTAGTCCTGCCGCAACACCTCGACCATGCTGGAGCGCATCATGCGGGAATACCAGCCGGACCCCATGATCCCCAGCGTCACCGCCGGCAGAACGAGATGCGCAAAGGTGCCGTACCCGCCAATGGGGAACCATCCAAGCAGCACCGCAAACACATAGAGCAGCAGCAGGCCCACCACGAACTGCGGCGCAGAGACCGCGACGAAGGACGTCAGCATCAGCCCCTGGTCGAGCGGCTTGCCTCGATAGAGGGCGGCCACGATACCAAGCGTGAGCCCGATCAGAAGCTCGCAGAAGATCCCGCCGGCCATCAACAGCAGCGAGGCGGGCAGACGCGCGGCGATCAGCGTCGAGACCTCGGTCTTCTGCAGGTAGCTGCGTCCCATGTCACCTTGAACAAGGCCCGACAGGTAGCGCCAGTATTGCACGAGCATCGGCTGGTCGAGCCCCAGTTGCTGGCGGATGTTCTCGACCGTTTGCGCCGTAGCGGACCGCCCGGCGATCTGGCGCACCGGGTCGGCGGGCAGCACGTAGAGCAGCACGAAGGTGATGAAACTGACGCCCAGCAGGATCAGCAAGGATTGGATGATGCGGCGAAACAGGTAACCGGGCATCAGTCGTTTCCCCTTTGGGTCGGATCGAGCACGTCGCGCAGCGCGTCGCCCACGAGGTTGAAGGCCAGCGCCAGCAGCAGGATCGCCGCGCCCGGGATGAAGACCAGCCAGGGTGCAGCCTGGAAATAGGTCTGGTTCTCGAAGATGATGTTGCCCCAGCTGGGCGTCGGCGGCTGGACACCGACCCCGAGAAAGCTGAGGGTCGCCTCGAGCAGCACGGTGACCGAGATCCCCAGCGTGCCCCAGACGATCAGCGTCGGGATGAGGTGCGGGAGGATATGCTTGAACAGGATGCGCGACCGGGACGCACCCAGCGTCTTTTCGGCGGCGATGAATTCGCGCTCTGCCAGCGATGTGGTCTCGGTATAGACCACCCGCGCCGTCTGTACCCAGTTGACCAGCGCAATCACCATGGCCACGATCCAAAGCGACGGCTGGAAGATCGCCGCGAGACAGATCGCGAGCAACAGGGCCGGGAAGGCCATCATCAGGTCGGTGAACCGCATCAGCACGGCTCCGACCCAACCGCGGACGTACCCCGCGAGCACGCCCACCAGTGTTCCTATGACCAGCGCGACGCCATTGGCGACCACCCCGATGATGAGAGAGGTCTGCGCGCCGTAGAGCATCCTGCTGAACAAGTCGCGGCCCAGCAGGTCCGTTCCCATGAGAAAGTCGCCCCCGGGCGGCATGGGCTCGCCGTAGAGCGTCAGCCCCTCGAACAGCTGTTCGTCAGGTGCGTAGGGCGCGATCCACGGTGCAAGGGCCGCACCCCCCACCACCAGCGTTATGATCGCAAGCCCGAAGAGCGCGAGCTTGCGGCGCAAGAGCCGCCGCAGGGCGCTGGCCGGAGAGGCGGTTGATGTCGCTTGTACCGTCGTGTCAGCCATGATCCTTGTCCGTCCTTGCATCGCTGACCGAGGCCACGATCCTTGCGGCAGCCTCCTCGAAGCTGACGCGCCACGCCATCGCCATGCCGCGCAGTTGTTCGTAGGCCTCGTTTTCAGTTTTTCCGCGCGTCGCCAGCACGGCCACGGCCTGCACCACGGTCTGCCGCTGGCCGAGGCGCTGGCGCAGATTTTGGATTTCGCCAGCCAAGCCGATCCGCGCATCGAAGGTCGCCCGCGCGATCAGAAGCGCTGAATAGACACCGTTGTCGCCGACAGGCTTGAGGATCTGCGCATCGACGCCGAAGTTCATCAGCCATTCGATGCGACCGGGCGCTTCGGACCCGATCAGCGCGATGGTCGGAAGCGGCGCGTCGCCCGGGCTCCAGGGAAACTGGTCGTCAAAGTCGGTGTCCACATCGATGAAGAGAAAGTCGGCGCCGCGCACCGAGGCCGGAAGCTCCGGCCAGCAACACTCGACGTGCAGCCCCACCGCTTCCAACTGGCGGACCAGCGCGGTCACGTTGGCATGTGGCCGGTGCAGGATCACCGCGCGCGCGCCGCCCAGTTCGGGAATGCTCAGACGTCCTCTCATCGTACCACCCGCAGCATCGGTTGTGGCCGCTGCGTCGACTGCGTCAGGTAAGGATCGCCTTCGATCTTTGCGTGGGTCTCGATCGGGACAAATCTGCCGTTGCGCACCGCGGCGATGGCCACTGGCAGCGCAACGTGATGTGTGCGCGGGCTGATCCCCACTGATGCCGCGCGCGGCATGGCCAAAAGCTCGGGCAGGCTCAGGGCTTCGGCGTCCGGCACGCTCGACAACAGGCGGGCCAGCATCATGACAGAGGCGTGCGCCGCCGCCTCGAAAGATGATCCGAAATCGAAACGCCCCTCGTTGCCCGGCAGCGCGGGGGCCATGCCCTTGAACCATGGACCGGCGGCGATGACCCCCTCTGCCGCGGCGCCCATGGCGCCCAGTTCGGCCTCGGTCATATTGCACGACAGGACCGGGCACGCGTTGTCGCCGAAGGCGGGATCGTCCGCGCGCAGCTGCGCCATTGCCTCGAGAAACGCATATTGCGACGGACCGATCAGCTGGTTCAGGACAAAGTCCGGCTTCAACGCGGCGATTTCATCGACAAGGCGGGCGATGTCTGTCGATCCGATCGGCACGTACCGTTCGCCCAGAACATGCGCGCCGCGCTTCGCGCTGACCTCGCGGGCGATGCGGTTCATTTCCCAGCCCCAGATATAATTCGATCCCGTCAGGTAGGACCGGCTGCCATAGGCTGCAAAGGCGTGCTCGAGCAGCGGCAGCAGGTGCTGGTTGGGGCAGGCATGGGCATAGACCACGCGATCAGAGGATTCGAACCCCTCGTAAGGCGTGGGATACCACAGCACGCCACCCAGCCTCTCAAGGCTGGGGATCACTTCCTTGCGGCTCCAACTGGTTGTGCAGCCGATCACATGCCGTGCCGAGCTGTTTTTCAGGATGTCTTCGCACAGCGGTGCATAGGCATCGATATCGCCGCCCGGGTCACGCTCCACCGGACAGAAGACCATATCTATCTCAACATCGTCATTGACCTGCTCGATTGCCTTCAGCGCGCCTTCGCGACTGGCCTGTCCCATGAGCCGGTAGGGACCGGAGGTTGAGAAGAGAAGTCCTATGTCGATACTGCGGGTCACGCGGCGCTCCTGAAACGAAAAACGCCTCGCACCCAGCGTGTGTCGCGAAGACAGACCGAAGGGTGCGAGGCGCTTTTGCCAATATGTTGCCTCTTGTCTGCGCAAACCTGCGGAGGCTGTCAAAATGTTTCAGGGTCTGGATGCGGCACTTTCGGCAGGTGTGCTCAATTATTGTGCGTCCAATGCGGTCAGGGCGCTCGCAAATGGGGCAGGGCGCCACCCGGCACTTGCTGCAGCGGCGCGCGACGCCACAGGCCCTTTCCAGTCGCTGCCGGCGTGCGGACGATGGCGGATGCAGAATTGCTGGATGCGTGGGAAGCGGTTTTTCCGGCTCCCGCGCGGTCTTCGGAACCCAGACGGCGCGGGATATCACGAGATTGCAATCCTGAAGAAAATGCATACCGACGTTCTCGCGAATGAAGGAGCGAGGTCTTGATGGCTGGTCGGAAGGTCTTCCTCGTCGAATTGGCGTTCGTCGTAGATGATCGCTGCGCGCTCCCGGGTGAAGCCGACCAATCGAGCCCCCCAGCGGGCCCAGTCCGGCAGCAGCATCGCGCTGGGCAGCCTCAGCGTTCGGGCGGGCCCCCGGTCCACTAGCTCGACCTGCAGGTCCATCGCCGAGGAATTGATGAGGTCGGCCCGCGAAAAGGCCGTCGGCGTCAGGGTGGTATATCGGCGTCGGCGATCATAGATGGCTCTGGACTTTAGCCAGGAGCCGACAAGCAATGCGCCAGCGCCTTTCCGATTTCCTTGATCGACCATCGACGCGTTACACGATCATGGGGGTCATCCTGTTCAACGCGATCATCCTGGGCCTGGAAACCTCCGGATCGGTCATGAATGCCGCGGGCGGGGTGATCGTCGCGCTGGATACGGCCTGCCTCGCGATCTTCGTGGCCGAGCTGGTGGCCAAGCTTTACGCGCGCGGGCTGCGGTTCTTCCGCAGCGCCTGGAACATCTTCGATCTGCTCGTGGTCGGCATCGCGCTGGTGCCGGCTGCGGGTGCGCTGTCGGTGCTTCGAGCGTTGCGGATCTTGCGGCTTCTGCGCGTGATCTCGGTCGCGCCGACATTACGCCGCGTGGTCGAGGGCTTTATCTCAGCGCTGCCGGGCATGGCCTCGGTCTTCCTTCTGATGGGGGTAATCTTCTACATTGCCGCGGTGATCGCGACCAAGCTCTTCGCCGCGACCTTCCCCGAATGGTTTGGCTCGTTGGGCGGGTCGCTCTATTCGCTTTTCCAGGTCATGACGCTGGAGAGCTGGTCCATGGGCATCGTCCGACCCGTGATGGAGGTCCACCCGCACGCCTGGATTTTCTTCGTTCCCTTCATCCTGATCACCACCTTTGCCGTGGTGAACCTCGTGGTCGGCCTGATCGTCAATTCGATGCAGGACGCCCATGCGGAGGAATCGAACGCCGCCACGGATACCTACCGTGACGAGGTGATCCGCCGCCTGGCCGCGATCGAAGAGCACCTCAACGTGGCAAACGAAGGGACGGCGCAGCGCGTCGCCGAGCCTGGGGCTGGCGCACGGGCGCGCGGATGACGGCGTTGCCAGCGCGGAGCGGCTCGCTTCTGACCGAGGGACGGGGACCTTCGCAGACCCGCACCCCGTTGCCGGGAACTGCGCATGTGTCTGTTGCAGGCGCGGAACCGCGATCGTCGGCCAAGCGCGCCTCGCTGCGCCTGTCACGCCCGCGAACTCGGTCATGGCGATCTGGTCGGGGTCGGTGACCGTCTTCTCGACCGCTGCGGACAGGGCGGCCACCTGGGCCGGATCGGTCCCGGCAGGCCTGGTGTCTCTCGAAGCCCTATAACCGCGACCACAACCAACCCCAAGACGATCAGCCAAAGGATCGGGCCGAACACCATGGTCATACCGCGGGCGGCCCCCTTGCGCGTGGTCGCGACCGAGCCCGGACGGAAGGGATAAGGCGGCCAATCCCCGGCTTATGGCATTGGGCGCGATGGCCAAGGGCCGGCAGGCGTCCGGAAGCAACCTTCGCGCGGGCCACGCCGGAGGGGCTGAGCGCCGAGGCTGCGCAGATCCTGGTCCAACGCCGTGCGAGTTTTTCTTGACCTTCCCCCTGCTGGAACCCCCAAGTCATCGTGGGACACTGACACCCGCGCCCGGAGGTTCCCATGGCCCATTCTGACCACACAAGTGATGCCGAGCCGGAAGTCGCGGCCCAGGACGTGACCCGCGATCCGGTCTGCGGGATGACAGTGGACCCCAGGGCCGACACGCCGGGCTTCGAGCACGACGGCCACCACTACCACTTCTGCTCCGAGGGCTGCCGCGAGAAATTCCGCACAGACCCAAACGCCTATCTCGCCGCCACAGACCCTGTCTGCGGCATGCAGGTCGAGCGCTCTACCGCCGTCCACATGCTCAAGCACGGCGGTCAGAAGGTCTACTTCTGCTCCGAGGGCTGTCAGTCGAAGTTCGAGGCGGAGCCCGAGGCCTATCTCGGCCACCGCCCCGCGCCCGAGCCGATGCCCGAGGGCACGCAATACACCTGCCCGATGCACCCCGAGATCATCCGCGATGCGCCCGGCGACTGCCCCAAGTGCGGCATGGCGCTGGAGCCGATGACCCCCTCGGCGGACAGCGGGCCGAACCCCGAATACGTCGACTTCAAGCGCCGCCTGAAGATCACCGCGCCGCTGGCGGCGCTGGTCTTCGTGCTGGAGATGGGGGCGCACATCGGCATCCCCTTCGCCGACTGGATCGGACATAGGCTCTTTGGCTGGGTTCAGTTCGCACTGGCTACGCCGGTGGTGATCCTCTGCTGGCCGTTCTTCAAGCGGGGCTGGGCCTCGATCGTCAACCGCTCGCCCAACATGTGGACGCTGATCGCGCTCGGTACCGGTGCGGCCTATGTCTTTTCCATCGTTTCTCTGCTGGCGCCCGGCCTCTTCCCCGCAGCGATGCGCGACGGCATGGGCATGACGCCGGTCTACTTCGAGGCGGCGGCGGTGATCCTCGTGCTGGTGCTGGTCGGGCAGGTCATGGAACTGGCCGCCCGCGAGCGCACCGGCGACGCGATCCGCGCGCTTCTCGATCTCGCGCCCAAGACGGCGCGGCGGGTGACGGGCGGGAGGGAGGAGGACGTGCCGCTGGACGAGGTCGCCTCGGGCGACATCCTGCGCGTGCGTCCCGGCGAGAGCGTGCCGGCGGACGGCGTGGTGACCGAGGGGCGCTCTTCGGTGGACGAGAGCATGATCACCGGCGAGCCGGTGCCGGTCGAGAAGACCCAAGGTGAGCCCGTCACCGGCGGCACGCTCAATAAGACCGGCAGCTTCCTGATGCGGGCCGAGAATGTCGGCTCCGAGACCACCCTCTCGCGCATTGTCGAGATGGTGTCCAAGGCGCAGCGATCGCGTGCGCCGATCCAGGCGATGGCCGACCGTGTGGCGGCCTATTTCGTCCCTGCGGTCGTGGGCGTGGCGGTTCTGGCTTTCCTCGCATGGACGGTCTTCGGCCCGTCCCCCGCGCTTTCCTACGCCTTCGTCGCGGCGGTCTCGGTGCTGATCATCGCCTGCCCCTGCGCGCTTGGCCTCGCGACGCCGATGTCGATCATGGTGGCGACCGGGCGCGGTGCGCAGGCGGGCGTGCTGATCCGCGACGCTGAGGCACTGGAGCGGTTCTCCAAGGTCGATGTGCTGGTGGTCGACAAGACCGGCACGCTGACCGAGGGCAAGCCGACGCTTACCGACGCTGAGCCCGCCGAGGGGACGGATAAGATCGAACTTCTCGCCTTTGCCGCCGCGCTGGAACGCGGGTCCGAGCACCCGTTGGCAGAAGCGATCACCGCTGGCGCGCGAGCAGCCGGGGCACCCGAGCGCGAGTCCTCGGACTTCGAAGCGGTCACCGGCAAAGGCGTGATTGGCAGCGTTGGCGGACAGCGCGTGGCTCTCGGCAATGCGGCGCTGATGGCGGATGAAGACGTGGACCTTGGCGCCTTGAATGACCGCGCCAGCGACCTTCAACGCGACGGCAAGACCGCGATGTTCGTCGCCGTGGGCGGGCGCGCCGCCGGGCTGGTCGCGGTCGCCGACCAGGTGAAGGAGAGCACGCCCGAGGCGATCCGCGCCCTGCACGAGGCCGGGTTGCGCATCGTCATGGCCACCGGCGATGCGAAGGCCACGGCCGAAGCGGTCGCGCGGGAGCTCAATATCGACGAGGTGCATGCCGAGGTCAGCCCCGAGGACAAGCACGCGCTGATCGAGAAATTGCGCCGCGAGGGGCTGTCGGTTGCCATGGCCGGAGACGGGGTGAACGACGCCCCGGCGCTCGCGGCTGCGGACGTCGGCATCGCCATGGGCACCGGCGCGGACGTGGCGATGGAAAGCGCCGGTATCACGCTGGTCAAGGGAGACCTCGGCGGCATCGTCCGGGCGCGCCACCTCGCCGAGGCGACCATGCGCAACATCCGCCAGAACCTGTTCTTTGCCTTCGTCTACAACTCGGCCGGCGTGCCGCTGGCGGCGGGCATCCTCTACCCGCTCTTCGGCATCCTGCTTTCGCCCATCGTCGCGGCGGCGGCGATGAGCCTCTCGTCGGTCTCGGTGATCGCAAACGCGCTGCGACTGCGGGGGGTGAAGCTGTGAAATGGCTGGGTCTTGTCGCGCTGGTGCTTGTTGCGGGCGCGGGTTGGTTTGTCTTCGTCGGGGCCGAAGGTGCCCCGGCAGGCTCTGCCCAGATCGCCGAAGGCAAGGCGCTCTACGCGGAAACCTGCGCCGCCTGCCACGGGGCACGCCTCGAAGGCCAGCCGAACTGGCGCACCCCGGGCCCTGACGGCCGCCTGCCTGCCCCTCCGCATGACGCCAGCGGTCACACCTGGCACCACCCCGACGAGGTGCTCTTCCGGATCACCAAGCTGGGCACCGCCGCCGTGGTCGGAAATGGCTATGAGAGCAACATGCCGGGCTTCGCTGATCAGCTTACAGACGCGCAGATCGAGGCCATTTTCACCTACATCAAGTCGACTTGGCCGGAGGAGCTGCGCGCGCATCAGGCGGAGATCTCCGCGACGCCCGGGTAGCGCGCATCGTCCTGACACGGTTCCTCGATGGACCTTATCCCTCCGCACAGGGCCGTCGCTGCGCACTCAGCCGCGCGTGCGCCCTCATCGCGGTGGCATCGACCTCGCGGACCTAAGCGCAAACCGCACCCTCGTGCCGCGAACGTGATCTGACGCCGTCCCGCGAAAGGCGTAGCGTTGCGCCATGACACAGCTTGTGCTTCGCCTGCTACTGCTGACCCTTCTTGGGGTCTGGACCGCCTTGCCGGCCGGGCCGGTGCGCGCCATGGCGTCCAGCGCGCTCTGCTGCGACAATAGGGCCATGGCGCATGCGGACCATTCCGCGCAGCAAGCCGCCGTTAGCCATGGCGCGATGCACGACAAGAGCCACGCCCAGATCTGCGCACTGCACTGCCTGCCGCTGGACGCGGCCCGCAGCGCAGATCTGCCCAGCCCCGGCAAGGCACATGGGTCGCGCATCGTTGCGTCGATGGCCGATGTGTCGCTGTCCTCCCGGGACTTCGCGCCCACATCGCCGCCTCCCCGAAGCTGATCTCCACGGGACTCGGTCCCGCCTCGCGAAACTTCATTTTCCGGAGATCATCATGACCCAGTATTCCCGCCGCGGCTTTCTCGCCGCTTCTGCCGCCATGTCTGCCGCGCTGCTGCTGCCCGCAAGGGCGCGGGCAGCGACGGATCGGCTCTCGCTCACCGCGGGCACCCGCACTCTTGAGGTGAACGGCCGCGCCGCGACCGTCATGGGGCTGACGAATCGCACGGGGGGGCAGGGGCTGACCCTCGACCCCGGCCAGCGCTTCGCCGTCGATCTGACCAATGACCTCGATGTGGAGACGATCATCCACTGGCACGGGCAGCTCCCGCCCAATGCGCAGGACGGCGCGCCCAACACCAACCCGATGCTCAAGATCGGCGAACGCCGCGCCTATGACTTCACGGCGCGTCCGGGCAGCTTCTGGATGCACAGCCACATCCCACAGCAGGAGATCGCCATGCTTGCCGCGCCGCTGATCGTGCGCAGCGCCGAGGACGTGGCCGCCGATCGGCAGGAGGTGGTGATGTTCCTGCATGACTTCAGCTTCAAATCCCCCGAAGAGGTGCTGGCAGAGACCGCCGGCAGCACCGGCGGGCACCATGGCGGAGCCCACGCTCCGGCGCCGATGAACCATGCCACCATGCACCACGGCGGGGCGAGGTCGGACGCTATGGCCCCGACGGGCGGAAGTTCGGGCAATGGCCCTATGCCCGGAATGAGCGGGGGGCCTGGCATGCCGATGGACATCAACGATTTCCATTTCGACGCCTATCTCACCAACGATCGCACGCTTGATGATCCGGAGGTCGTGACCGTCGAGCGCAACGGTCGGGTGCGGCTGCGGATCATCAATGGCTCATCGATGACCGCCTACTGGATCGACACCGGGGAACTGCGGGGCCGGCTGCTCGCGGTGGACGGGGACAGGGTCGAGCCGTTTTTCGACACGCGCTTTCCGATCGCCTCGGGCCAACGGCTGGAGATCGAGCTCGATCTGCCGGGTGACGGGCTTGCACGACCGGTGCTCGCGCTGCGGGAGGGCGCGCAAGAACAGACCGGGCTCGTTCTCGCACCGCGGGGCGCCTCCGTGCCGCGCCTGCCGACCCGCGCCGCGACCGAGACCCCGCCCGTCGCTGGTGACATGCGGCAGGAGCTTGCGCTGCGCGCCGTCTCGCCGCTCGCAGCCCGGACCCCGGATGCGCGGCAGATGGTGATGCTCGGAGGCGCGATGACCCCCTATGTCTGGACCATCAACGGCGCCGTCTGGGAGGATCACAGCCCAATCACGGTGCCCCAGGGTGCGCGGGTCGAAATGATGTTCCACAACATGTCGATGATGGCGCATCCGATGCACCTCCACGGCCATGTCTTCCAGGTCGTCGCGGTCGGTAACCAGCCTGTGCGGGGGGCGCTGCGCGATACGGTCTTCGTGCCGGCGATGGGCTCGGTCACGGTGGCATTCGACGCGGGCGAGGCGGCGCGCTGGATGATGCATTGCCATCACATGGGGCATCTGGCGACCGGCATGATGACAGAGCTTCAGGTGCGGGCCACGGCCTGAGCCAAGGACCGGCGGTGCGGGCGAGACGCTCGCGCCGCCGGTGTTTTTCGCTGTCGGCCTGGGCGGATCAGGCCACCTCGATCCAGGTCGTCATCCCCGAGGCTGCATGACCGAGCATGTGGCAATGCAGAAGCCATTTCCCGGGGTTGTCCGCGACGAAGGCGACCTCTGCGCTTTCCTGCGGCTTGATCAGCAACGTGTCGCGCATCGGCCCCTGGGACCCATCGGCGGCGACCGTGCGGAAGTGCATGCCGTGCAGGTGCATCGCATGGGGAAAGACCGTGTCGTTGACCCACCGGATGCGCGCGGTCTCGCCGAGGGCGTAGCGAGCAAAGGGGGCCTCGCCGCGCCCCACCTGGCCCGACAGCGCCCAGAATTGCCCACGCTGCACAAGCTTCTGGAAATCCATGTCCTGCCCCTCGAACCGGCCCGACGCCATGCCACGCATCGCACCGCCTTCCATCCGCATCTCGCGCAGTTCGGCCTCGGCGACACCTGGCACATCCATGCGCGGGTTGGGCGGTAGCGGCGCGGGGACGGCGCGCCGCGCGCTGCTCTTCGGGCCGGTCACAGTCACCTCGGCAAGCGCCTGCCAACTGTCGTCGTCGGCGTAGCTGAGCAGCGCCGCGGGCGTGCCCGCCTCGGCGGTGACATCGACAATCAGATCGACGCGCTGCGCCGGGGCGAGGATGATCTCGGTGCTCACCGGCTCGGGCTGTGCCAGCGGCATCCCGTCAAGCGCGACCGTCCAGCCCACCATTCCTTCGAGCCTGAGCATGAAGATGCAGGCGTTGGCGGCATTGATGAGCCGCAGACGCAGGCGCTCGTTCTGCCGCGCTTCGAGAGAGAAGTCGTACCGGCCGTTGATCCCCAGCAAATTGCCCAGGCGCCCTGCGTGACTGCGCATCATCGGATTGCCGAAATCCCCGGCGAAGCGGCCGGTCTCCGGGTCGAGCAGCCAGTCGTCGAGCATCAGCACCTCGTCCCGGTCGATGTCCGGCGGCGTGCTTTCCTCGACGATCAGCGCCCCGGAGAGGCCGCGTGCCACCTGCTCCATGGAGTTGGTGTGGGCGTGGTACCAGTAGGTCCCGGCATCCGGCAGCTCGAAGGCATAGTCGAAACGCCCGCCCGGCGGCACGGGATCCTGCGTCAGTCCCGCCACGCCGTCCATCGCGTTGTCGATGCGGATGCCGTGCCAATGCACCGAGGTCGGCACCTGCAATCCGTTGACCAGGCGCCTAGAAAGGCGGCTGCCCTGCGGCACGCGGATTTGCGGACCGGGAAGCAGGCCGTCGTAGCCCCAGACCTCGGTCGCCGGATAGCCCTCGGGCGCGAGCTGGACGGTGGCGGGGCCGGCGGTCAACAGGGGCGTCTCCTGCGCCCATGCGGGGCGTGACAGGGGAAGCGCGGCAAGTCCCGTGCAGAAGGCGCGTCGTGTGAATGGCATATCAGGTGATCCCTTTCGCGCATTGCATCTCGCGGGCATCGTCAATGATCGTCTTCTCGGTGCCCCGCGTCGTGCGGGGCTGCTGCGGCATGTGGGTGGGACGTCTACCATATCAGGCCACATCCGTTCGATGGGTCTTGTCTCTCGTGCCGGGCGTGCGGCGTTGACCTGTCATGCCCCGCTGTTCCTACCCAGGGATCTTGTCGCTCTGCTCGCCTTCCGCGTGCTCCACCGCCCAACTCGTTGCGGCCTCAATGGCTACCATGGACGTCGTCGGCAGAACGTTCAGGTAGCTGTCGGTATCCTTGACCTGGAGCGGCGGCCGCTGAGTCATCCGATAGAGCGCATAAAGCACGATCCCGCCGAAGGTCACCGCCAGCAAGAACCAAAACCCTTGAGGTCCGAAGAGCTGCATGGCCCAACCGGCGAGAAGCGGCCCTCCGATGGCGCCGATGCCAAAGACGAAGACCAGCCCCCCCGACGCTGCGGGCATGTCATCGGCTGGCAGGTCGTCATTCGCATAGGCCAGAAAGAGCGAATACAGCGGCGTCGTCACCCCACCGGCAAGGAAGGCCGCGATCAGAAGCAATTCCGACCGGCCTTCCGTGGTCAGGCCGAACACGCAGGCCGCCGCGCCGAGGGCGGCGGCCCCCAAGATGAGCTTGCGCCGGTCCATGATGTCCGACAGCCAGCCGATGGGGAACTGAAGGAACAGCGCGCCCGCAAAGAGCATGGCGACGAAGAGCGCGATCTGTGGTGTCGAGAGCCCGATCTGCGTGCCGAAGACAGCCCCCATCCCCGACTGGGTTGCGTAGATGCTGCCCAGCAGAAACGTTCCGACAGTGCTCAGAGGCGCGTGGCCAAAAAGTTCCCTGAGCGACATCGCGCGCGTGACCTTGACCGCGGGCGTGGGGGACACCGAGAGCAGGATTGGGCCGAAGGAGAGCGACACCAAGATCGAGGCAACGATGAACAGGCCGGAGGTCGCCGCATCGCCCAGGGTCAGAAGCCATTGCGCCCCGATCACGCCCAGGGTTTGGGCGAACATGTATGCCGAAAGCACCTTGCCGCGTGTGTCGTTGGTGGCAGCGTGGTTCAACCAGCTTTCCGCCGACACGTAGACCCCGGACATGCAAAATCCGATGATCAGGCGCAACAGCGTCCAGGCCCAGATCTCGGTCGCGAGCGGCAAGGCGATCAGGCCGGCCGACATGAAGCTGCCCAGTGCCGCAAAGACGCGAACGTGCCCGACGCGGCGGATCAGCACGGGGGTGACGCGGGCCCCAGAAAGAAAGCCGATGTAGTAGCCCGAGGTGATGACCGCGAGCGCGGCGGTCGAGAAGCCCTCGAGATCCCCGCGCAAGCCGATCAAAGTGAACTGCATGCCGTTGCCGAGCATGATGAGCAGGATGCCGAGGAGCAGCGCCCAGACGGTGCCGAGAACGGAAATCATGAGGCGTCTTTCTTATGTGAGCAGGTGCGCTGTCGATCCTTGCACCATATCCTGGCTCTGGCGAGGCGCATGCGCGTCATCAGTTGAAGGCTTTGCGACATCGGCTGAATTTGACACCCTTGCTTCCAATTTCCGACCTCATCTCCTTCCGGCGGCGCCCATGCAGGCGACGGTCTTCTGAGCCGGCCCCCCCAATTTCCGCGCGCCGCTCCCGTCCGGACCCGGAGTGACGATTTGAGACGGCGCTGATCCCAGGTGAGTGACCGCTTTCGAGAATTGCATCCTTGCCGGACGCGCAGCATCGCACCTCTCCACTTGACGCGACCGGCAAAACGTCGTGTCGACAGCTGGCTATGGTACGAGATGACGCGGGGTCTCGGGCATATCACCGAGCGCCATCACGCCGATCCCGAGTATCGCCGCGTAGTGCCTGAGCTCGATTGCCGGCCACCTCGGCGCCGCTGGCACCGCGGTGAACAGGGTCATATCGGTTAGGAGCCAGACGACACCCGCGGAAGGGCCGCCCGGCTGGAGCGCGTCAGGCTCTGGCGGGCTGGACGAGGTTGGCGAGCAGGCGGAAGGCGCCGGGTACCAGCTTGTCGAGCTGGTGATGCAGGACAAGCCCGGTGTGGGTGTGCCTTCCTTTGCCGATCCGGCCTGAAACGAGACTGCCGAGCAGCGGCGCCTCGCCCGCATCGTGCATCGAGAGCAGAGGTGCATAGCAGGGCGCCCAGTCGGCGGCGAAATAGAGGCCCCGCTCCTTGTCCCAGCCGGTCCAGTCGCGTTCCGTGATAAGGTTCGGTGTGGTCAGGAGCGGGTGCCGCGGCTCAAGCACGGTCACAGGGGCGCCGGCATCGGTGACGCGCCAGCGCAGCGAGGGGGTGCCGATCCGCATCGGCCGCGGCGGGGTGGTTTCTGAGTGCCAGCCTTGGTCCGGGCGCTGGTAGAGCGTGACCAGGTGTCCGCCGCGCTCGACGAACCGGTGGAGCCGCGGGATCGCGGCGCGCAGGTCGGCGCGGTTGCCAAAGGCGACGACACCGACCAGCACCGTCGTGAAGCCAGTGAAGTCTTCGTCGGGCGGGATCTCGTCCATGATGCGCACATCGGCTCCGAGCTCCTGCAGCCAGTGGCCGACGTTATCTCCGCTGCCGATGTAAGCGATTGTCGCTGCCTCGGGCAGCGCGAGGTCAAGGCTCAGCACGCGAAGCTGGGCCGCTTCGTACAACGCGAAGTCGCCGACATGCGGATAGCTGCCCCGGCTCTCGGTGAAAGCGGGCGCGCCGTCGATGCGCGGGGTGAAAGTCGCGAGCCCCGGCGTTTCGCTCAGCGGCGTGAGGGTGAGGTGACGGCCTGTCTGATCGACAGCCCAGCCCTCGACCGTGTCAAGGGTCACCGGCGCCTCGGAGGAGAGCGTCGCGGTGAGCGGCTCGGGCCTGCCAAGACGCCGGAGAAAGGCGGCCGGGCGCGCAGCAAGGATCTGCGCCGGGAGGATCACTGGCGGTTGCTCGAAATCACGAGCAAGCGAAACCTCGCGCCCACCGATCCGCGCTGCGATCTTGACGTGCGGACCATTGCCGCCGAGCGGATCGAAACCATCGGAGAACTGACTGGGCAGCGCCATGTCGCGGGGCAGGGCGACGGGGATCGTCGTGAGGCCGGGCTGAAGTGGCTGCGCTTCGTCGGCGCAGCCGGGAATGCGGGGCCGGGCGGAGACCTCTTCGGCAAGCGTCGGCGCGGGCTGATGGAGGGTCAGTGAAGCGCAGTCACCCGGAGCCAGACGGGTCGGCGCGAGGGCGCAGACCGGCGTGAGGGCGGCGGCCTCGAAAAGGGCGTGGGCAATCTCGCGGCGCTTGCGCGCAAGGCGGTGGCTATGGGCGGCGGCGAAATTGGGAGCGGCGCTTGCAGCGGCGGACTCGAGCGCCGCATCAGCTGTGGCGAGCGCGGCAATGATCGCGTCGCGACGCGGAAAGGCCGCCTGAGCGCTGGTGATCGCGGCGGCTGCGTCCCGCAGCGCCGCCGCGGCGGGGCCTGCGAGCGCGGCAAGCTCGGGCAGCGTGGCGGGGATGCCTTCGGCCAGCCTGCGCTCGGCAGGCCCATTGGTCAGGTGCAGCTCCCAGACCCGCTGCGGCGTGTCGGACCAGCCGCCCATCCCCTGCGAGGCATGTCGGCGGCGCGACCACTGCCCGATCTCTTGATAAGGAACGCCGCGCGCGGGATCGCAGGGCGTGGCCTCGACGCGGAGCGTCGCCGCGGGGGGCGGAAGGGTGTCGTCGTAGGTGCCCCCGCCGCCGCCCCAGGCAGGAAGATAGGCATGCGAAACCCGCCACGGAGCGAGAGGGCTGCCTCTCAGCGCGCCGGGGTCCGCGGCCAGCGCGACGGCGGCAAGCGCCGCGCGCGTCATCGCCCGGTGATGGCCGTGCTGCCCCGGGACGTCGAGGAAGGTCGGCAGGATCACGTCGGGCCTATAGCGGCGATAGGCCAATGCCAGCCGCTCGGTGATCAGCGCCTCGCCCCAACGGGCGAAAGTGTCGTCGCCATCCTTGGAGAAACCGAAATCATGTACCGGATCAGAAGGGCCGAAGCCGAGCCACGCCACGTCGCAGTCAAGCACTCGCGCGGCCTCCTCCATCTCGCGGCTGCGCAGCACGCCGAGCAGCGCGCCGCGTTCCGGTCCCAGCGCGTTCTGGCCGCCCTCGCCGCGCGTCGAGCAGGCGATCACCACGCGGTGCCCGAGCCCGTGCCGCAGCCATGCCATGAGCCCGCTGTGCTCGTCGTCGGGATGGGCGCCGGTGTTCATGACGGTCAGGCATCCGGAAAGCCGCGAGAGGGCGGTATCGAGTCGCATCAGCGCGGGCTGTGCCTCGCGCCGGGCGAGGCGGTCCTGGATCGTCATCTGTGTCTCCTGTCAGTCAGTCGTGGGCACGAGACCGTCCTCCGCCCGGTCGAGGCGGGGCGTGATCGCGTTGAAAAAGGGCAGGGCGGCGGCGCCGAGCGCGGCCGAAGCCTGCCCGGTCTGCCCGCGCTGGACCCGCGGCAGTGTGCGGTCGGCGCGGTTCGCGACGGTCGAGGGGATTGTCAGGCGCTCGACCAGGGCATCGAGCACAGCGCCCGGCAGCTTGCCCCCGATGATGACGGTCTGCGGATCAAAGATGTTCTCGACGATGCCAATCATTGCCGACAGGTGCTGAGCCGCTGTGGCAAGCCACTCGTCCAGCACCGGGTGCCCGTCGCGGTGATGTCGCCGCAGGTCGTCCAGCGTGGCGGGCTCTCCTGCGGCTTCCAGCATCTCGCGCAGCCGATGCAGCGAGGCGTAGCGCTCGAGGCAGCCCGACTGTCCGCATTGGCAGGGTCGCCCTCCGGGGGCGACGACGATGTGGCCGATTTCTCCTGCGTTGCCAAATGCCCCGCGCAGCGGCTGGTCGTCGATGATTGCGCCGAGGCCGATGCCCGCGCCGAAATAGACCTGGCAGAAATGCGAGACGTTCTGCCCCTTGCCAAACAGCAGCTCGCCAACGGCGGCGGCATTGGCATCGTTGTCGACGTAGACCGGAACGCCGCAGCGCTGCGCCAGATCCTGTGCCACCGCGACCTCGGTCCAGCCGTGTAGCGTCGTTGGCCCGACACCGGACAGGCCTTCGATCCCGAAGGGGCCGGGCATCACGACGCCGATCCCCATGAGCTTCCCGGGAAAGTCGGCACGCAGCCCAGCGACGCTGTCGGCCACCAGCGAAAGCACCGGGCCGGAGGCCATGTCGGGCAGCGGGATATGCGCCTCGTGGCGCAGGTTGCCGCCGATGTCGAGAACGGTGACGGTCAATTCGCCGACCGCGATCTCGAAGCCGAGGGTGATGGCGCCGTCGGGGTTCAGGGCGTACTGGATCGGCGGCAGTCCGCGTCCGCTGCGCAGCCGGCCGAGGTCGAGCAACAACCCTTCGGCCATCAGATCCTCGATGATATTGCCGACCGCCTGGGTCGAGATCTGCGCCAGATCTGCCATGGCCTTGCGGCCCATCGGGCCGTTGCGGCGGAGCAACTCCAGCACGACCCTGCGGTTGTGGCTGCGGTTGCGGCCGGGGTTCTTTCCCATGGCGACACTGACAGGGGTGCGAGCCCGCGGGACTCCCGTCTTGCTTGGAGGCGGCACTGTTTTGTCCTTCTTGTTGCCAGAGAGCGGAATTCTGCAGACCTCCGGCGTCGGAGAAACGCTGGCATGGCTCAAAAGATAACTCAAGTAACTTATTTTATTTGACAGGTCGGGGCGCGATGCGACAGCCTGCGGGTGGTCGGGCGGCTCAGCGTCACGGCTCACGGCGCGGCAGGCGGCTCCGGTCGAACTGGACAAGCGCGGACAAAGGGCGGCGACGCGCCGTCTCCAACGGAGGTAAACATGAAACCAGCACTGATGAAGGCCGGCCTTCTCGCCGGTGCCGCGGTCTTCGGCGCCCATGCGGCGGCGGCGGACGTCGAGATCGAATACTGGCAGTATATCTACGAGACCCGCGTGACGGCGATGGATCAGCTCATCGAGAAATTCGAGGCGCAGAACCCGGGCATCACGGTGAAGCAGGTGACCTTCCCCTACGCGGACTACCAGACCCGCGTGATCGCCGCGAACATGGCGCGCAAGGGGCCCGACGTGCTGCAACTCTTCTATGGCTGGACGGACAACTTCGTGAACGGCGGCGTGCTGCAGCCCCTGCCAAAGGATGCCTTTCCCGAAGAGATGATCGAATCCGAGTTCTTCCCGATCGTCGGCGCCATGAAGCGCGGCGACGACTACTACGGCTTGCCCACCGCGGTGCGCTCGCTGGCGCTTTTCTACAACAAGGCGCTGTTCGAGAAGGCCGGGATCGAGAAGCCGCCCGCGACGCTCGACGAGCTGGTCGATACCGCCGTGAAGTTGACGGAAACGGATGCGGGGGGCAACTTCACCACCGTCGGGATGACGGTCGAGATGGGCGGACAGGACCACCAGTGGTGGCGCGAAGTGCTCGTGCGCCAGTTCGGTGGTGAGCCCTATAACGACGATTACACCAAGGTCACCTACGACAGCGAGGCGGGCATCGCCGCGACCAAGTGGTACACCGACCTGGCGACCGAGCATAAGGTCGGCGCCACGGGCTTCATGGACGAGGGTCAAGCCGCGTTCCGGGCCGGGCGCGCCGGGATGACCATCGACGGAACCTTCCGCCTCGGCTCATTCTCCTCGATCGAAGATTTCGAATGGGGCGTTGCCGAGCTTCCGGCGAACGCCGAGGGGCTGCGCTCGAACTACGCCTCCTATTTTGCCAACGGCATCGGTGCCGGGGCCGAGGGAGAGGAGCTGGAAGCCGCGACGAAGTTCCTGACCTACCTGACGTCGCCCGAAGCGATGCAGCTCTGGCTCGAGGTGGTGGGCGAACTTCCCGCGCGCCCCGAAGCCGCGCTCACCGAGGAGAACCTCGCCGATCCGATATACGGTCCGTTCCTCGCGGGTCTCGAATACGCCCACACCACGACCTTCTTCGACGAGCAGGCGCAGCGACAGGTGACCATGGACATGGCCAACCGTGTGTTCCTGCAGGGGCAGTCGGTCGAGGAGTCGGTGGCCGAGGCCGCAACCGAAGAACAGGCGATCCTCGATCGCTTCCACTGAGGCAGGGGCAGCGGAGGGCGGAACGGACATGGCGTTCGACGACACCACACGGGCGGCCAGTGCGCCGCGCCTCAGCATGCGGACACGCCGCGCACTCTGGGTATGGGCCTTCCTGGCCCTTCCCGTCCTCTTTTATGCGGTCATCCGCTTCTACCCGACGCTCGACGCCTTCCGGCTGTCGTTTACCGACTGGAACCTGATGTCGCCGCCAAAGTTCATCGGGCTCAAGAACTACCGCGAGATGTTCGCCTCCCCGGACTTCTGGCAGGTCTTTCGCAACACCTTCGCCTATTTGGTCATCGGCACGCCGATCAGCCTCGTGCTGTCGTTCACCGTGGCCTATTTCCTCGACCGGATACGCTTTGGCCATGCCTTCCTGCGGGCGCTCTACTTCCTGCCCTACATCACCACCGCTTCGGCCATGGCCTGGGTCTGGCGCTGGTTCTACCAGCCCGCGCCGACCGGCGTGATCAACTCGGTGCTGGGCGCGCTCGGCATGGGGCAGATGGACTTCCTGCGCTCGACCACCTGGGCGCTGCCCTCGATCATGGTGACGGCGATCTGGGCCGGGCTTGGCTTCCAAGTCATCATCTTCATGGCCGGGCTGCGCTCGATCCCGCAGACCTACTACGAGGCGGCGCGTATCGACGGCGTCGGAGACTGGGCGATCCTGCGCAAGATCACCCTGCCGCTGCTGAAGCCGACGACGGTCTTTCTGGTGGTCTTTTCGTCGATCGGCTTCCTGCGCATCTTCGACCAGGTCTACAACATGACCACCAACGATCCGGGCGGGCCGCTGGGCACGACCAAGCCGCTGGTGCTGATGATCTACCAGACCGCCTTCAATTCCTACCAGATGGGCGCGGCCGCGGCGCAGACCGTGGTGCTCTTCACCATCCTGCTGCTGATCTCGCTGCTGCAACTCTGGATCCTGAGGAGCCGCTGATGGCCGTCGTGGAAACTTCCGCCGCCGAGGCCCGTGCCGGGCTGCCCATGTCGAAGATCCGGCCCGCGCGCATCCTGCTCTGGACGGTGCTGTTCATCGGCGGGATGCTGATGATCACGCCGATCCTGTTCATGTTCTCGACCTCTCTGAAGAGCGCCGGGCAGATCTATGACCTGCGCCTGATCCCCCAGGAGCCGAGCTTCGCCAACTACGTCGAGGTGCTCTCGGAGGGGAAATTCTTCCGCTGGCTCCTGAACTCCAGCCTCGTCGCGATCTGCGTCACCCTGTCGAACTGCTTCTTCGACAGCCTCGTCGGCTACACGCTCGCCAAGTTCCGCTTCCGCGGCCGTCAGTTCGTGTTCATCGCCATCCTCTCGACGCTGATGATCCCGACCGAGATGCTGGTGATCCCGTGGTACCTCATGGCCTCGAACCTCGGCTGGCTCGACACTTACTGGGGCATCATGTTCCCCGGCATGATGACCGCCTTCGGCACCTTTCTGATGAAGCAGTTCTTCGAGACCGTGCCCGACGATTTCATCGAGGCGGCGCGGATCGACGGGCTCAACGAGTTTACCATCTGGTGGCGCATCGCGATGCCGCTGGTCACCCCCGCGCTCTCGGCGCTCGCGATCTTCACCTTCCTCGGCAACTGGACCGCCTTCTTCTGGCCGCTGATCTCGATCACCTCGAGCGAGCTTTACACGCTTCCGGTGGGGCTCACCTCCTTCGCGGTGGAGCAGTCGATCCAGTGGGAGATGATCATGACCGGCGCGGCGCTGGCCACGATCCCGACGCTGATCGTCTTCCTGCTGCTGCAACGCTACATCGTCCGCGGCGTCATGCTGGCGGGCCTGAAAGGATGACCGGCATGACCGATCCTAGCCACGCCGACACCTCGGTGTTCCCCGACCCGGTCTACAAGGACACGGTGCTCGCTCCGCTCTTCGCCCATGCCAAGGACGATCACGCCGAGGGCTTCCGCCGCATCGACCGGGCGCATCTGGTCATGCTCGTGCGCACCGGCATCCTGCCGCGCGCCGTCGCCGCCGAGATCGCCCGGGCGCTCGTCGCCATCGATGCCGAGATCGACCCGGCCGAGCTCGTCTATACCGGCGAGGTCGAGGACTATTTCTTCCTGCGCGAGGCCGAGCTGAAGACACGCGTCGGCCCCGACACCGGCGGGCGGCTGCACACGGCGCGCTCGCGCAACGACATCGACCACACGCTGTTCAAGATGGCCCTGAAGGCGCGGATCGATGCGCTGCTGGCCGAGGCGAGGGCGCTGCTGGCCTCCCTGACCGAGACCGCCGCGCGCGAGGCCGAGACACTGATCGTCGCCTACACCCACGGCCAGCCGGCGCAACCCACCACCTTTGGCCACTACCTCGGCGCGGCCATCGAGGTTCTGATCCGCGACATGGCCCGGCTCGAGGCGGCGCGCGAGAGTTGCGATCTGTGCTCCATGGGGGCGGCGGCGATCACCACCTCGGGCTTCCCGCTCGACCGCGCGCTGGTGGCCGAACTGCTCGGCTTCGCTGCTCCGCAGCGCAACTCCTACTCCTGCATCGCGGCGGTGGACTACACCACGGCGACCTATTCCGCGGTCGAGCTGATCTTCCTGCACCTCGGGCGGCTGGTGCAGGACCTTCAGGTCTGGTCGAGCTTCGAGGTCGCGCAGATCCACGTGCCCAATGCCTTCGTGCAGATCTCGTCGATCATGCCGCAGAAGCGCAACCCGGTCCCCATCGAGCACATGCGCCACCTCGCGTCGCAGGCGGTGGGCAAGGCGCGGATGATGAAGGACATCATGCACAACACGCCCTTCACCGACATGAACGACAGCGAGGGCGAGAGCCAGTCCGCCGGCTACGGCGCCTTCGACACCGGCAGCCGGGTGCTGCGCCTGCTGGCGGCGCTGGTGCCGAGCCTGCGGGTCAACGAGGCCCGGGTCGCGGCCAACATCGACCGCGCCTGCATCACCATCACTGAGCTCGCCGACACGCTGGTCCGGCGCGAGGGGCTCTCGTTCCGGCTCGCGCACGAGATCGCCGCCGATACGGCGCGGGCGGTTGTGGCGGCAGAGACCAGCCTCGCGGCGGGCGGCTTCGCGCCCTTCGCCGCGGCCTTCGCCGCCCATGCCGGGCGTGCCTCCACCCTCGACGAGGCGAGCTTTCGTGAGATCGTCTCGCCCGAGTACTTCGTGTCGGTGCGCGACCGGTTCGGCGGGCCCGCGCCCGCGGCCATGGCCGAGGCCCTCGCCAGTTACCGCGAGGCGCTGGCCGGGTTCACCGCACGGGCCGAGGCACAGGCCGCGAAGGAAACCCGCGCCGCCGCCGCGCTCGAGGCGGCATTCAACGAACTGACGGAGGCGCGCTGATGGCCACCATCCAGCTGAGCAAGCTCACCAAGGCCTACGGGCGCACCCGGGTGATCCACGGCATCGACCTCGACATCCCCGACGGCGAGTTCGTGGTCTTTGTCGGCCCATCGGGCTGTGGCAAGTCCACCACCCTGCGGATGATCGCCGGGCTCGAGGAGGTCTCGGACGGCGACATTTCCATCGGCGGCCGCCGGGTCAACGAGGTGGACCCCAAGCAGCGCGACATCGCCATGGTGTTCCAGAACTACGCGATCTATCCGCACATGAGCGTGCGCCAGAATATCGCCTTTGGCCTCTACACCTCGAAGCTGTCCAAGGCGGCAAAGGCGCAGCGCGTCGAGGAGGCGGCGGCGACGCTCGGGTTGACGCCGCTGCTCGAGCGGCGGCCATCGGCGCTGTCGGGCGGGCAGCGCCAGCGCGTAGCCATCGGGCGCGCCATGGTGCGCGACCCCGCGGCCTTTCTTTTCGACGAGCCGCTTTCGAACCTCGACGCACAGCTCCGCGCGCAGATGCGCATCGAGATCAAGGCGCTGCACCAGCGGCTCGGCACGACCATCACCTATGTGACCCACGATCAGGTCGAGGCGATGACCATGGCCGACCGCATCGTGGTGATGCGTGACGGCCATATTCTGCAGGCCGCACCCCCTATGGAGATCTACGACAACCCGGTCGACATCTTCACCGCGCGCTTCATCGGCACCCCCTCGATGAACATTTTCCCGGCGCAGCAGTCGGGCGGCGTGGTGACGCTGGCGGAAGGGGAACCGGCGGTGATGGCGGGCGTCCGGCCGCAGGATCTCAAGGTCGGCGTGCCCAGCAGCTCATCCGCGATTGTCCTTGAGGGCACCGTGACGGTCACCGAACCGCTCGGGCACGAGACGCTGGTGCATTTCACCGCGCAGGGCCACGACTTTATCGCGAGCGCGCCGGGCCATTCCGGCGCCGCACCCGGACAGCGGATCCAGGCCGAGGCGGCGGCGGGCACGGTCCATCTGTTCGATCCAGCGACCGAGAAGGCGGTGGGCCGGGCGTGACGGGCTTCGATCTTTTCCTGACCTCCGCGCGCGACCTCCCGGCTGCCGGTCGCCGCGACCTCGCCGGTCTGCTGCGCGGCGCGGACGTGTCCAAGGGCGCGCTTGCCGGCACCGGCTGGGTGACGCCGCACGGCGCGCTCGATCCGCGGGCGTGCTGCCTGTTCGGAGCGGATGTTGGCGGCACCAAGGTACAGTCGGTGCTCACCGATCTCGAGGGCACGGTCCTCGCAGAGGCGCGCGATGCGACCCCGCAAGCGGGCGGCGATGCTGTTCTGGAGTTGATCTCGGACCATCTTGCCACGCTCTCTTGCGGCAGGACGGTCGGCGCGGCGGGTGTCGGCTTGCCGGGTGCGATCGATCCGGTGACGGGCGTGCTCGCGCGCGCACCCAACCTGCGCGGTCTCGAGGGACGGGCGATGCCGGCGCTCCTGTCCGACCGACTGGGGCTGCCGGTCGCGGTTGAGAACGACGTCAACCTGGCCGCCCTCGGCGAGAGCTGGCTTGGCCACGGGGCGCAGGGCTCTCGCGCTGCGGAAGCTGGGCTTGCCTTCATTGCGCTCGGAACCGGCATCGGCATGGGTCTCGCCTTCGGCGACCGGCTGCTGCGCGGCGTCGGCGGCGCCGCCGGCGAGATTGCCTGTCTGCCCATCGGTGGGGATCCTTACAGCCCGCGCGCCCGCAGCCTTGGCACGCTCGAAAGCGTGGTGGCGGGGCAGGTCCTCGTCGAGGACTACAGGGCGAGGGGCGGTGCCCGCGAGGGCAGCCTGCGGGATCTGAGCCGTGCTGGCGTCGCGGACCCGGTGCTTGACGCCACGCTCAACGTTCTCGCCGAAAGGCTCGCCCTGGCGGTCCTGTCGGTAGGCGCGGTGCTCGATCCGGCGCTTGTCGTTTTCGGCGGTGGCATCGGCTCGCGTCCGGAAATCGTGGCCCGGGTGGGCGAGGCGCTGGCCCGTCTCGGCGCGCCGGTGCCGGAGCTGCGGATCAGCCTGCTCGGCAATCGCGCCGGTGCGATCGGCGCGGTGCGCGCGGCACGGCTTGCGCTGGCCGATGCGCTGGAGCGGCCATGACCCAGCGCGCCCTTTACCGCCCGGCGCTGGTCGTACTGGAAAGCCCCGAGGCGGTGGCCGCCGAGGTCGCCCAGCGGATCCTGCGCTTTGTCGAGACACGGGCGCGCCCCGTTCTCGGTCTTGCGACCGGCCGTACGCCGCTCGCCGTTTACGCCCGTCTGGCGGCGGCGCACCGCGCCGGAACCAGCTTCGCGGCGGTCGAGAGCTTCAACCTCGATGAGTACTTCGGCCTTGGGCCGGCGCATCCCGGGGCCTTTGCGTGCTACATGCAGCGGCACTTCTTCGAGCAGGTAGACATGCTGGCCGGGCATGGTCACCTGCCCTCGGGGCTTGGCGATCCTGCCTTGGAGGCGCGCGCGTACGAGGCGACGATAGACGCGGCCGGAGGCATCGGCCTGCAACTGCTCGGGATAGGACGAAACGGGCATATCGGGTTCAACGAGCCGGGATCTGAGTTCGACAGCCGGACCCGGATTGTCACCCTCGACGAGAGCACCCGCAGGGCCAATGCCAAGGACTTTCCCGAAGGTACCGAAGTCCCGCGCGAGGCGATCACGATGGGCATCGGCACCATTCTCGAGGCCCAGAGGATCGTGCTGGTCGCGACCGGCGAGGCAAAAAGCGAGGCGCTGCACGCGGCCTTTCATCGCCCGCCCTCGCGCGGGTGCCCCGCCTCGGCCCTGCAGTTGCACCCCCGCGTCGAGCTCGTCTGCGACGTGGGTGCGGCACAAGGGCTTCGGCTCTAGGGGCGGTATCGCGACGGTTCAAGGCGACTGCGGGGGCTTACGGCGAATGGCACCGCCCGCAGATCGGCGCTCGAAGGCGAGCGCACCGCGCATTTTGCCATGTCCTGCCTGCACTCTTCCGTCTCTTACCGATAGCCCCATGGATCAGCCCTTCGTTTCGCAGCCGGAGCGAGTGGTGCCAGCTCGTGCCGCGAGCACGGCTTCAGGGGTGCGGAGAGCGGATCCCACTACGGAACGTCATTCACCCCGCGACTGATGATCCGTCGAAAAGGTCAAAGTGGTAAGACCTCTTTGGGAGTTGACTGTTTTCCAAGTTTCTCAAGAAAATAAACAATAACAATTATTTAAGCACAAGAATCGGCACGCTTTTCGGGCGGCAATACCCCGCCAAGCCAGCGCGCTCAAAAACTGGTTGGCAACCCGGTCGGCAAGAGGTTCACTTTGGTCAGCCAGGAGGAGGCGGCAGGGATGAGCGAGCTTGAGACAGCTCAATCGGAAAAGGGAACCGACCGGGTCATCGCGTATTTCAAGGACGCGCTGATGACCGGTGACCTGCGCGTCGGCGACCGGCTGAAGTCCGAGCGCGATCTCGCCCGGGAGCTGGAAGTCGGTCGCCCGCTGCTGCGCGAGGTGATCCGTTCGCTCGCCATGCTCGGCATGCTCGACGTACGACACGGCAGTGGCACCTACGTGCGGCAAGCCAATCTCGGGACGGTTTCGGATTTCTTCACGTTCTGCCTCGCTCAGCAACAGGACATGCTCGACGACGTGATGGAGGCGCGGATCGGCATCGAATGCCAGGCGATCCGGCTCGCCTGCACGCGGGCGAACGAGGTCGATCTCGCGCGGATCGGCCAGTGGTTCGGCTCGCTGATCGACACGCTGGACGATCCCGAGGCGGGCGGCCGCGCGGATTTCATGTTCCACCGTTCGATTGTGGCGGCGAGCCACAGCAGCTCGCTGATCACCCTTTACGGCGCCCTGTCCGAGTTGCTTCGACGCAGCCACGTGCAGCGGCGCAAGACGGTCTACCATGAGCGCTCCGTGGTCGGAGACCTTGTGGAAGCGCATCGGGAGGTCTTCCTCTCGATCGTCGCGAAGGACCCGGAGGCCGCGGACAAGCGGCTGCGGGAGCATTTCGCGATTGGCGACGAGTTGCGTCGCAGGAGCCTGATCGACAGCTACCGAAAAGGTCTCAAGAAAGCTTAGGACGACAAGCGAAGGGAGGAGAATATGTTCGCTTTTTCTGCTCGGCAGCTTCTGGCTGCCGCGACAATCGGCTTGTGCGCGCTGCCAGCTGCGGCCGCTGAACTGCGCTACGCCCACGTGGGCGCGGAGGGGGATTTCCAGACCCGTTTCGCCGCCGAAGCCGCCACCGCGATCGAGGAGGAGACCGGTGGCGAGGTGACGGTGCAGGTGTTCCCCGCCAGCCAGCTCGGCAATGTCGCCGAGATGGTTGACGGGGTGCGCATGGGCACCATCCAGATGGGCCACCACGACTTCGCCTCACTGGCCCGCATCGTGCCCGAGGTCGCCGTGTTCAACGCGCCCTTCGTCTACGAGAACGCCGAGCACGCCATGCGTGCCACCGACCCGGCCAAGTCGGAGGCACTGCAGGAGATCAACGCGCGGCTTGTCGAGGAGGGCGGCGTGCGCATCATCGGGCGCATCTACCGCGGCGCGCGCCACATCTCGTCCAACTTCGAGATCAAGTCGCCGGACGACATGGCGGGCAAGCCCTTCCGGGCGGTGCCGCTCGATCTGTGGGTGTCGATGGTCAAGGGCTTCGGCGCGACCCCGACGCCGGTCGAAGTGTCTGAACTGCCCACCGCGCTGATGACCGGCATGGTCGTCGGCCAGGAGAACCCGCTGACCATGATTGCGGCCAACAAGCTCTACGAAGTGCAGAGCCACGTCGCGATGACGGGGCATATGCAGTCTGTGCTCGCGGTCTTCGTCAACGAGAAAGCCTGGCAGGGGCTGTCCGAGGAGAACCGCGCCGCGATCACCAAGGTGCTCGACGGCAAGGCGATGGAGTCGCTGCAATGGGCGCAGGACTCCGAGCAGGCGCTGGTCGAGGAGCTGAAGGGAAGTGGCATGACCTTCACCACCGCGGAAACCGGACTCGATCTCGCCGCTTTCCGCGAGAAGGTTCTGGCGCAGATCAACCAGGATTTCCCGGACTTCGAGCCTTACATCCAGCAGATCATGTCGATGAAGTGAACCGCGGCGGCGTGGGCGTCCTGCGCGCCCATGCCGCGCTTTCCTGACCTCAATACCCGGAGTTCCCCGGTTCATGACACAGCTACTCCGCTTTCTCTGCGTGGCCATGCTCGCGGCGCTGATCGCGCTGCCCTTTCTGCAGGTGATCATGCGCGACATCTTCGGCTCCGCCATCGTGGGAGCCGAGGAGCTGACGCGCTTCCTGCTCATCTGTACCGTCTTCGTTGCCTACCCGCTGGTGGTCCGCTCCGAGGAGAACATCGTCATGGGCGAGCTGCGCGCGGCTCTGCCCGAGCCGGTACAGCGCTGGCTCGGGCTGGCGATCACGCTGCTGTCCTTCGCAGCCTGTGCGCTGATTGCGGTGGTGACCGCGCTCAACATCTCGGACAACCTCAAGAATGCCACGCCGACGCTCGGGATCCCGTTCTGGATCTTCCTCGGCGCCTGTTTCGTCGGCTTTGCCGGGGCGGCGATCTTTCACGCGCTGCAGCTGCGCACGCGCAAGACGGCGAAGTCGGTGAGCCTCTGACATGGGCCTGATCCTCATCGTCCTGTTTCTGGCGCTCTTCGTGCTCGGCTTCCCGGTCGTCTACTCGATCCTGCTGCCGGCGATCTTCTACGTCGTCATCGAGGGGCTGCCGCTCGGCCTGTTGACGCAGCGCGTGACTTACGCGCTCGACAGTTTTCCGCTGGTCGCTGTGCCGCTTTTCATCTTCGTCGGCAACCTGATGAACCTTGCCGGGGTGACCGACCGCATCTTTCGCTTCGCCGACACGCTGGTGGGCCGCATCCCGGGCGGGCTGGCGCAGGTCAACATCTTCTCGAGCCTGATCTTTTCGGGTATGTCGGGCGCCGCGCTCGCCGATGTCGGGGGGCTCGGCAAGATCGAGATCGAGGCGATGAAGCGCCGCGGTTTCGACGCTCCCTTCGCCGCGGCGGTTACCGCGAGTTCGGCCGTGGTCGGGCCGATCTTCCCGCCAAGCATCCCGCTCATCGTCTACGGCTCGGTCACCAGCGTGTCGATCATCCAACTGCTGATCGCCGGCATCGTGCCCGCGCTGATTTGCATCCTGCTGCTGATGGTCACCGCTGCCATCCTCGCCATCCGCAAGGACATGCCGCGCGCCGAGCGATGGGCGAGCCCGCGAGAAGTGGGCGAAAGCCTGCTGCCGGCGCTTCCGGCGCTGCTGGCCCCGGTGCTGATGATCTCGGGCATGCTGCTGGGGCTTTTCACCCCGACCGAGGCGGCCGCGGTAACGGCGGTCTACGTGATCCTCATCAGCTGGCTGGTCTACCGAGAACTGACGCTCGACCACCTGTGGTCCGCCATGCTGACCACGCTGCGCAACACCAGCGCGATCCTGATCATCGTCGCAGCGGCCTCGCTCTTCGGCTGGATCCTCGCGGTCGAGCAGATCCCTCAGGATTTCTCCAAGCTGATCCTGGCAATCTCGAGCGATCCCTTCGTGCTCTTGCTGATTGCCAACCTGATCTTCTTCATCGCCGGCATGTTCCTCGATTCCACCACCGCGACGCTGCTGGTGGTCCCGGTGATCGCGCCGCCGATGGTTATGGCGGGGATCGATCCGGTGCACCTTGGCATCGTGGTGATCTTCAACCTGATGTTGGGCCTGCTGACCCCGCCGATGGGTCTGTCGCTGTTCCTCGTGTCATCGATTGCCAAGATCACGCTACGCCAGTTGCTGAAGGCGCTGCTGCCCTTCTACGCGCCGTTGCTGCTGACGCTTGCGATCATCACTTTTGCCGACGGGCTCGTGCTGGCCCTGCCGAAACTGCTTCGCTAACCCCCACCTCGAAAGGTTCTTGCAATGCGTCTTGTCCTTGGCTCCGATCATGCGGGCTTCCCGCTCAAGGCAACCGTCCTCGATCACCTCCAGCGCCTCGGCCACGAGGTCAGGGACGTCGGCTCCTACGACGACAAGCCGGTCGATTTTCCGGAGATCGCTCAGGCGGTGACGCGGGCGGTCAACGACGGCTCGGCCGAGCGGGGGCTGCTGGTCTGCGGCACAGGTGTCGGTGCCTCGATTGCCGCCAACAAGGTCAAGGGCATCCGCGCCGCGGTCGGCCACGATGTCCATTCGGCGCATCAATGCGTCGAGCACGACGATGTGAACGTGCTCTGCATTGGTGCGCAGATCGTCGGACCTTGGCTGGCGCTCGACCTCATCGACGCATTCCTGGGGGCCGAATTCTCCACCGACGAGGACTTCCGCCGCCGGGTGGCGATGTTGCACGACATGGACAACGATCGCTAAGCGCGGGCGCGCGGTCTTGTGGACATCACGCCAGATGAGCGCGCTGACCCGCATGTGGTCTCGCCGCTTTCTTGAGGGTCGGCGTCAGCCCAGCTGACGCAACCCTCGAACGAAGACTGCCGGGGGCGAGGCCCCCGGCCCAGTCAGCTCGTTCCGCGAATGTGGGCTCTAGAGGTCGAGCTCGACCTTGCCACGCGGATTCGAGCAGCAGGCGAGGAAATAGCCCTCTTCGATTTCGTCTTCGGTGATGCCACCATTGTGGACCATATAGACGTCGCCCGAGATCTTCTTTGTCTTGCAGGTGCCGCAAACGCCGAAAGTGCAGCCTGTAGGGATGGCGATCCCGGCCTGGCGGGCAACGGCAAGGACCGTCTCCGTTTCCGCGCAGGATTGCTTCAGCCCGGAGCGACCGAAGGTGACCTCCGCCATGATATCCTCGTCCGGCATATCGTCATCGGGCACGGGTGCTTCGACGTGCTGCGGTCCGGGAATGGAGGGCGCGTGGAAGCTCTCTTGATGGTAGTGGTCCATATCGAAGCCGAGCCCCGCAAGTGCCTCGCGCACCGACTGCATGAAGCTCTCCGGGCCGCAGCAGAAGACTTCGCGCTCCAGGTAGTCGGGCGCCATCAGGCCGAGCATGAGCTGGTTGAGACGCCCCTGATACCCGGTCCAGGGCTGGTAGCGGTCCGGCGCGCTGACCACCCATTTCAGATCGAGTCCGGCGATGCGGGTCGCCATGTGCTCGAGGCGGCGCTTGAAGATGATCTCCGAAGGTCGCCGCGCGCAGTTCACGAAGACGATGTCGCAATGGCTGCCAAGGTCGTAGATCTCGGTCGTCATCGACATCATCGGCGTGATGCCCGTCCCGGCCGAAATGAAGAGGTACTTCTTGGCCGGGTGGCCGACCGCGGTGAAATGGCCGGAGGGACCATTTGCCTTGACCTTCATGCCGGGCCGAAGCGCGTCGATGATCCATCGCACCCCGATGGAATCCGGCTGCGCCTTGATCGTCAGCGTGAGCGACTTCGGGCGCGACGGCGAGGAGGAGATCGTGAATGTGCGGTAGAGCGGGCCGCCGGGCACCGGCAACTCCAGCGTCAGGAACTGGCCGGCGTCGAACTGGAAGGGCCGACCAGAGGGGGCCTGAAAGCAGACGGTGACGACATCCGCCGCTTCGGGCAGGATCGACACGCACTCAAGCGGTTCTTCGTCGGTCCAATGGGCAATGGGGGAGGGGCTTGCAGTTACCATATCACGTCACTCCGCGGCCTGGGCGATGGGGGCATAAGCGCTGCGCATCCAGTCAAGGTTCCAGCTAACGAATTGCAGCACGCCGTCTTCATGGGTGGCCGAATGAGGGCCTGGCTCGTAGGCGGGCGAATTGATGCCCTGCTGGTTGTCTTCGACGACGCGGCGGTCCTCGTCGTTGGAGTGCTCCCAGACCCGGGTCAGGGTGTCGAGGTCGTAGTCCACCCCCTCGACCGCGACCTTGTGGACGAGCCAGGTGGTCTGCACCTCGGTTTCCTGCGCGCCGACCGGGGTCACGCGGAAGGTGATCGAGTGATCGGTCAGCAAGTGGTTCCAGGTGGTCGACTGGAACAGCAGGAGCGCACCGGCATCGAGCACGGGAACATGGCCGAGAGGTTTTTGCACCGCGATCTTGCCGTTCACCGTGTAGCTCTGCGTGCCTTCGAGCAGCGGCATGTGGGCCGGAAAGGCACAGAGCCAGTCGCGGTAGAAGATCGCCTGCAGGTCCGCATCGAAGACCTCGGGGGCGCCGTAAAACGGCTGCCGGAGACCATGGCCGCGGCGCTGCTGATGGAGCAGATCGGAAAGCCGGGCGGTCGGGCTGGCCATCTTGGGTGTCCTCTCGCGGAAAGTGATCTTCGCGTCACAAAGCCATTACGTCGGCGAGCTGACAATTGGCAAAAAACTCAACTGAGATTAGCCTAGCTAAATTGAGCGTCGCGATGATCCAACAGCGACTCCTGCAAGACAAAAGCGACCTGACGATATGCAAAAGCCCTATGATCTACCGTCTTTAGGCGATTTGGCCTGTTTTGAATCGGCGGCCCGGAACCTGAGCTTCAAGCAGGCCTCTGCCGAGATGAACGTTACTCCCGCTGCGGTCAGCCACCGGATCAAGGCGCTCGAGCAGGACCTGGGACAGGCCCTGTTCACGCGCCAGTACCGCGGGGTGGAGCTGACCGAGGCGGGCGCCTTGCTGTTCGTGTCGCTGCAACGCGGGTTCGAGGGGATCTCCGACAGCGTCGCACGCATCCGCAACCGCCGGGATCGCACCGCGGTTTCGATCGCGGCGACAACCGCGATGAGTGGCCTGTGGCTGACGCCGCGGCTGGCGGCCTTCTGGAAAGCGCATCCGGGCGTCGCGATCTCGCAGGTCATCGCGGACAGCGGGCGGGTGAGTGGCGTGGACCTGAGCATTCACTACGGTGACCCGGCGCGCGAGGACGACGAGACCCGACTGCTGTTCCGGGACCGGATCCTCGCCCTCGGCAGCGCGCAATTCGCCGAGATGCACGAGATCGCGCAGGTCGCGGACCTGGCCGAGGTGCCGTTGATCCGCATTCATTCAGGGGCGAACGCATGGACCGGCTGGCACGAATGGTTCGCCTCGCTCGGTCTGCCCGCGCCGACTGGCCCTGAGTTCGCGCTGAACAACTACCTTATCGGGCTCAAGGCGGCCGAGGATGGCATTGGCGCGGTGCTGGGGTGGGAAGGACTGCTGCAGGGATATCTCGAAAGCCATCGCCTCGTGCAGCTGGTGCCCGAGGCGATGGACTCGCCCTATCCCTTCTACCTGCGCATCCATGCGGGAGCCTCGGCGAACGCACAGCTCTTTGCCGATTGGCTCGCGGAGCAGGAGGCCGGGGCGGCCTTCGCGTGAGGCTCAAGAGCAAACCCGAAAAGCCGAAGCGCCGGCGAGGGTGATCCGCCGGCGCTGTCATTTTCATGTGACCCAGCGGATCAGCTGCGCGGCTTGCTGTTCTCGGGATCGTAGAGCGGCGCGTAGCCGACGCCCGCGACCTCGACCTCGAAGGGCTCGTCGAAATAGGTCACCTGCAGCTTGCGCCCGACCTCGCAGTAGTCCCACGGCAGGTAGGCCAGCATGATATTCTTGCCGATGCTGGGGCCGAAGGCCTGCGAGGTGGTGTAGGAGCGGCGGCCAAGCTCGTCGATCAGCACCTCGCCGGTTTCGGGGTCCATCACGGGCATGGTGTTGACCGGGTAGCGGGCGACCCCCTTGCTGTCGACGTTGTCATTCATCACCAGCGTGCAGAGCATTGCGGGCTGGTGCTCGCGGGCGCGGAACTCGACGTGCTTCTCCTTGCCGCGGAAATCGGCCTCCTTGACCTTGGGACGCGAGAGGTCGGCCTCGTAGAGGTTGTACTGCGTGTGCAGGTCGGCGTTCTGCAGGCGCAGCGACTTTTCAAGGCGGCGCGAGTTGGCATAGGTCTCGACCCCCACCGCCATGACGCCGACCTCGCGCAGGGCGTCCCAGACGGCAAGACCGTCCTCATAGGGCATGTGCAGTTCCCAGCCCTGCTCACCCACATAGGAGATGCGGAAGGCCGTGACGGTCTTGCCGGCGATCTCGATCGGCTTGATGGCCGCGAAGGGGAAGTTCTCGACATCGAGGCCGGCCGGATCTGCGACCACCTTCTTAAGGTTCTCGCGCGCGTTCGGGCCCCAGATGCCGATGGTGGTGAACTTCTCGGTGACGTCGGTGATGGTGACGTCGAAGCCTTTGTCCATCGCCGTGCGCTTCATGTACTCGAGGTCACGCGGACCGGCGTCGGCCCCGTTCACCAGGCGGCAGCGGTCGCCCATGCGGAAGACGGTGAAGTCCGCCCGCACGTTGCCCTCGTCATCGAGCATGTGGGTGTAGATACCCTTGCCGACCATGTTGTCGCCACCGATCTTCGCGGCGCAGAGCCATTCCATCAGCGCCACGTGGTCCGGGCCAGAGATGTCGGTCATGTGGAAGTGCGACAGGTTGATGATGCCGCAATCGGCGCTCATCTCCAGCTGCTCGGCGTTGGACACGCGCCAGAAGTGGCGGTTGTCCCATTCGTTTTCGCGCACCGGCACCTGGTCGGCGTATTTCTCGAGCAGGTGCTCGTTGGCCGCGTAGCCATGCGCACGCTCCCAGCCGCCGAGTTCCATGAAGTAGCCCCCCAGCTCCACTTCGCGCTCGTAGAAGGGCGAGCGGCGGATGCCACGGGCGTTGCCGAAGGGCTCACGCGGGTGGACGGGCGGGTTGTAGATCTTGGCAGCGGTTTCCTCGCAGCGGCCCCAGATGAAGTCTTCTTTCAGCTGGAAGTCCTGAAAGCGCGAATAGTCGATCGCGTGATGGTCGATGTGGGTGCGCCCGTCGGTCATCCAATCGGCGATGAGCTTGCCCATGCCGGGGCCGTCCTTGACCCAGATCGCCACCGCGTACCACAGGCCGCGCAGCTTGCGGCTTTCGCCCATCGACGGCCCGCCGTCGGTGGTGGTCTGCAGCAGGCCGTTGAACGAGTGGCTCTCGTTGAAGCCGAGCTCGGCGAGGATCGGGGTGAGCTCCATAGCCTTTTCGAGCGGCTCGATCACGTCTTCCAGCACGAGGTCGCGCATCGACGGCCCGAGGCGCGCCTGGCCCTTCTCGAGGATGTCGCGCGGATGCACCATCCGCACGTCCTTTTCGTAGTAGTAGCCCCATTCCATCTGGCCACCCTCGGTGGTCGCGGGATCGCCGGTGTCGCGCATGTAGGCCGAGTTGCCCTGGTCGCGCAGCAGCGGACGACCGATCTCGAGGCCGGTGCCGGCAAACTCGTCATAGGGTCCGAAGAAGGTCAGCGGGTGGTCGACCGGCATCACCGGCAGGTCTTCGCCCGCCATGGCGGCGATTAGGCGTCCCCAGAGGCCGGCGCAGACCACCACGTGATCGGCCATGATGGTCCCGCGCGAGGTCTTCACGCCAGTGACGCGGCCATTCTCGGTGAGCAGCTCCAGCGCCGGGGTGTTGGCAAAGGCCTTGAGCTTGCCGGACTTCTCCGCCTGATCGACCAGCTTGCCGGCGACGGTCTGCGAGCGCGGAATGACGAGGCCCGCATCCGGGTCCCACATCGCGCCCTGGATCTGGTCCTCCTCGAGAAGCGGGAATTTCTCCTTGGCCTCGGCGGCCGAGATCATCCGCACGTTGGTGCCGAAGGCGCGGCCAGAGTCGCAGCGGCGCTTGAGCTCTTCCATGCGCTGGTCGTCACCGACGCGCGCCACCTCGAGACCACCGATGCGCGAGTAGTGGCCCATCTTCTCGTAGAAATCGACCGAGTACATGGTCGCCCAGGTGCTCAGCAGATCATGGCTCGTGCAGTAGCAGAAGTCCGAGGCGTGACCGGTCGAACCGATGTCGGTGGGGATGCCGGACTTGTCGATGCCGACGATATTGTCCCAGCCGCGCTCTACCAGGTGGTGGGCGACCGAGGCGCCGACGATGCCGCCGAGACCGACGATGACGACATTCGCGCGTTCAGGAAAGGAAGACATGGGTGCAGTCCGCTTGTTCGAGGAGTGTATCGAAGTGATAGGGCCTGGCACGACGCACTGATGGCGTCGAACCGGCATTCACCGCGCGAAAAACGACCGTCTTCCGCGCGGTGGTGGCGTCAGAGCTGGCGCTCAAGTTCCGGCAGGACATCGAAAAGATCGCCAACGAGCCCGTAGTCGGCAACCTGGAAGATCGGTGCGTCCTCGTCGGTGTTGATCGCGACGATAATCTTGCTGTCCTTCATGCCCGCAAGGTGCTGGATCGCTCCGGATATCCCGCAGGCGACGTAGAGATCGGGGGCAACCACCTTGCCGGTCTGGCCGACCTGGAAATCGTTCGGCGCATAGCCCGCATCGACCGCCGCGCGCGAGGCGCCGACAGCCGCGCCGAGTTTGTCGGCGAGCGGGTTGATCACCTCGCGGAACTTCTCTTCCGAGCCGAGCGCGCGGCCGCCCGAGACGATGATCTTGGCCGAGCTGAGCTCGGGGCGGTCACTGGCCGAGAGCATGTTTTCGAGGAAGCGCGACAGCTCGGCGCCCGCGTTTCCGGCCTCGATGGCCCGGACCGGGGCTGCGGCCGCGCCAGACGCGGCAGCCGCAAAGCCCGCGGTGCGGACGGTGAGCACCTTCTTGGCCTCGGTCGACTGCACCACCTCGATGGCGTTGCCGGCGTAGATCGGGCGCTTGAAGGTGTCGGCGGAAACAACCTCGGTGATCTCGGAGATCTGCATCACGTCGAGCAACGCGGCAACGCGTGGCAGCACGTTCTTGCCGGTGGTCGTGGCGGGGGCGAGGAGGGTGTCGTAGCCCTCCGAAAGCCCGACGATGAGCGCCGCGCTCGCCTCGGCCAGACGGTGCTCGAGCGCCTCGCTCTCGGCCTGCAGCACGCTGCGCACACCGCTGAGGTGCGCGGCGGCCTCGGCGGCGGGGGCGGCGCCCTTGCCGGCGATCAGGATGTCCACCTCGGTGCCGATCTGCAGCGCGGCGGTCAGCGCCTTGGCGGTCTGGTCCGAGAGCGTGCCGTTGTCGTGGTCTGCGAAAAGAAGAATTGACATGGTGTAGGGTCCCGCTCTCAGATGACGCCGGCTTCGGTCTTGAGCTTGTCGAGCAACTCGCCGACGCTGCCCACTTTCACGCCCGCCGCCCGCGCCGCGGGCTCCTCGACGCGCAGCACCTTGAGGCGCGGGGCGGTCGAGACGCCGAAGTCCTCGGCGCTCTTCTGGTCGAGCGGTTTCTTCTTGGCCTTCATGATGTTCGGCAGCGAGGCGTAGCGCGGCTCGTTGAGGCGCAGGTCGGCGGTGACGATGGCCGGAAGCGCGATCTCGATGGCCTGCAGGCCGCCGTCGACCTCGCGGGTGACCTTGGCACGGCCCTCGCCGATCTCCAGCGCCGAGGCAAAGGTGCCCTGGCTCCAGCCGAGCAGCGCCGCGAGCATCTGGCCGGTCTGGTTGCTGTCGTCATCGATGGCCTGCTTGCCCAGCACCACGAGGCCGGGATCTTCCTGAGCGACCACCGCTTTCAGCAGCTTTGCGACGCTGAGCGGCTCGACCGGACCTTCGGCGGTGATCAGGATCGCGCGGTCCGCGCCCATGGCGAGCGCCGTGCGCAGCACATCCTGCGCCTGCGCCGGGCCGATCGACACGACGATGACTTCGTCGGCCTTGCCCGCTTCCTTGAGACGGATGGCCTCTTCGACCGCGATCTCGTCGAACGGGTTCATCGACATTTTCACATTGGCCAGATCGACGCCCGTGCCGTCCGCCTTGACGCGGATCTTCACGTTGTAGTCGACGACCCGCTTCACCGGGACCAGCACTTTCATGGTGTTTCCTCTCTGCCGTGACCCGAGCGTCGCCGGGGGTTTTTGCCCGCGCCCGCGGGGGGTTCCTGCGATATGACCGAGAACAGGGGCGACGGCCGTCGGGACGTCGCAAATCTCCGCCAGTGTTCGTCCGATGGGTATCGAGGTCGCGTTTCGGCCTTGCAGAGGCGCGTTTGGCGAAGTCGATGCCGAATTCGTAGCGCAGAGTATTGCGACGAACCCCTGTCAAAAGACAGGATATATGCGTCACGCGGGGATGAGGGCTACGACAGGCGCCCAAGAGTTCCCGTGCAGCCGGAGCGCCAGCATGACCCCTCTCTCCGTTCCGCAGAAAGCCACCTCGCGCGCGGCCTCCTCCCGGGCCATCCGGCGCAGGCCCGAGGACGCGCGCCTGTCGGTGGGCTTCATCCTGGCAAAGCGCTTCACCCTCTGTGCCTTTGCCAATTTCGTCGACGTGCTGCGGCTCGCGGCGGACGAGGGCGATCGCAGCCGCCCGATTCTATGCACATGGACGGTGCTCTCGGACACGATGGACGCGGTCCCCTCGAGCAGCGGCATCACGGTGCAGCCCAAGGAGCGGCTCGGCGATCCGTCGCGCTTCGACTATATCGTCGTGGTCGGCGGGCTGATGGACGACATGCAGACTCTCGGCCCGGCCTACACGAAGTTCCTGCGGCAGGCGGCCGACGCGGGCGTGCCTCTGGTCGGGGTCTGCACCGGGGCCTTCCTTTTGCACGAAGCGGGGCTGATGCAGGGCTACCGCTGCTGCGTGAGCTGGTTCCATCACGCGGACTTCCTCGAGCAGTTCGAGGGGCTCAATCCGGTGGCGGACCAGATCTTCGTGGTCGATCGCGACCGGCTCACCTGCTCGGGCGGTGCCAGTTCAGCGCACCTTGGGGCCTATCTGGTGGAAAAGCACGTGGGCCGGGCGCAGGCCAGCAAGAGCCTGCACATCATGATCATCGACGACGCGCTGCAACCCGAGAAACCGCAGCCCGGGATCACCCTCGGGTTCAAGACCCGCGACCCGATCGTGCTGCGGGCGCTGCAGCTCATGCAGCAGACCATCGACACGCCGCTTTCGGTCGAGGAGATCGCGCGGCGGATCGGGCACAGCAAGCGACAGCTGGAACGGCACTTCCGCACCGCGCTCGACATCTCTCCGCAGGCGGCGTTCCTCAATATCCGCCTGTCGCTGGCGCATCACCTGCTGCTCACCGCAGAGAAATCCATCGCGCAGGTCGCGGTGGATTGCGGTTTTTGCGACTCCTCGCACCTGAGCCGGATGTTCCGGCGGCGCTTTGGCTGCACCCCGCAGGCGCTTCGGCAGGAGCAGGGCCTGGCGGCGTGATCCCGGCAGCCTGACAAGAAAACGCCGCGGAGGGGGCCTCCGCGGCGTTTCCGTCTGTGCAAGGCGCGTGTCTCAGCGCGGCTCGCTGGCGAGCCCCCGCCAGATTGCGACGCACATCACGAGCAGAACGATGGTGAAGGGCAGGCCGGTCGAGATCACCATGGATTGCAGCGATTTGAGCCCTCCCGCCGACAGCAGCAGGACCACCGCGACGACACCCTCGAACACGCACCAGAACACCCGCTGCGGCACAGGCGCATCGACCTTGCCGCCCGAGGTGATCGTGTCGATCACCAGCGAGCCAGAATCGGAGGAGGTCACGAAGAACACGATGACCAGCACAATGCCGACAAGCGAGGTGATCGCCGACAGGGGCATGTCATCGAGCATGGCGAAGAGCTGCAGCGGCAGATCGGCGTCCTGCACCGCGGTGTAGCTTTCTTGCACGACCTGGCTGATCGCCGCGCCGCCGAAAATGGACATCCAGATCACGCAGACCAGGCTCGGGATCAGCAGCACGCTGATCAGGAACTCGCGCACGGTGCGTCCGCGGCTGACACGGGCGATGAACATGCCCACGAAGGGCGACCAGCTGATCCACCACGCCCAGTAGAACGAGGTCCAGCCCTGCATGAAGTTGACGTCCTCGCGCCCGACGGGATTGGACAGCGCGGGCAGGTATTCGAGATAGGCCAGCAGGTAGTCGCCGGTGTTGGTGAGAAGCAGCAGCGTCGGCCCTGCGAAGAGCACGAAGAGCAGCAGCAGCAGCGCGAGCCCCATGTTGATCTCGGAGAGCAGCTTCACCCCGGCTTCGAGCCCGCGGATCACCGAGAAGAGCGCGATCGCCGTGATGCCGATGATCAGCACGATCTGTGTCGTCTCGCCCACCGGCACGCCGAAGAGCTTGTTGAACCCCGCGTTGGCCTGTGCCGCGCCGAGCCCGAGCGAGGTGGCAAGCCCGAAGAGCGTGGCGAAGACCGCAAGGATGTCGATGACGTGGCCCGGCCAGCCCCAGACTTTCTCGCCGAAGATCGGGTAGAAGGCGGATCGGATCGTCAGTGGAAGCCCCTTGTTGTA
Source organism: Salipiger sp. PrR003 (assembly GCF_010500785.1). Taxonomy (NCBI): domain Bacteria; kingdom Pseudomonadati; phylum Pseudomonadota; class Alphaproteobacteria; order Rhodobacterales; family Roseobacteraceae; genus Salipiger; species Salipiger sp. PrR003. Next base: position 72,811 of record NZ_JAAGOV010000047.1, read on the forward strand.
GCTGAACAGCGCCAGGCTGAGCCCGACCACCGCGTAGATCGCCCAAGGATGCAGCGCCCAGTGGAAGATCGAGGCGGCCATGCCAAGGCGCACCGCCTCTTCCTGGGTTGTCGCGGCGCCCAGAGGGGCCCAGTCGGTGCGCGCCCCGGCGTCGCCAAGGGCCGTGCCGCCAAGCGACGAGCCGAAGTGGCTGAGCGGCTCTGAGACGCCGTAGAACATCAGGCCGATGCCCATGCCGGCGGCGAAGAGCATCGAGAACCAGCTCAGGTAGCCGAAATCCGGACGCGCGTCGCGCCCGCCGAGCCGGACCTTGCCATAGGGGCTGATGACCAGCACCAGGCACAGCAGCACGAAGACATCGGCGGCCCCCAGGAACAGCCAGTCAAAGCCCGTGGTGACCTCGGTGAAGAGCGTGCTGAAGAGGGTGCCGGCAAGCTCTGGCAGGGCAAGCGTGAAGGCCACAAAGGCGATGACCGCAAACGCCGAGATCGCGAAGACCGGATTGTGCACGTCGAAATAGATCGGTCCGACAGACCCTTCGATATTGTCGCGGCCGATGGTGTACTCTGTCTGGATAAGGCTTTCGGCGGGCGGGGAGCCTAGGTCCGGCCCCTTGTCCTCGGTGTCGGTGGGATAGGTCAAATGAGGTTCTCCTCTGCTGGTTAAGGAGCCCTTCGCCAGTATGTGCCCGGTGACCTCTGCCCGTCTTACTGCGGGAAATCGTACTGAGCCGACGCGTCTTCTTGCGTGACAGGGACCTTTACAGCGGATCTGCACCCGGACAGGCGGCAGGCATCTCTGCGATCCGGAGGTTATTCAGCGAAGCGCGCGCGGAGGGCAGAACCGGAACGACAGAGCGCCGGGATCTTCGCGACGTCGGGGGCTGTTCCCGATCGATAGGCCATGGTTTGGCGCGGATGCAGGCGCAGAGATCACAGGCGCAGCGCGCGGCGCCTGTGGTCTTAAGTGACTGTGTATCAATGTAATTTATGGATACTATCGGTTGACCGCCTTGTCGGCCTCTCTGGGAAGTCAGCGCAACATCGCGCGCTCGCCTGTCGCCTCGCCCCAAGGAAAAGCCGGCCGTGCCGTCGCGTCCCGAGGCGCGGCGCAAAGATCCGATCACACTGTCGCAAAACCTCACGCCGCCTTCGGCAGTGCTCGCTAGGAAGGGGAAAAGCCACCACAGCCGGGGCCCGCCGATGACTCGTTTCAACGCCTTTTCCCTTCTCAAGAACGCCGTGACCGGTCACAAGGACTGGACGGAGCAATGGCCGGACAGCCAGCCGAAGGCCGCGTACGACGTGGTGATCGTCGGGGCGGGGGGGCACGGTCTGGGCGCGGCCTATTACCTTGCCACCCAGCACGGGATCACCAATATCGCGGTGATCGACAAGGGTTGGCTCGGCGGCGGCAACACCGGGCGCAACACCACGATCATCCGCTCGAACTACCTCTACGACGAGAGCGCGCGGCTGTTCGATCACTCGGTCGACCTGTGGCAAAATCTCAGCCAGGAGCTGAACTACAACGTCATGTACTCGAACCGCGGCGTGCTGATGCTGGCGCACACCGTGCACGACGTACAGAGCTTCAAGCGCCACGTCCACGCCAACCGCCTGAACGGCGTCGACAACCGCTGGCTGACGCCGGAGGAGTGCAAGGAGTACTGCCCGCCGATCAACATCTCGCGCGGCGCGCGCTACCCGGTGATGGGCGGCGCGCTGCA
>NZ_JAAGOV010000048.1:0-68440 GCF_010500785.1 Salipiger sp. PrR003
GGCCTACCGAGACGCCATCGTTTGAAAGACAGTTGCTACTCAGGAGTTGGAGCCTCCGGCAAACCCGGGGCGGTTCATTGCCAGGCGTCATGCTCGCTCTGAGCTTTAAGCTGTGAATACTTGCCCGTCAGACGGCTCCAGAGTTTCCCGAAGCCCTTTTCCGGCAGGCGCGCGGCTCGTGCTGCGGCCTCCCTGGCTTCGCGCTGTTTTTGCAGTTCCGCGAGGCCAGTGCGCTCCATCCGGTGGCGATCCACCATCTGCATGCGGCGCTGCTCCAAGGTCGGGCGGAGGCGTTTGTAGCCGTCCGCGATCTGCTGCTTGTGCTCGCGCAAATTGTCCGCCATCAGCCCAGCGATTTTCTGGCGCTGCTCTTCCAGCGAGGGCAGGGCGTCCGAAGATGCAAAGCGGGCGGCAACATCCTTCGCTTTCACCCCTGACCAGCGCGAGAGGGCATAGGCTTCACCGCGATAATCCACGGCAACGACGCCCCTGCGGTCGCCCTTGGCAAGATAATAGCCGCGTTGTTCTAGGGCAGCTTTGAGAGCTTCGGCGGAATCGGAGCGCTGCCAGGCGTCCTTGAAGATCGCTTTGACGATCTGCGGATCTTGCTTGGCCCGCTGGGCTTGCTGCCATTCGGCGCGGGTGAAGGTGAGAGGGTTTTTCGCGGCGCGGTCGATCATGCCCTTCGGCATGTCCCAGCCGTGCTGGAGATAGAGCTCCTGGCTCAAATCCATCAGCCGCCGCTTTGTGAAGGATAGCTGCTTGGCCGTCATCGTGTCGGTATCGATGCGGCTCCAGACAGCATGGGCATGACGCCTGCCTTCTTTCTCATGGAAGACGACGGCGCGTGGCTGACCATTCAGGCCGAGTTTTTGCTCTGCCATCTCGACGGCGGCTTCAAAAGTGGCCGTGTCGACATGAGTATCTTGCGGGGGATTGAGGCTGAGCGAGAATAGATGCTGCTGGCAACGCGTGCCTTTGGCGATGGCCTCGGCTTCGCGCAGCGCTTCATGCAAATCCTCTTCGTTCATGAACCCGCGAAGCTCATGCAGCTCGACATGCTCGTTATCGCGGACATTCATCAAATGGGCGGCGAGCTTGGCGGCGTTGCCGCGCTGAGAGCCTTTCAGGATCATGGCTCACCTCCACCGGGCAAGCTGCCAAGCGCCCGCATCAGCTCTTCGCGCATCGCTTTGACATCCGCGCAGGCTTGGCGAAGTTCGGCTTCCACTTCCGGTGAAACTGGCAAGGAGCCCGTATTCGTTGCGTGGGCGAGCTGGTTGAGGTTTTGCGAGAGGCGAGATTGCCCGAGCGAGCCGAGAACACGGCCCAGAGCTTCATGGTCTTTCACAGGGTTGGTATTGCGGCGGCGCACCTTCTCCAGCGGCTCATCGAAGAGCTTGGCTTTGATGTACGCCCCGAGCGGTACGCCGTTTGCTGCGTCGCGCAAGAGAGCCATTTGTTCAAAGGAGAAGCGCAGCGAGAACGGAGCCTCGCGCGGCTTCTTTTTCGGCTTGGCGGCTGCTACCGCGTTGAAATCACGTTCCGAAATGCTCATAACCGCACCTCGGATCGTTATCCTGAGTTACGGTGTTAGAGGCTTCAACGGCTCTGAGATGGCGCTGCCACTCTTCTAGAGTGGCGAAGAAAGTGTTCGAACTTTCTCCGCTTAGGCGCGCCATAATCCTTTGATCTGTAGAAGCTCCCCAGCCGCTCGAAGCGGAAGGTCGTGTGGGCGCTTTGGCGCCCTGTTTCCGCCCGTGCTTCAAGGCCCGACACTGCGACAATCAACACGCGTGCGGCCTTTGCTGTGCAGGTTAGGCTTTCGTCCCGGGCAAGCCGCGCTTGAGAGCGCGCTTACCTGGAAAAGCCCTGGAGGGCCTCAAAGACCGAGCTCAGCTGCGCAGGCGCCAGCCGGTGCGGAATATCCACCAGATCACCGCGAGACAGAGCCCGGTGAAGGCGGCGATGGCCAGCAGGCTCAGGCCAATCGGCACGTCGGCCGTCCCGAAGAAGGCCCAGCGGAAGCCCGAAATAAGGTAGACCACCGGGTTGAACAGCGTGATCGTCTGCCAGATCGGCGGGAGCATGGAGATCGAGTAGAAGCTGCCCCCAAGGAAGATCAGGGGCGTGACCACAAGCAGCGGCACCAGTTGCAGCTGCTCGAAGTTGCCCGCCCAGATGCCGATGATGAAGCCGAGCAGCGAGAAGCTGATGCAGGTGAGCAGCAGGAAGGCGACCATGGCCAGCGGGTGCGCCACGTGAAGATCGACGAAAAGGTTGGCCGTGGCGAGGATCACCACGCCGATGAACAGCGCCTTGGTCGCCGCCGCCCCGACATACCCGATGACGATCTCGAGAAAGTTCACCGGGGCCGAGAGCAGCTCGTAGATCGTGCCGATGAACTTCGGAAAGTAGATGCCGAAGCTGGCATTGGAAATCGCCTGGGTGATGACCGAGAGCATCACCAGCCCGGGCACGATGAAGGCGCCGTAGCTGACGCCTTCGACCTCGTCGATGCGCGAGCCGATGGCGGCGCCGAAGACCACGAAATAGAGAGACGTCGAGATCACCGGCGAGATGAAGCTTTGCAGCAGGGTGCGGAAGAAGCGGGTCATCTCGTAGCGGTAGATGGCCCAGACACCATAGAGGTTCATGCCTCAGACTCCTCTTTGTGGACCATGCTGACGAAGATCTCCTCGAGCGAGCTCTGCCGGGTCGAGACATCGCGCACGGCGATGCCCTCGGCGGCGAGATCGGCCATGAGCCGGGCGATGCCGCTGCGCTCGGCGGTGCTGTCGTAGCTGTGCACCAGCATGTGGCCCTGCTCCTCCAGATCGAGCCCGCGGCCTTGCAGCACCGGCGGCAGCGCGCTGAGCGGCGCATCGAGCGAGATGCGCAGCTCCTTGCGGCCGAGCCGTGTCATCAGGCTCTGCTTTTCCTCGACCAGCAGGATGCTGCCGTGGTTGATCACCCCGATGCGGTCGGCGATGGCTTCGGCTTCCTCGATATAGTGGGTGGTCAGGATAATCGTGGTGCCCTGCGCCTTGAGACCGGCGACGATTTCCCACATGTCCCGCCGCAGCTCGACATCGACGCCCGCGGTGGGCTCGTCGAGGAACAGCACCCTGGGCTCATGCGCCAGCGCCTTGGCAATCAGCACGCGGCGTTTCATCCCGCCCGAGAGCGCGCGGATCGGCGTGTCCTTCTTGTCCCAGAGCGAGAGGCGGCGCAGCACGTCCTCGATCAGCGCGTCGTCGCGCTTCAGCCCGAAGAGCCCGCGTGAGAAGCGCACGGTATTGATCACCTTCTCGAAGGGTTCGAGGTTGATTTCCTGCGGCACCAGGCCGACCAGCCTGCGCGTCTCGCGGTAGTCGGTGATCACGTCGTGCCCGCCGACCTGGATGTGCCCGCCGGTGGGGGTGACCAGCCCGCAGATGATCGAGATCAGCGTCGTCTTGCCCGCGCCGTTGGGGCCAAGGAGCGCGAGGATTTCGCCTTCCTCGATGGCCAGGTCGACGCCCTTCAGGGCCTCGAAACCGCCGTCGTATTTCTTTGTGACCTGTGCCACCTCGACCATGGGCATGGGATGATCTCCGCGTGATGTGAGCGCAAACCTAGGTCCGCCAGCGCAAAGCGCAACGTGCGATACCGCAGGGATGGCTGTGCGGCAGAGGCCTGCTGCCTGTTTTCGTCAGGATCAGCGGCAAGGCCCTGTCGAAGAGGTGTGCCACGTCCTCAATTCGCCAAGTCCTTAAAAGGGCAATAGTGTTGTGAGGTTGCATATGGCGCTCGCGCGCGGGCCGCGCTAGAGCCGTGGCATGACACTCGCCGCATCACCCACCAGCCTTCACCGCCCCGGCCTTGGAATCGCGCTGATCTGCGCGGGCGTTGCGGGGATCTCGATCAACGACATGCTGATCAAGCTGCTCTCGGGCGGCTATCCTCTGCACCAGATCGTCGCGACCCGTGCAGCGGTCGGCCTGTGCATCATCCTCGTCATGCTCAAGCTCGAGGGCGGCTGGAAACTCCTGCGCAGCGATACGCCGCTGCTGCACCTGGCGCGCGGTGTTCTGGTGGTGCTCGCCAACATGAGCTTCTACGCCTCGGTGGCGATCATCCCGCTGGGGCAGGCGACGGCGCTCTTCTTCGTGGCGCCGCTCTTCATCACGCTGCTCTCGGTGCCGATCTTGGGCGAGAAGGTGGGGCCGTGGCGGCTCGGCGCGGTGTTTGTCGGTTTTCTTGGCGTGGTGGTCATGCAGCAACCCTGGGCAGAGGCGCCGGCGGGGGCCGAGGCTTCGCGGCTGGTGCTTTTGCTGCCGGTGATCTCGGCGCTGCTCTATGCGCTTCTTCAGGTGCTCACGCGCAAGCTTGGTGTCACCACCCGGGCTTCGGCGCTGGCGGTGCACCTGCAGCTGATGTTCCTGGTGGTTTCGGCGGGGTTCTACCTCGTGGCGGGCGACGGGCGCTACATGGACGCCTTCGAGAGCGAGGCCGCCCGCTTCCTGCTGCGCCCCTGGGTGCTGCCGAGCGCAAGCGACGCGCTTGTCTTTCTGACACTTGGCTGCATTTCGGGCTTTGTCGGCTACGCGCTGAGTGCCTCCTACCGGATGGCCGACGCGGCGGTCATCGCGCCCTTCGAATACGTCGGGCTGCCGCTGGCGATTTTCTGGGGCTGGGCGATGTTCGGCGAATGGCCGGTTTCCGCGACCTGGATCGGCTGCGCGCTGATCGTCGGGGCGGGGCTTGTGGTCTTCCTGCGCGAGCGGGCTCGGGCCCGTCCGCAACCGGGACGGCGGCGCCGAAGCACCGCCGTCCGGCGCTGAGGTCAGATCAGGCCGTCACCGTGCTGCGCACGGTGTCGATCATCAGTTGAACGTTCTCGGGGTCGGCGTCGGGCGTGATGCCGTGGCCGAGATTGAAGATGTGCGGTCCCTTCGAGAAGGCCTTCACCACCCGCTGCGTCTCGCGCACCAGCGCGTCGCCGCCGGTGACCATGTGCGACGAGGCAAGGTTGCCCTGCACGCAGCCCGCGACTTGCACGTGCTCGGCGGCCCATTCGGGGGTCACACTGTCGTCGACCGCGACGCAATCGGCGCCGGTGGCCTGATGGAAGCCGATGTAGCCTTCGCCCGCCTGGCGCGGGAAGGCGATGACCGGCAGGCCGGGGAAGCGCGTTTTCATTTCCTGGGTGATGATGCGGGCGGGCTCCAGCGCGTACTTGCGGAAATCATCCCCCTCGAGCGAGCCCGCCCAGCTGTCGAAGAGCTTCACAACTTCGGCGCCTGCCTCGACCTGCTTGGTCAAATACTCGATGGTGCCCTGCGTCAGCACGTCGAGGATGCCCTCAAAGAGCTTGCGGTTCTCGGCCTTCAGCGCATGCGCCGGGCCCTGGTCCTTGGTGCCGCGCCCGGCGATCATGTAGGTGGCGACGGTCCAGGGCGCCCCGGCAAAGCCGATCAGCGTGGTCTCGGACGGGAGCTCGCGCGAGAGGATCTTCACCGTCTCGTAGACCGGGTTGAGGGTGTCATGGATCGCGCCCACAGGCTTCAGCGCGGCGAGATCGGCGTCGGTCTGGATGGTCGAGAGCCGCGGACCCTCGCCGGTGACGAACCACAGGTCGAGCCCCAGCGCCTGCGGCAGCAGCAGGATGTCGGCAAAGAGGATCGCCGCGTCGAAGTTGTAGCGGCGGATCGGCTGCAGCGTCACCTCGGCGGCAAGCTCGGGGTTGTAGCACAGCGACAGGAAGTCCCCGGCCTGGGCGCGGGTGGCGCGGTACTCGGGCAGGTAGCGTCCGGCCTGGCGCATCATCCAGACCGGCGGGGTGGGCAGCGTTTCGCCGGCCAGCGCGCGCAGGATCGTCTTGGTCATGGGAACCCCCGACTGTCTCGTGTCATTCAAGTCTCTCTCTTGGGGGCGGCAATATGTCAAAACGGCCCCCATTGCCACAGCTCCTCCCGCGACATAAAGCTCGGCCCATGACAATCGAGACCCCCATCGCCCTGCCTTCGCCCGACGCCCCCCTCAAGATCGGCACCCGCGGCTCGCCGCTGGCGCTGGCGCAGGCGCATGAGACCCGCGACCGGCTGGCCGCGCATTTCGACCTGCCCGCCGAGGCCTTCGAAATCGTCGTGATCAAGACTACCGGCGACGACCGCGCGATGATCGCCGCGGACCGGCCTCTGAAGGAGATCGGCAACAAGGGGCTGTTCACGAAAGAGATCGAGGAGCAGCTGATGTCCGGCGGCATCGACATCGCTGTGCATTCAATGAAGGACATGCCGACCGAGCAGCCCGAGGGGCTGATCCTCGATTGCTACCTTCCGCGCGAGGACGTGCGCGACTGCTTCATCTCGCCCTCGCATTCTGCCATCGCCGAGCTGCCCGAGGGGACGGTTGTCGGCACCTCGTCGCTGCGCCGCCGGGCGCAGCTGCTGAGCCGCCGTCCCGACCTGCAGGTGGTGGAGTTCCGCGGCAACGTGCAGACCCGGCTCAAAAAGCTCGAAGACGGCGTCGCCGCCTGCAGCTTCCTTGCCATGGCAGGGCTCAACCGGATGAACATGGCCGGCGCGCACATGACGCCCATCGCCCCCGAGGATATGCTGCCCGCCGTGGCGCAGGGCGCCATCGGTATCGAGCGGCGCACCGACGATGCGCGGGTGGCCGAGATGCTGAACGCGATCCACGACCGGCCGACCCAGTTCCGGCTTGACGCCGAGCGGTCTTTCCTGCGCACTCTCGACGGCAGCTGCGAGACGCCGATCGCGGGGCTGGCGCTGCTCGACGGCGAGACGCTCTGGCTGCGCGGCGAGATCCTGCGCCCCGACGGCAGCGAGGCCCTGTCGGGCGAGCGCCGCGGTCCGATCACCGAGGGCGTGCGCATGGGGGCCGATCTAGCGCGCGAACTGCTGGAGCGGGCGGGCGAAGGGTTTTTCGACTGGAAGGCGGGCTGACAGGATCAGACTGGGCGCGGGCCGGATGCGGTTTGCGCCCAGTCTCTTGTCTCTCGCTTATCTCTCCGGGCAGTCCTCGCCGAGCGGCGTGCCGTCATAGGCCTTGTCGCCGCATTCGTTGATCTCTTCCCAGATGTAGCCGCGGCCGTCCTCGGTGATCGCCACAACCCGGTCGATGCCGAACTCGATGTTGCGCCGCGAGGTGTAGACATGCGCCGTGCCCGCGGCGATCTGCGCGCCGATCGCCTCTGCGTCAAAGCAGCCGAACCAGTCGGGCGCATTGCGTGGCTCGGCGCCCTCGTAGCGTTCGAACACCGGGTCGAGCGTGTCCGGCCGCTCGGACGTGGTGAAGCAGGCGCGGTAGCGGATCGGCGAGGAGTCCGCGTCGATGCCCTCGAAATCGGTGAAGGGGATGTCGCGCGGCGCGCCTCGGTCGAGCGGCGTCAGCACCACGCGCGCCTCGGTCTCGGGCAGGGGATCATAAAAGTAATAGACCTGCGCGTAGTAGACGACCGCGCCGAATATCAGCGCGGCCGCGACGATGAAAATGCCAAGGATCTTGCCGCTCACGCGGCGCTCTCCGCGGCCTCGGGGGTCCAGCCGCCCGCCTCGGTGCTGACGAAGGCGTCGGCGCATTTCTTCGCCAGCGTGCGCACCCGGCCGATATAGGCCTGACGCTCGGTGACCGAGATCACCCCCCGCGCGTCGAGCAGGTTGAACAGATGCGACGCCTTGATGCACTGGTCGTAGGCCGGGTGCGCCATGACGATGCGCTTGCCGGTCTTGGGATCGTCATGGGTCCGCGCGAGGATCGCTTCGCACTCGGCTTCGGCCTCCTCGAAGTGGCGCAGCAGCACCTCGGTGTTGGCCACGTCGAAGTTCCAGCGCGAGTACTCTTCCTCGGTCTGGCGGAAGACATCGCCGTATTTCAGCGCGATGGGCGCATCCGGGTCGTTGAACGGCATCTCCATCACGTGGTCGATCCCGAGCACGTACATCGCCAGACGCTCAAGCCCGTAAGTCAGTTCGCCCGACACCGGGTGGCAGTCATGACCGCCGACCTGCTGGAAATAGGTGAACTGCGAGACTTCCATGCCGTCGCACCAGACCTCCCAACCAAGGCCCCAGGCGCCCAGCGTCGGGCTTTCCCAGTCGTCCTCGACGAAGCGGATGTCGTGCAGCGCCATGTCGATGCCGATCGCCTCGAGAGAGCCGAGGTAGAGTGCCTGCAGATCCGGCGGGCTGGGTTTGATCAGCACCTGGTACTGGTAGTAGTGCTGCAGCCGGTTCGGGTTCTCGCCGTAGCGCCCGTCGGTGGGGCGGCGCGAGGGCTGCACATAGGCCGCGGCCCAGGGCTTCGAGCCGAGCGCGCGCAGCGTGGTGGCCGGGTGGAAGGTGCCGGCGCCCACCTCCATGTCGTAGGGCTGCAGCACGGCGCAGCCCTTGGCGGCCCAATAGGTCTGCAGCCGCAGGATGATCTCCTGGAAACTGCGCGGCTTGCTGCTGTCGCTGCGGATCTCGCTCATGGCATCTTTCCCCTTGCGCGCCGCCTGTGCGGGCGCCCGTCGTCCAATGGTCGGCTGCCTGATTATGCGTGCAACGGTCAAGCGTCAATGCGCCAGCCTGACCATCTTTTGAGATGACGCGAGCGGGGGGTCTGTTACAGAGTCCTCGCAGAAAACAAGAGACGATCACAAGACCGGGGCCCGAGGAGCGAGTGAAGCCATGTTCAGATCCATTCTATTAGCAGGCACTGCGGCCATCATGCTGGCGCAGGGCGTTGCGGCGCAGCAGGGCGACGTGGTCTATATCCAGATCGAGGCCCAGCCCAGCCTGAACGAGGCCGAGGCGCGCCTGCGCGACTACGCGGGCGGGCTGCGCGATGTGAACGGCTTCTCGCTGGGTGGCGGCTGGTACGGCATTGCGCTCGGACCCTATGATCCCGAGGACGCCGCCGAGCAGCTGCGCAACCTGCGCGCCGCGGGACTCATCCCGCGCGATTCCTATCTTGCCGCTGCCGGCGAATACGGTCGGCAGTTCTGGCCGGTTGGCGCCGGTATCTCCGGCAGCGCCAACCAGCCGGCGGTTACCGCCGCGCCGCTCGATCCGGCGCCGACCGCGCAGGCGAGTGCGGAGCAGACCGCCGCGCTCGCGGATGCGCTCGCGCAGGACCTCGACGAGGCGCCTCAGGAGGCCGCGGCCGCCCCCACGCCAGCGCCCGAGATTCCCGAGGAGACCGTCTCGGAGGCGCGCCGCAGCGAAGCGCAGCTCAGCGCCGCCGAGCGCCAGCAGCTGCAGGTCGCCCTGCGCTGGTCGGGCCATTACGACAGCGCCATCGACGGTGCCTTCGGCAATGGCACCCGCATGGCCATGGGTGCCTGGCAGCGCGACAACGGCTACGAGGCCACCGGCATCCTCACCACCCGCCAGCGCGCCGACCTTCTGGGCGAATACAACGCGGTGCTCGAGGGCACCGGCATGCAGCAGGTCAGCGATGCCCGCGCCGGCATCGCCATCGAGCTGCCGATGGGCATGCTGGAGTTCGACCGCCACGAGGCGCCTTTCGCCATCTACAAGGGCAACGGCGCGCTCGAGGGTGCACAGGCTTTGCTGATCAGCCAGCCCGGCGACCGGAAAGCGCTGAACGGGCTCTACGAGATCCTGCAGACGCTGGCGATCGTCCCGGTGAATGGCGCGCGCAGCCTGCGCCGCGACGGCTTCACGCTCACCGGCGAGAATGCGCGGATCACCAGCCACACCGAAGCGGTGTTGCAGGACGGGCAGATCAAGGGCTGGACGCTGGTCTGGCCGGCTGGCGACGACGCCCGCTTCGAGCGCGTCGTCAACGTGATGAAGACCAGCTTCCGCGTCACGCAAGGCGTGCTTGACCCGGCCTCTGTCAGCGATGACGGCCAATCGCTCGACCTGGTCTCCGGCCTGCCGATCCGCAAGCCGCGCGAGACCGTGGCGGGCTTCTTCGTCGACGCGCGCGGCACGGTGCTGACCTCTGCCGCCGCCGTGGCAGGCTGCGGCCGGCTCACCCTCGACGGCAGCTATGACGCGCAACTCCTCCAAAGCGATGCGGGGCTCGGCGTGGCGCTGCTGCGACCGACGGCAGCACTCGCGCCGCGCGGTGTCGCCCGACTGCGCACCGACATGCCCCGGATCAACTCCGAGGTCGCTGTCGCGGGCTTCCCCTACGGCGGCGTGCTCAGTGCGCCGACGCTCACCTTCGGGGCGCTGGAGGACAGCAAGGGCCTTGGCGGCGAGGAGACTCTGGCGCGGCTGGCGGTCGAGACGACGCCGGGAGACGCGGGCGGGCCGGTGCTCGATGGGGGCGGGGCGGTTGTCGGTGTGCTGATGCCGCGCGACGCGGGGGCCAAGCAGCTGCCCGAGAACGTGGCCTTCGCCACCGAGGCTTCGGCGCTTCTGGCCTTCCTGCAGGGCGCTGGCATCCCCGGCACCGCCTCGCAGGGCGAGGGGATCATGGCGCCCGAAGATCTCACCGCCGCCGCTCGCGACATGACCGTGGCGGTCAACTGCTGGGAATGATCGGGGCGGGCGTCTGCCCGAGGGCAGTTTCCCGCAAACATGCCTGCGGAATGCGAAGAGGGGGGTGGCGCCCCCCTCTTTTTCTTTCCGAAAACTGGCCCGCGCTTCAGGCCGCGGTCACCCGCCAGATGATGTCGCCCACGTCGTCGGCCATCAGCAGCGACTTGCCGTCCGGCCCGATGCAGACCCCGACCGGCCGACCATAGGAAACGCTTTCGTCCTCGGCCAGGAAGCCCGAGAGGATGTCGCGCGCCGGCCCCGAGGGCTTGCCGTTCTCGAAGGGCACGAAGACCAGCTTGTAGCCGCTCAGCGTCGAGCGGTTCCACGAGCCATGCTGGCCGATCACCATGCCGTCCGGGAAGCCGGGCAGGGTGCCCTCGGGCATCCAACACAGGCCCAGCGAGGCGGTGTGCCCCCCAAGCGCGTAGTCGGGCTGGATCGCGCGGGCCACCAGCGCCGCATCCTGCGGCACGCGGTCGTCGACGATCTGCCCCCAGTAGCAGAAGGGCCAGCCGTAGAAGCCGCCGTCCTGCACCGAGGTGAGATAGTCCGGCGGCGTCTCGTCGCCGAGCCCGTCGCGCTCGTTCACCACGGTCCAGAGCGCGCCCGTCGTCGGCTCCCACGCCATGCCCACGGGATTGCGCAAGCCCGAGGCAAAGACACGGGACTCGCCGGTGGCCAGGTCCAGCTCCCAGATCGCGGCACGGCCTTCCTCGGCCTCCATGCCCTCGTCGGCGATGTTGCTGAGCGAGCCGACGCCGGCGTAAATCTTCGTCCGGTCGGGTGAGACGATCAAGCTGCGGGTCCAGTGGCCGTGCGGCTTGAAATCGACCAGCTTGCGGCCTTCGCCGGTGAGCCGGACCGCGCCCTCCTCGTAGGGGAAGGCGACGATGCCGTCGGTGTTGCCGACGTAAAAGGTGCCGTCTACCAGGGCCATGCCGAAGGGCTGGTTCTGGTTCTCGAGGAAGATTTCCCGCTGTTCGGCAACGCCGTCGCCATCCGCATCGCGCCAGAGCGTGATCCGGTTGGCGCTGGTGCCGAGCGCCCGGGCGCGGCGCATGGTGGCATGCATGGCGCGGTCGAAGAGCGTCTTAGGTGGGCGGCCCTGCTGCATCGCCTCGGCGACCAGCACGTCGCCGTTGGGCAAAACCTCGATCCAGCGCGGGTGCAGCAGCTCCGAGGCAAAGGCGTTGACCTTCAACCCTGGCGCGGGCGTGGGCGTGTGACCCGGCTCCCAGCCTTTCGCGGTCGGCATCTTGAGGGTCATGATTCCCTGTTTCTTGGCCTCCGGTATGCTAGGATTTGAGCCGAATGCCTGTGTGCCCGGCGCGCTTGCGCGCCGAAGTAGAACCATCGTGCCGCCGATCATCGCGGTCACGCGTGCCATGAAATCCATGTCAGCCCCCAGTCAATGTTTGCGCGAACATAGCGCAGGCAGGGCAAAGGGCAAAGGGGTCCCGCGACGTTTGCACGCACCCGCACTGGGGAAGTATTCCCTAGGGTCAACCATTTGCGGCCATTGTATGCGCCGTCATTTTCTTTAACGAGCGGCCCTGTAATCGGCCGAGAGGAGAGACGCCAATGACCAACCGCATCCGCACCGCGCTTCTGGGCACCGTCCTTGCCGGCCTTGCCGCGACCTCGACCATGGCCGAGGAATGGCGCCTCAACAACTTCCTGCCCGAAACCCGGCCGGAGACCGCGCAGATCGAGCAATTCGCCGACGAGGTGAACACGGCGCTCGCAGACCGAGACTTCAAACTGACGGTCTATAGCGGCGGTTCGCTGGGCCTCAAGAACACCGATCTTCTGCGCGTGCTGCCGCGCGGTGCGGTGGAAATGAGCCTGATGTGGTCGAACTACCTCGGCCGCGACGCGCCGGCGCTGAGCTCGGTCTTCGTGCAGGGCGCGATCAGCACCGTTGACGAGCTGAAAGCGGTGCTGCCGGTGGCGCAGGAGATCTACGAGGAAGAATACACCGATTGGGGCGTGACCACCGTCGGCTTCGTGGCGATCCCGACGCTCTCGGTTTCGGTCTTCTGCCGCGACGAGCCGATCCACACGCTCGAGGACCTCAAGGGCGTCAAGCTGCGGGTCTGGGCGCGCGAGCAGGTCGAGACCTTCACCAAGCTCGGCGTCGCCGCGCAGATCATCCCGCAGGAAGAGACCTATGTGGCGCTGAAGACCGGCGTTGTGGATTGCGCGCTCTACCCGGCGCTCTACGCCAGCACGATCTCGCTGCAGGAGGTGACGAACTACGCCTCTTTCCTCTACCCGATGGCCTCGGCGCCCTACACGCTGGGGGTTGCGACCGACACCTGGGAGTCCACCGACCCCGAGATCCAGACGGCGATCACCACGGCGGCGGATGCGCTCTGGGAGCGCACCAACCAGTACGACAAGGATGCCGAGGCCGAGATGGCCGCGCGCGAAAAGCTCGGCGAGATGGGCGTGACCTGGGGTGAGGACTTCCCCGAGGAAGACCGCGCGCAGTTCATGGAGGCCGTGTCCGAGACCTGGCAGATGCTGGCCGAGGAAGCCGGCGGCAACGCCATGGACTATCGCGCCCGCGTGCTCGAAGCGCTTGGCCGCTGATCCGCAGCGATGGGGGCGCTGAGACACATGCTGTCGCGGGGGCTGGAGCTTCTGGCCCTCGCCATGGCGCTGCTGGCCGCCGTGGCCATGGTGGGGATCGTCGGGATTATCACCACCAGCGTCATCATGCGGCGGTTCTTCAACAGCCCGGTGCATATCACCGAGGACATGGTGGGGCTGATGCTGAGCGCCATGCTCTTTCTCGCCCTGCCGCTGGTGACCCTGAGAGCCGAACACGTGCGTGTCTCGATCGTGGCCGATGCCCTGCAGAGCCGCATCCCGAGGCTGCTGCGCATCGCCGCTATGCTGGTGGGGGTGCTCTTTTTCGGCTGGATCCTACTCGAGTCGATCCCGTGGTTCGAATTCGCCTGGAAACGGACCCTCAAGTCCGAGACCGCGCGCGTGCTGCTCTACCCGTGGATGGCGGCGCTGCCGCTGTCGGTGGCGGTGACATGGGTGATCTTCGCCGGGCGGCTGCTCGGCGTGCTTGCGCCGGAACGGCCGCACGCCCCGGAGGAGTTGCAGTGACCAAGCCCCCCGCAAAGGACAGGTAACCCATGTTCTGGACCACGCTGATCGGCGTCATGGTGTTCTGCGCCTCGACCGGAGTCGCGCTTGGCGCGGCGCTCGGCCTCACCGGGCTGGTGCTCCTGCATGTCTATTCCAACGGTGCGACCTCTTTGGCGGTGGATGCGATCTGGAGCGTTTTCAACTCCTTCACCCTCAGCGCCGTGCCGCTGTTCATTCTGCTGGGGGAAATCTTGCTGCACAGCGGGGTGAGCAACCGCGCCTATTCCGCTTTTGCGCCACTGTTCCGCCGTGTGCCCGGCGGGCTGCTGCACACCAATATCGCGGTTTGCACGCTTTTCGGCGCGGTCAGCGGCTCGAGCATGTCGACCGCCGCCGCCGTGGGGTCTGTCGCCTATCCCGAAATGGTCCGGCGCGGTTATGACAAGGACGTCATCGTCGGCAGCCTCGCGGGGGGTGGCACGCTGGGGCTGCTGATCCCGCCGAGCCTGTCGTTCCTGATCTATGGCGCGCTCACCGAGACCTCGATCGGGCGGCTCTTCATGGCGGGCATCCTGCCGGGGCTGATGATCGGGCTCATGTTCATGGGCTACATCCTCGTCAAGGCGCTGCGCCATCCACAGATCGCTCCGCGCGACGAGAGCGGGCTGCCTTTGCGCGACATCCTGCGCGGCTTCAGCCAGGTCTGGCCGCTGCTGATCCTGATCTTCGCGGTAATAGGCAGCATCATCGGCGGCATCGCCACCCCGACCGAGGCCGCGGGGCTCGGCGTGGTGCTGGCGACGGTCATCTCCTTCCTTTGGGGCGACCTCACGCTGCGCAAGCTGCTTGACGCGATCTTCCATTCGACGCTGCTTTTCGCCGCGATCGGCTTTGTCGTGCTTGGGGCGACGATCCTCGCGCAGTCGGTCAGTATCCTCGGCATCCCGCAGAAGATTCTGAGCGCTGTCGCGGAGAGCGGGTTGGGGCAGTACAGCATCCTCATGATCGTGGTGCTGATTTACCTGCTGCTCGGCTGTTTCTTCGACGGGCTGTCGCTGATGATCATGACGCTGCCGGTGGTCTTCCCGCTGCTGACCTGGCTGGGCTATGATCCGATCTGGGTCGGCGTGCTGATCACCATCGTCATCGAGATCGGCCAGGTGACGCCGCCGGTGGGGCTCAACCTCTCGGTGCTGTCGAGCCTGACCAAGAACGAGATCAGCCTTGGCCGGGTGGCGACGGCGACCGTGCCCTACTGGCTCATTCATCTTTTCGCGCTGGTGGTGCTGACGATCTTCCCGGTCATCGCGCTCTACCTGCCCAACCTGTTGTTCTGAGGAAAGGTTTTCTCCCATGGCCCTGAAACTCCGTCCCAAGCGCTTCGGCCCGGTCTCGGTGCTCTTCGACCCCGAGGGGCCGGTGCGCTTCGTCTCGGGCGAGGGCGGTGAGCCGCTGCCCCATCCGCCCTATGACAAGCCGGTGCTGACCCTGATGGCCTCGGTGGCGCATTGTCTCGTGGAATCGCTGCGTATCGTCGCCAAGCGCGACGAGGTGGCTCTGCCCGCCTATGCAATCACCGTGACCGCCGAGAAGGCCATCGACGCGCCGGGGCGCCTGCAATCCATGGTCTGCCGCATCGAGGGCGACCTCGACGCCGAGATGCTGCGCGAGGCCAAGTCCATGTGCACCGTCAGCAACACGCTGAACTGCAAGATCACCCTCGAGTGAGGCCGCCATGTGCCCCCGGCGCGGCTTGTGAAGCCTTGCCGGATGGGGCATGTGACATCATCTTCGTGGCAACGGAAAGGATCGTGTCATGGACTACAGCAAGATGGGCGGCGGACGCCCGGGCTCGAACAAGCCCAAGTTCAGTGCGGAAGACCTCAAGCGCGAGGGCAAGGCCGGCACTGGCGGCAAGGCCAGCAAGGAAGAACTCCTCGCGCGCATGAAGGCACAGAACGCGGCAAAAAAGAAGGACTGACCCTTCAGGGCGGTCCCGGGGCGGTTCGGGGGAAGTCCGGGCGCGGCCCAAAGCGCGCGCGTCTCGCGCGACTCACATTGCCGGACCTCAAAAGAAAAAGGCGCGGGAAATCCCGCGCCTTTCGTCTGTTCGGGAGGCCCCGATCAGTTCTTTGCCTTGTCGACCATCTTGCCGGCCGAGATCCAGGGCATCATGCCGCGCAGCTTGGCGCCGGTGGCTTCGATCTCGTGCTCGTCGTTGGCACGGCGCGAGGCCTTGAGGGTCGGCTGACCCACGGCGTTCTCGAGCATGAAGTCGCGGACGAACTTGCCCTGCTGGATGTCGGTGAGGACTTCCTTCATCGCCTTCTTGGTCTGCTCGTAGGGCAGGATGCGCGGGCCGGTGACATACTGGCCGTACTCGGCGGTGTTCGAGATCGAGTAGTCCATGTTGGCGATGCCGCCTTCATAGATCAGATCGACGATCAGCTTCACTTCGTGCAGGCACTCGAAGTAGGCCATTTCCGGCGCGTAGCCGGCTTCCACCAGCGTCTCGAAGCCGCAGCGGATCAGCTCGACAAGGCCGCCGCAGAGCACGGCCTGCTCGCCGAAGAGGTCGGTCTCGCACTCTTCGCGGAAGTTGGTCTCGATGATGCCCGAGCGGCCGCCGCCGATGGCCGAGCAGTAGGACAGGCCGATCTCGAGCGCCTTGCCCGAGGCGTCGTTGTGAACCGCCACGAGGCAGGGCACGCCGCCGCCCTTGGTGTATTCGCCGCGCACGGTGTGGCCCGGGCCCTTCGGCGCCATCATGATGACGTCGACGCCTTCTTTCGGCTCGATCAGGCCGAAGTGCACGTTGAGGCCGTGGGCGAAGGCGATGGCGGAGCCTTCCTTCAGGTTGTCATGCACGTATTTCTTGTAGGTCTCTGCCTGCAGTTCGTCGGGCATGGTGAACATGATCAGGTCGCACCAGGCCGCAGCTTCCGCGATGCCCATGACCTGCAGGCCTTCGGCTTCGGCCTTCTTGGCCGAGGGCGAGCCTTCGCGCAGGGCGACGACGAGGTTCTTGGCACCCGAGTCGCGCAGGTTCAGCGCGTGGGCGTGGCCCTGGGAGCCGTAGCCCAGGATGGCCACTTTCTTGTCCTTGATCAGGTTGATGTCGCAATCGCGATCATAATAGACGCGCATGGGTCTTTTCCTTCCTTGGTGCAGCCTTGCTGCGGGTCTTGGTGCGGGCGGTTTGTTGCGCCGCGTGGTTATGAGGCGCAATTTACGTAGCCCGCGGCGATACGGCTTGCATTTTTCTTGAGTATTTCGCGGAAAGATGAAAGATCATTCTCGGAATGACTAATTAACGGAGAAATCATGCTCGACGACACAGACCGGCGTATCCTCCGCCAGTTCCAGGCGGCACCTGACCTGCCCGGCGCCGAACTGGCCGAGCGGGCAGGGGTCACGCCCTCGACGCTGGCGCGGCGGCTGGCGGCCATGCGTGAGAAGGGCGTTCTGCGCGGCACGCGCGGGGTGATCCACTGGCCGGCGCTTGGCTACGAGCTCGAGGTGTCGCTGCGCGTGGAGCTCGACAAGACCGTCGCCAGCGCCTTTGACGAGTTCCTCGCGGCGGCGCGGCAGGTGCCCGAGGTGATCGAGATCCAGACCTTTCTCGGCTCGATTGACGTCCGCCTCGCGGTGATCGCGCGGGACCTGACCCACTACCAGCAGCTCTACAGGGGCAGGATCCTCACCTTGCCGCATATCTCGGATATCGAGGCGCTGATGCACGTGGCGCTGGTCAAATCCGACGAAACGGTTCCGCTATGATCGACATGGACGATACCGACCGCGCGCTGGTGCTGGCGCTGGCCAAGGATGCGGGCGCGAGCGCAGGCGCGCTGGGGCGCGAGCTTGGTCTCTCGCAGCCCGCCTGTTGGCGGCGCATCCAGCGCCTGCGCGAGGCGGGCGTGTTCCGCAAGCCGCGGCTCGATCTCGACCTCGAGGCGCTGGGGTTCGGCGTGACGGTCTTTCTCGGCGTGAAGCTCGCCACGAAGGGGCGGGTCAGCCTCGAGGACTTCGAGCGGGCTGTTTCGGCCATTCCCGAAGTGCAGATCGTCGAGCACGTGCTGGGCGCCTTCGACTACCGCCTGCGGGTGGTGGCGCGCGACATTCCCGATTTCGAGCGGGTGCTGCGGCGGCGGATCATGACCCTGCCCGGGGTAGGGCGGGTCGAGGCAAATGTGGTGCTGACCGAGGAGCGGCGGCCCGGGCCGCTCTGATCCCGCGCCAGGTCTGCTCCGTGTCTGCTCTGGGTCCCGCGACCATCGGAGGTTTTGCCAATCGCTGCGCAACGCGCTAACCCCTTGCGCAACAGCAAAGGAGTATGCCCATGGCGCTGCGCAAGGATGTGGACCCCAGCGGTCTCGACGAATTCTCGGTGGTCTTTACGGATCGCTCGCTCAACCACATGTCGGGGGCCTTTCAGCAGGTGATGCGCGACATCACGGCAGGGCTGCGCGAGGTCTATGGTGCCGACGGGGTGGCGATCGTACCCGGCGGCGGCACCTACGGCATGGAGGCCGTCGCCCGCCAGTTCGGACGCGGCGCCAAGGCGCTGGTGGTGCGCAACGGCTGGTTCTCCTTCCGTTGGAGCCAGATCTTCGAGGCCGGCGGCTTCGGCGGTGAGGTCACCGTGATGAAGGCCCGGGCCACCGGCAACGGCGCACAGACGCCCTTCGCCCCGGCGCCGATTGAAGAGGTCACCGCCAGGATCCGCGAAGAGCAGCCCGACATCGTCTTCGCCCCGCATGTGGAGACTGCCGCCGGGATCATCCTGCCCGACGACTACGTCACCGCCCTCGCTGCGGCCGCGCATGAGGTCGGCGCGCTGATGGTGCTCGACTGCATCGCCTCGGGCTGCGTCTGGGTCGACATGAAGGCAACCGGCGTCGATGTGCTGCTTTCCGCGCCGCAGAAGGGCTGGAGTTCGACCCCTTGCGCGGGCCTCGTGATGATGTCCGAGCGCGCGCTGGCGCGTCTGGACGAGACCACCTCGGACAGTTTTGCGCTCGATCTGAAGAAGTGGCGCCAGATCACCGCGGCCTACGAGGCGGGCGGCCATGCCTATCACGCCACCATGCCCACCGATGGCCTGCGCATGTTCCGTGACGCGATGGAGGAAACGCGGGAGTTCGGCTTTGCCGAGGCCAAGGCCGCGCAGGTCGAGTTGGGCCGCAAGGTGCGCGAGCTGCTGGCGTCGAAGGGCGTGGTCTCGGTGGCCGCCGAGGGCTTTGGCGCGCCGGGGGTGGTGGTCAGCTACACCTCCGACCCCGAGGTGCAGTCGGGCCGCGCCTTTGCCGAGAGGGGTACGCAGATCGCCGCCGGCGTGCCCCTGCAGGTGGACGAGCCCGCGGGCTTCTCGACTTTCCGCCTCGGTCTTTTCGG
Organism: Salipiger sp. PrR003; assembly: GCF_010500785.1. Taxonomy (NCBI): domain Bacteria; kingdom Pseudomonadati; phylum Pseudomonadota; class Alphaproteobacteria; order Rhodobacterales; family Roseobacteraceae; genus Salipiger; species Salipiger sp. PrR003. The sequence continues at coordinate 19,008 of NZ_JAAGOV010000048.1, forward strand.
CCTCGACAAGCTCAAGGACGTCGACGCCACCGTCGCGCGGCTCGACAAGGTGCTCGGCGAAGTTCTCTGAGATGCGCCGGGATGCGCCCTTGGGCGCATCCCGTTTACAGGCCGTAGTGCCGGTGGGGTCTCGGCAGTCGGGCAAGCTTATCTCCGGCGCGGCGCCGTTGGGCCGCCGGGGCAGTGCCCGGCTCAAAATGGTTCCTGGCTCGTTCCGAAAACCGATCAGCGACGGCGGCGCAGGGATCGCGCCGCCGCGCATCACATGCGGCGGCTCAGCCCAGGGCGAAATCGCGGCGCGTGCGTTCCTTGATCTCGATCGAGAAGCCCGGGGCAGAGGGGGCCAGGTAGGCCCCGTTCCGCACCACGCAGGGATCGGTGAAATGCGTGTGCAGGTGGTCGACGTACTCGGTGCGCCGGTCGTCCTTTTCGCCGCAGATGGCGACATAGTCGATCATGCTCAGGTGCTGGACGTATTCGCAAAGCCCGACGCCGCCCGCGTGCGGCCAGACCGGCAGCCCGGCCTTGGCGGCCATCAGCTGCACGGCAAAGACCTCGTTGAGCCCGCCGAGCCGGCAGGCATCGATCTGCACCACGTCGATCGCGCCCGAGGCGATGAGCTGCTTGAACATCACGCGGTTCTGGCACATCTCGCCGGTTGCGACCTTGATGGGGGCAACGCCCTCGCGGATCGCCTTGTGGCCGAGGATGTCATCGGGCGAGGTCGGCTCCTCGATGAACCACGGCTTGGCGAAGGACAGGCGGTTCACCCAGTCTATGGCCTCGCCGACCTCCCAGACCTGATTGGCGTCGATCATCAGCGTGGCGTCGGGGCCGAGCTCTTCGCGGAAGATGGTCAGCCGTCGGATGTCGTCGTCGAGATCGCGGCCGACCTTCATCTTCACATGCGTGAAGCCCTGTGCCCCCGCCTCGCGGCAGAGCCGCCGCAGCTTGTCGTCGGGGTAGCCGAGCCAGCCGGCCGAAGTGGTGTAGCACGGGTAGCCCTCGTCGAGCAGCGTGGCGATGCGGTCGGGCTTGCCGCGCGCGGCTTCCTGCAACAGCTCCAGCGCCTGCGCGCGGTCGAGAAAGTCGGTCATGTAGCGGTAGTCGGGGATGCGCGCGAGCTCTTCGGGGCTCATCTCGGAGACAAAGCGCCAGACGGGCTTTCCCGCCTCGCGCGCCATGAGGTCCCAGACCGCGTTGACCAGCGCCCCGGTTGCGAGGTGGATGACGCCCTTCTCCGGGCCGACCCAGCGCAGCTGGCTGTCGCCGGTGATCTCGCGCCAGAAGGCACCGGGGTCGGCGCGGATGTCGTCGGTGTCGCGCCCGATCACCTGACCCTTCAGCGCCTGGATCGCCGCCACGCAAAGCTCGTTGCCGCGCCCGATGGTGAAAGTCAGCCCGTGACCCTCGTGCCCGCCGTCTGTCTCAAGCGTCACGTAGGCCGCCGAATAGACGGGATCGGGGTTCATCGCATCGGAGCCGTCGAGGCCGCCTTCCGAGGGGAACCGCAGGTCCCATGTTTTCAGGCCGGTAATACGTGTCATGCCGCAGCCTCCTTTTTCTAAACGTTGTGGATGTGGTCTCGGGCCAGCAGCAACGCGCCCCACGGGTTGTCCCCCTCCACGGTCTCATAGCGCTTGCCGGACTGCGGGGGCCCAGGGTCATCCTGCGCGCGCGCGGCGGCGACGCAGGTCCGGGTGGGATTGGCGATGGCGGGGCGGACGAAGCGCAGCGGGTCGTGACCGAAGGAGAAGGCGAGCAGGTTGATCTCTGTCGCTGTCGACCTGACGGAGATGGAGAAGATCATCTCGCCACGACAGACACGGCCACCGAATTCTGATGTCGCCACGGACTGGGCATCCGTGTGATGCGAGAAGAAATCGGCGATCCGCCCGGCTCGGACGGCGAAACCGGTCTCGGGGATCGTGTGGCCACAGCCCTCGTGGACTTCGCAGAACCCGATCTCTCCAAACCGGCGTTGGCGGCGCTTCGCGCGGCAAGGACCTCCGCTGAAGCGGTCGTCAGATCGTCCATGGTTCTCCTTCCAGAAAATCCGCGAGAGGTAATCACTCACTTATGGGTATTCTATTCATATACAAATAGAACGGGCGCTACCTGTCAAGGAATTCCGCTGGAGACGCAGGCCGTATTCTTATATCAATGATCCAATTCACAGAGAGCAGCATGACCGACACCAATGACCGCTACCGCGCACCGGCGCTGGACAAGGGGCTCGATATTCTCGAGCTGCTTGCCGGGATCGAGGTGGGGCTCACCCAGGCCGAGATCGCCAAGGCGCTCGGCCGTTCGCCAAACGAGTTCTACCGGATGCTCGAGCGGCTCGCCCGTCGCGGCTATGTCGCCCGGGTCGAGGGGGACCGCTATGCGCTGACCCTCAAGATGTTCGGCATGGCGCAGTTCCACGCACCGACCCGGCGGTTGGCGTCCCTCGCGACACCGCTGCTGCGCGATCTGGCTGCCCGCACGCGTCAGGCGAACCAGCTCGTTGTCTTTGATCGCGGCAGCGCCGTGGTCATCGCCCAGCAGGAGGCGCCGGGCTACTGGGGCATCTCGATCCGCGTTGGCAGCCACTTGAGTCTTTTTGACACTGGCTCGGGCAACGTGCTGCTGGCCTTTGCCAGCCCCGAGCGGAGGCGGGCCATGGTGGCCGAGAACAGCGACACCGGCGCCCCGGCCCGCGAGATCCCCGCCGAACTGGAGGCCCGCTTCGAGATCGTTCGCGCCCGCGGGTACGAGGTGAAACCCTCGGCGCAGACAGTGGGAGTCACCAACCTCTCGGCCCCGGTGCTGGCGCCGAGCGGCGAGGCCATCGCTGCCGTCACCATTCCCTACCTGCCTCTGGTCGACCGCGAATCCGCGCCCAGCCCCGAGCGGGCAACCGAGGCGCTGGTCGAGACAACGGCTGAACTGTCGCGATTTGCCGGATATGGGGTGGAGGGGGAGACATTTGCATCTGAATGATCCATTCTTGAGTGAATGACTCGCTCACGGAGGAGCAGATGCAAGACCCCGCCATTCTGGACAGCCACCTTCACCTCGTGCGCCGGGACCGGCTCGATTACCCGTGGCTGTCCGGTGCCCCGGCGCTCGACCGGGATTGGCTGCTCGAGACCTACGCCGAGGAGGCCCGGCGCATCGGAATCGGCGGCGCGATCCACATGGAGGTGGATGTCGCCGACGCGCGCCTCGAAGACGAGACCGCCTGGATCGGAGAGCTCGCCGCCAGCGGCACCTTCCCGATCCGCGGCGCGATTGCAGCGTGCCGTCCCGAGGCGCCGGACTTCCCGGCTTACCTCGAACGCTCGGCCGCGCGTGCGCTGGTTGTCGGCTTCCGCCGCGTGCTGCACGTGGTGCCCGACGATGTCTCGCAGGGCGAGCTCTTCCGGCAGAACCTCCGCCTGCTCTCTGGTCCCGATCTGCCCTTCGATCTCTGCGTGCTCGCACGGCAACTGCCACTGGCGATCGAGCTGGTGGACGCCGCGCCCAACACCCGCTTCGTGCTCGACCATTGCGGCGTGCCGGATATCGCGGGCGGACAATGGGACACCTGGGCGCGCGATCTCGCCGAGATCGCCAAACGAGCCAACGTGTCGGCCAAGATCTCGGGTGTCGTCGCCTATGGCGGCGCGGGCTGGACGCTGGACGAACTTGCCCGCTGGGTCAGCTACACCGCCGAGACCTTCGGTCCCGAGCGCCTCTGCTGGGGCGGCGACTGGCCGGTGAACACGCTGGGCGGCGGGCTCTCCACCTGGGTGGCGGCCACCCGCGCGATCTTTGCCGGCTGCAGCGCCGAGGAGCGTGCCGCGCTCTATGCCGGGAACGCGGCGCGTATCTGGAAACTCTGAGCCTCGGAAGGTCACGGCGAAGAGCTTGTCGAGGTCGTCTCTGGCGGCCTCGACCCTTCCATGCTTCAGAGCGCCATTGATGCGCTCCGAGCCTTCCTGCCGGAACGGCGTGTGGCCATGGTGGCGGGGGCACGGGCTCGCGGTCACCTGGCGCTCATTCTTTCGGGGAGATTTATCCTCGCATAAGACTGACTGCGTCGCTCTAGGTGCGTCCGGCCCGATGGCGGGGGGCTCATAGGAACGCACGTGGACCCCATTTCCGGTACCCGCGTGCGGACTGCGTTCAGAAGGCCCTGTCAGCCCAGATCACCTGCGAAGACCACCAGCTCGCGCGTCGCCGCCCTCAGGGCGAAGGCGCGTGCAGCCTGGTACTCGGGGTCGTCGTAGCAGGCCTTGGCCAGGGCGAGGCTCTCGAACTCCACCAGCAGGATGCGCGATTTGTCCCCGGCCTCGACCAGCGCGGGCGCGTCGTCGCCGCGGCGCACCCTGGCGCCGTATCTTGCCGCGATGGACGCCCAGAGGCGCCCGTAGTCCGCCTGCGCGTCGGCGTCGGTCACGTCGGTGCCGAGCACCAGCCAATAGCCTTTCATCGGGGTCATCCTTCCCTGGTCGGATCGTGTCGCGGCAGGTCTAGCGCGGCGGGTCCCGCGCGGGAAGGGCCGGGCGCCAGGAGGGCGCAGACAGTGACCTTACGCATCCGCAGCGTGTCTTCGGGCATCCGGCCAATCGTCACCCCCCGGCGGGCGGTCATCGCGAGGCCCGGGGCGAGCCCGCTTCAGGTCAGCTGCTCTGCGTCCGGCCGGCGCAGGCCTCCGCAACCTGATCGGCGCGATGTTTGCGGCGTGAAACGAATGAAACAGCCCGCGCAATCGGCCTGAAACGCGCGGCCGTCAGAACTTCTGTCCATCGGAAGGGCTCAGCGCCCAACGAGTTCACCAGACCCCAAATGGACAGGAGTTCAGACATGACCACCCAGACCCTCGAGAAGCCCGCGAAGACCGCCATGAACGGCGTCGACGTTCCCACATTCCTGGCCACGCTCGGCGTGGTCGGCGAGACCCCCGAGATTGCAAAGTTCACGTTCCGCGCCGACGGAGAGTGGCTCTCGGGGACCCACAGCCGCACTGCCTTCACCGGATTTCACGGCGCCATGCAGGATATGCAGCATCGCCGTGACTACGCCGTCGAATGCGATCACCCGCAGGTGCTCTGCGGGGCCGACAACGGCGTGACCCCGGTCGAACTGCTGCTTGCCGCGCTGGCTTCCTGCATCACCGCGGGCATCGGCAATATCGCCTCGATCCGCCAGGTGAAGCTGCACGCAGTCGAGACGAAGATCGAGGGCGACATCAACCTCAACGGCATCCTCGGCCTCGACAAGTCCGCCCGCAACGGCTTCACCGGCGTCCGCATGGCGGTCTCCATCCGCGGCGATGCTCCGCAGGAGACACTGCGCGAGATCGTCGAGCAGTCGGTCGCCCGCTCCGCAGTCTTTGACGTGCTGAGCAACGGTGTGCCGGTCTCGGTCGAGATGGCCGCCTGAGCCCTCGCGACGCCCCCGTGACGCCCCTGTGACAGACCGCCCGCGCCATCCGGGGCGCGGGCCAGCGCTTTCAACCCTGCCTCTAATGGAGCGACCCATGCCCCGATTCAACGCCCCCGCCGCCAAGCCCGGTTACGGCTCCGGCTTCGACCACGTCGCCCTGCGCGACACCATCGACGACTTCCGCACTTGGTGGGACCGGAGTTGCCTGCTCGCCCACGCGCCGATGATCCCGTCGAAGGAGAGTTCGATGCCGATGGCTGCCTGAGCCCTGCAGAGCCCCCTTCCTCGCCTCCCTCAATCCTCCCTGACGGCCCGCCGCTCTGCGCTGCGGGCCTTTGCTTTGCGGCGGGGCAGCGCGCGCTGAAACAGTCGAAACGTCGAACCCCCTTTCGCGAGGCATGGGCGAAACGCGGGGCGGGCAGTCTTCGGAAAACCGCAACGGAGAAACCCGATGAGCACTGCCACCAACGTCCTGATCCTCGGCGCCGGCCAGGCCGGTCTCGCCCTCAGCTGGTCCCTGTCGCGCCGCGGTATCGACCACATCTTGCTCGAGCGCGGACGGGTTGGCGAACGCTGGCATTCCGAGCGTTGGCCGGGGCTGCACCTGCTGACACCCAACTGGATGAACCGCCTGCCGGGTCCCTGGTCCGAGGATGCCCCCGAGGGCTTCATGTCCGCCGCCGCGTTTGCCGCCCGCCTCGAGAGCTACCGCGCGGCGATCTCGGCCCCGGTGGTCACGGGCTGCGAGGTGCAGTCGGTGACGCGCGAGAACGGCCGCTTCCGGATTGTCGCGGGTGGGCGGCCGTGGTTCTCCCGGGCGGTGGTCATCGCCACCGGCGCCTGCGACCTGCCGGCGGTCCCGGTCTGGGCCGAGGGCTTGCCGCAGGAGATCACCCAGGTCGTGCCGACGCGCTACCGAGGCGCCGAGGCTCTGCCCGAGGGCGGCGTGCTGGTCGTCGGTGCCTCGGCCACCGGGGTGCAACTGGCCGCCGAGATTCAAGCCTCCGGGCGCCCGGTGACGCTGGCGGTGGGCCGCCATGTCCGCGCGCCGCGCCGGTACCGGGGTCGCGAGCTCTTCGAGCTGCTCTCGCAGAGTGGCTTTCTCGGTGCCTCGCGTCCCGAGGAAGCCGACCCTGCCCATCTGATGGCGCTGCCCTCGCTGCAGCTCACCGGTTCCGGCGGTGGCGGGGCACTCGGTCTCGACCACCTGCGGGCCATGGGCGTGCGGCTGGTGGGGCGGGCGCTGCGGGCGGAGGGATCCGTGCTGCAGTTCGACCCTGACCTCGGAGCCGAGATCGACGCGGGCGAGCGGCGGCGGCGCAAGCTGCTGACCCAGCTCGAGACCCATCTCGTCGCGACCGGGAGCCTGTTGCCCGCCGATCCGGAAGCCTGGCGGGCGCCCGATCTCCCGCGCGCCGGGCCACAGAGTCTCGACCTCTCGGCGCAGGGCATCCGCACGGTCGTCTGGGCGACCGGTTTCCGCCGCAGCTACCCGTGGCTGCACCTGCCGGTGCTGAACGCCGCGGGCGAGCTGGACACCGACCGAGGGATCGCCGCCGTGCCCGGGCTCTACGCCCTCGGACTGCCGTTCCTCCGCCACCGGGCCTCGGCCTTCATCCATGGGGTTGGACGCGATGCCGAAGACCTCGCCCCGATCATCGCCGCCGGCTTGTGCCGGGGCAGTCAACTTGCCGCCTGACAAAAGGAATATCCACATGACCACAGCAACTTACGACGTCCTCATCGTGGGCGCCCGCTGCGCTGGCGCGGCCACGGCCCTGCAGCTCGCGCGGAGCGGCGCCCGGGTCCTGCTGATCGACGGTGCCCGTGCCGGCACCGACACAATGTCCACCCATGCGCTGATGCGCGGGGCGGTCATGTTGCTGGAGCGCTGGGGTCTCGCCGAACCACTCCGCGCGGCGGGAACCCCGCAGATCGCGCGCACGAGTTTCATCTATGGCGCCGAGACCTTCGACATCGCGCTCCGCCCCGAGCACGGCGTCAAGACCCTGATGGCGCCGCGCCGCCACCTGCTCGACCGTATGCTGGCCGAGGCCGCTGCCGAGGCGGGCGCGGAGCTGCGCTATGAGACGCGCTGCGCGGCGCTGATCCATGACCCGCAAGGCCGGGTCACCGGCGCGCGGCTGGCCCTGGCCGATGGCACCCCGCGCGAGGTCTCGGCCGGGCTGGTCATCGGTGCCGACGGCAAGCGTTCGCGCGTGGCGCGGCTCGCGGGGGCCGAGGTCACGCGGCAGGCGCGCCATACGGTGGCCTGCGCCTACCAATATTTCTCGGGACTGCCCAACCGTGGCTTCCGCTGGCATTTCACCAACGGCGCCGCGGGCGGGATTATCCCGACCAATGACGGCGGAAGCTGTGCCTTCGTCGCGCTCCCGGAAGACTCCCACGCCGCGCTGCGCAGCGCTCCGGTGCAGGCGCTTGCGGCGCGCCACATGCCGCGGATGGCCGAGGACATGGCCGGGGCCGAGCCCGCCGAGGCGCGGGTGATCTTCGCGGGGCTCAAGGGCTACATGCGCCGCTGCGCTGGCCCGGGCTGGGCTCTGGTGGGCGACGCCAGCTGGTTCCGCGACCCGATCACCGCCCATGGCATCACCGACGCCTTCCGGGATTCCGAGCTGCTGGCGGAGGCCGTGAAATCGGGCACCCTGGGCAGCTACGAGGCCCGGCGGGATCAGCTCTCGTTGCCGATCTTCGAGCTTTCCGACCGTATCGCCAGCCTCGACTGGAGGCTGGATGAACTGGCCGATCTGCACAAGCAGCTGAACCGCGCGATGAAGGCGAACCAGGCATGGATTGCCGGGGAGCGCGACGAGGTGCGGCGCGTCGCCTGAGCAGCGGGGATGGCCCAGTGAGGCCATCCCTTCCGCGCAGTGCACCTCTCGGCCCGATCGCCGCTGCGCTGAAACACTCGAAACAAATCCGTCCCCGCCAAGACACGCGGCTGAAACGGGGGGCGCTGAGGCTGGGGGTTCCCCGCCGGACGAAAACCTTGCCACAGAGGTGCAAGATCCCGCATGTTTGTAGGACATTTCAGATCAGCAGATTTCTATAGCGAAAAGCCGCGCGCTCCGGGGGAGATGGCCATGGAGAAGTCCCTGTTCGACAAGTACGGCGGCTTTTCCGTCGTCAGCAAGATCGTCCTCGACCTCTACGACCGGCTGCTCGACGACGATGACGTCGGCCCGTTCTTCGACGAGATCGACATGGCCCGCATCGTCGATCACCAGACCAAGTTCGTCTCGTCGCTGATGGGCGGCCCGGCCTCCTATACCGATGACCAGATCCGCAAGATGCACGCCCACCTCGAGATTCATCAGCGGCATTTCGACAAGCTGCAAAGCTTGCTGCGCGCGACGCTCGCGGATCACGGCGTCGCCCCCGAGGATCAGGCTGCGATCCTTGCCGCCTTCGAGGCGCGGCGCGACCTGGTGACGGAGTAGCGCCATGACCATCGCCGCGATCAACGAGCAGCTGCTGAGGGCGATCGGGGTCGGGGTGGCGCTGCTCGATCTGCAGAGCCTGCGCCTGCGCTTCTGCAACGACACCTTCCGCGGCTGGTTCGGCGAAATCGAGGTGGGTTCGAAGCTGCTCGAGCAGTTCCAGGATTTCGACACCGAGGCGCTGCGTGCCGAGCTCGCCGCCGAGGGGCGCTACACCACCGAGACGACCTTTCGGCTGCGCCGCCGCACGATGACCGTGGCGATGGATTTCAACCGCGCGCTCGACGAGGACGAGCCGATCGCGGTGCTGGTGTGCCAGAACATCTCGCGCATCAAGGAGCTGGAGTCGATGATCGACAGCTACTCCATGATGGTCGAGCGCAACACCCGCGAGATCAAGCGCGAGAAGGAGCAGGTCGAGAAGCTGCTGCTCAACATGATGCCGCGCTCGGTCTACGAGGAATACAAGACCTTCGGCATCGTCACCCCGCGGCTCTACGATCCGGTCTCGGTGGTCTGCATCGACTTCGTCGGCTTTTCCGAGATGGTCAGCGCGCATGAGCCGGGGGTGATCGTCTCGGAGCTCAACGACATCTACACCGCCTTCGACCGCATCGGCGAGCAGTTCGGCTGCGCGCGGATCCGGGCGGTGGGGGATCTCTACATCGGCGTCGCCGGCTTGCCCGATCCCACCGAGGACCACGCGCAGGCCGCTGCCAATGCCGCCATCCGCTTCATGCGATACCTGAACCAGCGCAACGGCAGTCACCCGATCCAATGGTCATGCCGCGTCGGCATCGCCGCGGGGGCGGTGGTCGGCTCGGTGGTCGGCGTGCAGAAATACATCTACGACGTCTTCGGACCGGCGGTGATCACCGCCGGACAGCTGCGCTACAAGGCTGAGCCGATGACCATTTCCGGCAACCGCGCGGTGGTCGAGCGGCTCGGTGATGCGTTCACCGCCGCCGAGGCGGGCAGCATCACGCGCTCGGACGGCAGCGAAGAGACGGTTTTCCGCATCGCCGCCGAGATGCGCGCGCCGCAGGAGCGCTGAGATGGCGGTGCGCTTCGACCCTTCGGTGCCGGAACCGGCGGAGGGCGCGGCGCGGCGTCCCGCCGACATGCTGGCCGAGGTGATCGATGCGCTGTCCGAGGGTCTCGCGATCTTCGACGAGAATGCAGGGTTGCTGCGCTTCAACCGCGGCTTTGCCGAGATGAACCCGTCGGTGGCGAACCTTCTGGCCGAAGGGCTGGGCTGGTCGCTCCTGCTGCGTGAATGGGTCCTGCGGGGAGGTCTGAGCGCGTCGGACGCCGAGCGGCTCAGCTTCATGGAAGCGCGGCTCGCGGGCGGCGATTGGATGGTCACCCCGCTCGAGATCGAGGCCGGCGACCGCGTCACCGAAATCCTGCTGCGCAGCACCGCGGCGGGTGGCTTCGTGCTGGTGCAGACCGACATCACCGAGCGCCGCGCCTTCGAGGAGACCGAGCGCGCCGCCGACCAGCTTGTGCGCAAGGTGCTGGAAAGCTGCCCGGCCAATATCATCATGTCCCGCGTCGGCGACGGCGAGGTGATCTATCGCTCACCCGCCGCCACCGAGCTTCTTGGCAGCGCCGAGCACACCCACGCGCATTTCGCCTCGCGCGCCGAGCGAGCCGATTTCATCACCGCCGTGCTGCCCGACGGGCGGGTTGACGACATGCCGGTCACCGGCATCCGTGCCGACGGGCGGCGCTTTCCGAGCCTCGTGTCGGCACGGCTGATCCAGTACCGGGGCGAGGATGTGCTGGTCTCGTCCACCGTCGATGTCTCAAAGGAGGTGGACCTGCGCCGCCGCCTTGCCGCGCAGCGCGAGCAGATTTTCCAGGCCGAGAAAATGTCGGCCCTCGGCGAGCTTCTGGCCGGTGTGGCGCATGAGCTGAACAACCCGCTCTCGGTGGTGGTTGGTCATGCGCTGATGCTGCGCGACGAGGAAATCTCTGACGAGGTGCTGCGCCGGGTCGAAAAGATCTCGGATGCCGCCGAACGCTGCGCCCGGATCGTGAAGTCCTTTCTCGCCATGGCCCGCCAGCAGCCGGCGCGGCTGGTGCCCATGGACATCGCCGAGACCGTCGAGACCGCCGTGGGGGCGCTCTCGCAGAGCGCCGAGGGGCTGGCGGCTGAGGTCTCTCTGGACATTGCCGCCGACCTGCCGCCGGTGCGCGGCGACGCCCATCAGATCGCGCAGGTGGTCATCAACCTCGTGACCAATGCCGATCAGGCCATCGCCGAAAGCGGCACCGGAGGCCGGATCGACGTTTCGCTGACCCACCACCCCGAGGCGCAGCTGGTCGAGCTTCGTGTCGCCGACGACGGTCCGGGCATCCCCAAGCACATTCGCAGCCGCATCTTCGACCCGCTCTTCACCACCAAGCCCGTCGGTGCGGGCACCGGCATCGGGCTGGCGCTCTGCCACCGCATCGTCACCGCCCATTCCGGCACCATCGCCCTCGCCGAGGGCGGGCCGGGCGCCACACTGGTGGTGCGCCTGCCAACCACCGAGGTGGACTCCGCGCCTGCCCCCGGCAGGGCGCCGTCAGAAAAGCCTGCCGGGCGCGGCGCGGTGCTTGTGGTCGACGACGAGGAGGATGTGTCGGACCTCATCCGCGAGATCCTCCTGCGCGACGGCTTCGAGGTGACCGTGGCGAACTCGGCCGAGGCGGCGCTCGCGCTGCTGACGGCGCAGGACTTCGCGCTGATCCTCACAGATCTCAACATGCCCGGGCTTGGCGGTCGCGGCTTTTACGAGCGGCTCCTGCGCGACCGCCCTGCGATGGCCCGCCGCATGGGCTTTGTCACCGGCGACACGATGAGCCCGCAGGCGCGCGGCTTCCTTGACGGTGCCGGTCGGCCCTTCCTCGAAAAGCCCATTTCCCCCGAAGAGCTCCGCCGCCTCGCCCGCGCCATGCTGGAGGGCGGCGCATGAGTGATCACGTGCTCATCTGCGACGACGAGCAGGACCTGCGCGAGATGGTTGGCGAATACCTCGGCAAGCGCGGCTACCGCACGACGCTGGCGGGCGGCGCCGCGGAGCTGCGCGAGAAGCTGGCGCAGGAGCGGCCCGATCTCATCCTTCTCGACATCAACATGCCCGGCGAGGACGGGCTTTCCGTGCTGCGCAGCCTGCAGGGGCCCGAGGCGCCCATGGTCATCATGCTGACCGCCGCCGGCGAGGTGATCGACCGCGTGGTCGGCCTCGAGATGGGGGCAGATGATTACCTTGCCAAACCCGTGGACCTGCGCGAGCTTGCCTCGCGGATCAAGGCGGTGCTGCGCCGCCAGACCACGGCCCCCGAGGCGGCGCCGCGCGCACGCACCCGCTTCCGGTTCGGCAAGACCTGGCTCGACCTCGACGCGGCGAAGCTCTTCGACGAGGCGGGCATCGAGCTGCCGCTCACCGCGATGGAATTCAACCTTCTCAAGCTCTTCGCCCGCAATCGGGGGCGCGTGCTCAATCGTGACCAGATCCTCGAAGGGGCGCACGACCGGTCGTGGGATCCCTTTGACCGGTCGATCGACATCCGCATTTCGCGCCTTCGCAAGAAGATCGAGGTCAACCCGGCGAAGCCCGAGGTGATCCGCACGGTGCGCGGCGTAGGGTACATCTACGATCCGGGCTGACAGAATTGAAACACGCGCGCCGCCTTCCGGACACGCGCGCGAAACACCGACCGGACAGACTGGCTGCATCATCCGACACAATGGAGAGCGCCATGACCCTGACCCCGCAGCACATCACCGACATCCGCCTCAGCTGGCAGGTGCTGGCCAGCGACGCTGACGGCTTCGCATCGGGCTTCTACCACCGCCTGTTCCGCCGCGATCCGGACCTCAGGCCCCTCTTTGCCAGCACCGATCTGCCCGCGCAGCGCCGAAAGCTGATCACGGCGATCGCGCTCGTCGTGCGCCATGCCGACGATCTTTCGCCCGTGCTCGGCCCGCTCGCGGAGCTTGGCGCCCGCCACTTGGGCTACGGTGTGAAGACCCGCGACTACACCACCGTCGGCGGCGCGCTGATCGAGACCATGGAAGCGCAGATGCAGGGGGCCTTCACGCCCGAGGTCCGTGACGCATGGCTCACCGCCTACGGGGCCGTGGCCGGAACGATGATGGCCGGAGCCGAGACGGCCACCCGGCGCGCGCGTGCCTGAGGTGATCGCCATGCCCGCTGCGCCCGCTCCCTCGATTTCGCCCGCCGCACTGACGGCGGCGGGGCCGCGCAGGCGCCTTGTCGCCGGGGCGCTGGCCTCGGCTCTCGGGGTCTTCGTCCATTGCCTTCTCCCGCTTCTCTGAGCGCTCTACACAAAGGGATTTTCTCATGACCAGAGCTTTCCAGAACATCCTGCAGACTGTCGGCCGTACGCCCATCGTCCGCATCAGAAAGCTCGCGCCCGAGGGCGTCGAGCTTTACGTCAAACTCGAGGCCTTCAATCCAATGGGCTCGGTCAAGGACCGGCTGGCCCTGGGCATCATCGAGGCCGCGGAACGCGACGGCTCGCTCGGGCCCGGCCAGACGGTCGTCGAGGCGACGAGTGGAAATACCGGCATCGGCCTTGCCATGGTCTGCGCCGCCAAGGGCTACCCGCTGGTGGTCACCATGGCCGAGAGCTTCAGCATCGAGCGCCGCAAGCTGATGCGCTTTCTTGGCGCCAAGGTCATCCTGACCCCGGCCTCGGAAAAGGGCTCCGGCATGATCGCCAAGGCGCGCGAGTTGGCCGAGAAGCACGGCTGGTTCCTTGCCCGGCAGTTCGAGAACGAGGCCGGGCCTGACTTCCACTCGCGCACCACGGCGCAGGAAATCCTCGATTGCTTCGAAGACGCGCCGCTCGACTATTGGGTGAGCGGTTTCGGAACCGGCGGCACGCTCAAGGGCGTGGCGCGGCGGCTGAAGGCCGAAAGCCCCGGCACGCGGATCGTCGCCGCCGAGCCGGACAATTCCGCGCTGCTCGCCTCGGGGTGGTGCCAGCCCTACAACGCTGACGGCTCGCCCGCCGCCAGCCATCCCGCGTTTCGCCCGCACCTGATGCAGGGCTGGTCGCCGGACTTCGTGCCGAAGCTGGTCGATGACGTGCTGCGCGAGGAATGGATCGACGCGCTGCAGCCGGTCGCCGGCGCCGACGCGATGAGGTGCGCGCAGGAGCTCGCGCGCCACGAGGGCATCCTCTGCGGCACCTCGGGCGGCGCGACTTTTGCCGCCGCGCTCGAGGTGGCACGGCACGCGCCGAAGGGCGCGCGCATCCTCGCCATGCTGCCCGACACCGGCGAGCGGTACCTCTCGACCCCGCTCTTTGCCGAGATCGAGGAGGTGATGAATGCGCAGGAGCTGGACATCGCCGCCTCCACCCCGCGCTTCCGCTTCGACGCGGGCGCCAGCACCCCGGCGCCGCAATCCGCGCCGGTGGCGGCGAGCGGAAAGGCCAAGGCCGAGCTGGAGGCGCTGATCTCGGACCCGGCGCAGCCGGTGGTTTTTTTCGCGCTGGAGTGGTGCGAGTTCTGCTGGTCGGTGCGCAAGCTCTTCGCCGCGGCGGGGATCGAATACCTCTCCGTGGATCTCGACGGGGCGGCCTACCGCGAGGGCGATCGCGGCGGCGCGCTGCGCCGGGCGCTGGCCGAGAAGACCGGCGCGGTGACCATTCCGCAGATCTTCATCGGCGGCAGGCACGTCGGAGGCGCCACCGAGACCTTCGATGCCTTCAACAGCGGTGCGCTGCAACAGATGCTGGCCACCGAGGGCCGAGAGGTGCATACCGAGGGCATCGGCTATGCCTATGGCTTCTTGCCTGCCTGGCTGCACCCGCGCACGCCGGCCACCGCCTGAGGAGGCGAAACGATGCAAGAGATCTGCAAGGACACCCCCGCGCAGCCGGGCCGCTACCGCTGGGTCATCGTGGGCGCCGCCTCGGTGGTGCTGGCGGTGGCCATGGGGCAGCTCGTCAATGGGCTCTCGGCCTTCTTCACCCCGCTCGAGCAGAGCGAAGGCTGGAGCCGCGGCGACATCGCCCTGATCAACTCGGCGGGGCTGATCGGTCTTGCCATCGGTGGCATCGCGATGGGCTGGCTGGCCGACCGGATCGAGACTCGCAAGGTGGTGCTGGCCGGGACCATCGTCACCGGGCTCTGCGTGACCGCGGCGGGTTTTGCCAGCACGCTCTGGCAGCTCTATGCGCTCTTTTTCGTGGCGGGCGCGCTTGGCGGCGGGGCGCTGTTCGCGCCGCTCTTCGCCCTTGTCGGCAGCTGGTTCCGAACCGGTGCGGGGCTGGCGATCGGCATCGTCTCGGCCGGGCAGGCCATGGGGCAGGGCGGCATCCCGCTCGCCAACGCCATGCTGATCGACGCCTTCGGCTGGCGCGGTGCCTTCGTCGCCATCGGCCTCGCCTCGCTCGCCATCATGGTGCCGCTTGCCCTGCTGGCCCGCGCGCCGAGCGCCTCGGAAGGTGCCGGCGCTCAGGCCGAGAAAGACGCGCCCGCCGTCCACCCCGCTGTGGTGGTGGTGCTGATGAGCCTTGCTGTCATCTTCTGCTGCGCATTGATGTCGGTGCCGCTGATGCATCTCGCGCCGCTGGTCGAGCTTTGCGGCGCGACCGGCCCCGAAGCCGGGGGCGTGCTTTTCGTCATGATGCTGACCGCCATCGCCGGCCGTGTCGCCTTCGGCAAGCTTGCAGACATGATCGGCGCGCTGCCGGCCTATCTGGCGGCAAGCGTTTGGCAGACGGCGCTGGTCTATCTTTTTATCCAGATCGACGACATCGGGCTCTTCTACCTTTTCGCGCCCATCTACGGCTTCGGCTATGCCGGGGTGATGACCGGGGTGCTGACCACCCTCCGCGCGCTGATCCCGGCCCGGTTCCGCGCCAGCGCAAGCGGCATCGTCATCGCCTTCGCCTGGGGCGGTCACGGGCTGGGCGGATGGCTCGGGGGTCTGTTCTTCGACCGCACCGGCAGCTACGATCTGACCTTCGGCGTGGCCGCGATGGCCGGGCTGGTGAACCTCGCACTGCTTTTGGCCCTCGGGGCACTGGTGGTGCGCGGCAAGTCCGGGCCGCCCTCGCAACAGGCGTTGGCCCGAACGGCCTGAGGTTTCCGCACGGGAGACCGCGGCAGGGCCACGAGGGGCAGGGCGCCTTCCCCCGGACCGCCGGACTACACGCCATCCCGCAGCGCGCGACCTCGCGTCCCCCTTCAGAGGTCCTCGAGCGAGGCCATGAACTGCGAGAAAAGCTCGCCCTGCGAGCTTACCCCCAGCTTGCCGTAGATATTGCGCCGGTGGATGCGCACCGTGCCGGGGGCGATCCCCAGCGCGTGGCCGGTGGCCTCGGCGGAATGGCCCTTGAGCGTGTATTCGACGATCTCCGCCTCGCGCGGGGTCAGCAGGTTGCGCCCGAAACTCTGGAAGGCATCGTCGATCAGCTTGGGCAGGCGCGGCCCCTCGCTGCTCGGCTGCCCAGCGAAGTCCTCGATCAGCCCCGCCCAATGGCGCTTCGCGCAGGCTTCGACGAAGGGAAAGATCGTCTGGAAGTCGCGGAATTCCCGCGCCGAAAACGCCTTCAGCTCGCGCATCGCCGATATCACGACGCTTACATCGTCACCAACGTCAACGATAAAGCCTATTTCTTCGGCAAGCCCGGTCTGCACATAGTAGTTCCGGAAGTATTCGGCTTGGTAGAAGCGGTCGGGCGCAAGCTCGCGCAGGCGCACCAGCCGGGACGTCGTGGGAGCGGCGGAGTGGAGGTAGAACGGGTCCAGAAGATAGGGGCCTTCCTGGTAGTCATCGACCATGACCCGCCGCTTGGCGCTGGGAAAATCGTCATAGATATCAATAGGTCGGCGGTCCTTATAATAGGCGAAGGTGACGGTGAACTCGAAGGGCACGACAGCGCGCATCGCCGCGGTCAGCGCCTTCGGAAAGCGCGGGGTGCCAATGGCAGAGACGACCTCTGTACTCGCCGCGACCCAGCCTTCTACGTCAAATTTCCCAGCCATCTATGCCCTTTGTGGTATATACAACCATTTACCGTTTTTGTACCTTTTTTGAAAATTACGGCATATGCCGCTCGGCGCAAGGGGAAACAGCCATGCCGGGCAAGAGGGGATAAGCCGGGCCGGGGAGCACGATGATTCAGGAACCGCACATGACCGACGCCACCACCACTCACGTCCGCGCGCCGGAGGCCGTGGCGGAATTCGTCGGCGCGACCAAGCGCTTCGGCGAGGTACTGGCTGCCGACCGCATCGATCTGCGCATCCGGCGCGGCGAGTTCCTGTCGTTCCTTGGTCCCTCGGGCTGCGGCAAGACGACGGCGCTGCGCATGCTGGCGGGCTTCGAAAGCCCGACCGAGGGCGAGGTGCTGATCGATGGGCGCGATGTCTCGGCGGTTCCTGCGCACAAGCGCCCGGTCAACATGGTCTTCCAGCACTACGCGCTCTTTCCGCATATGACCGTGGCGCAGAACGTCGGCTACGGGCTGCGCCAGCGCCGCCCGCGCCTGCCGAAGCGCGAGATCGAGATCAAGGTCGCCAAGGCGCTCGCCACGGTGCGGCTGACCGATTTCGGCCCGCGCCGGATCTGGGAGATGTCGGGCGGCCAGCAGCAGCGCGTGGCACTGGCGCGGGCCATCGTCAACGAGCCGCAGATCCTGCTGCTCGACGAACCCATGGCCGCGCTTGACGCCAAGCTGCGCGGCGAGATGCAGCGCGAGCTCTTGGAATTGCAGCGCAGCCTCGGGATCACCTTCGTGCTGGTCACCCACGATCAGGAGGAGGCGCTCGCGATGTCCGACCGCATCTGCATCATGGGCAAGGGCCGGATCGCGCAGGTGGGCACCCCGCAGGAGCTCTACGACCGCCCGCGCAGCCGCTACGTCGCCGATTTCGTCGGTAAGGCCAACATCGTCTCGGGGCAGATCACCGGCCGTCAGGGCGGCATGGCGCAGGCGGTTCTGGGCAACGGCGTCAAGGTGGTGCTGCGCGACGAGCCCGGCGACGCGCGCACCTCGGCCGAGATCGCCGTGCGCCCCGAAGCGCTGGCTCTCGCGCTGCGCGAAAGTGCTGTCCCCGCGGGGACAGCGGCTGTCCCCGCGCGCATCACCCACCGAACCTTCCTGGGAAGCCACTCCGAATACCTGCTGACGGCCGAAGGAATCGGACCGCTTCAGGTGAATATCCCGCGACAGGCCGAAAGAGCCCTGGGCGGACATGACGTGGGCGCCTCTGTCCACGTGCTCTGGCCGGAGGGAACGGGTCTCGTTCTCGCCGCCGACGACTGAAGACATCCACATAAGTCAAAGTCCAACAAGGGAAAATCGAAATGAAAGACGACAACACGCCGATCTCGCGCAAGGCGTTCATGGAAGAGCTGCGGCGCTTCCAGAAAGGCTCCGTGACCCGTCGCCACTTCCTCGGGGTGACCGGCCTCGGCACCGCTGCGGCGGTGATGGGCGGCGCCATGCCGGGCCTGCTGCCAACCCGCGCCCGTGCCCAGGACATCGGCGACCGCGTGGTGCTGGCGACCTGGCCGAACTACCACGATCCGGCCAACTTCGATGCCTTCACCGACGAGACCGGCGCCTATACGCAGGTCAACGTCTTCGGCTCGAACGAGGAAATGCTGGCGAAGATCCAAGCCGGCGGCTCGGGCTGGGACGTCTTCGTGCCCACCAACTACGCCATCCCGACCTATGTCGAGGCCGACCTGATCGAGCCGCTCGACCTGAGCAAGATCCCGAACTTCGACGCGGCGGCTTTTGAGAAGCGCTTCTCGGACGCGGGCACCATCGACGGCGTGGTCTACGGCGTGCCGAAGAACTGGGGCACCACCGGCATCGCCTTCAACTCCGACAAGACCGGCGGCGTTGTGGACAGCTGGAAGGCCTTCTTCGACGGGGCGCGCGACAAGTGGGACGGCCGCGTGATGGTGCATGACTATCAGCTCACCACCATCGGCAATGCACTGTGCTACCACGGCTTCTCGTTCAACTCGGTAGACCCCGAGGAACTGGCTCAGGCCGAGAAGCTGCTGATCGACGTCAAGCCGCACCTCTACGCGATCTCGTCCGACTACCAGCCGGCGATGCGCAACGGCGATGCCTGGCTGACCATGTGCTGGACCGGTGACGGCAAGCAGATGAACACCGACATGCCCGAGATCGGCTTCGCGCTCGGCAAGGAGGGCGGCGAGATCTGGTCGGACTATTACGCCATCCCCAAGGACGCGCCGCACAAGGAGGCCGCCTACGCGCTGATCAACTTCCTGCTGTCGCCGGAGGTGAACGCCAAGGAGGCGCTCGCCCACGGCTACCCGGTGGCCGACAGCCGCACCAACGCGCTGCTCCCCGAAGAGCTGCTGAACGATCCGATCATCTACCCGGCTGCCGAAGCGCTCAGCCCGCTGGAGTTCGGCGCGGCGGTGACCCTGACCGACCCGAACCGCGCCGAGCTGATGGCGCGCTTCAAGTCGGCGTAAGACAGAAGACGGAGACAGGACGATGGCCATGACCCAATCACGGGCGCGGGCGCTGCTGCTGACACCGGCAGGGCTGTGGTACGCGGCGATGCTGCTGCTGCCGCTGGCCGTCGTCCTGATCTTCTCCTTCGGCGAGCGCAGCGCCATCGGCGGCTACGCGCCCGGCTTCACCTTCGAGCAATACGCCAACCTTCCGGCGCGCTTCGCGGCCTTTCGCAACACGCTGACGCTGGCGCCGGTGGGCACCATCGCGGCGCTGCTCATCGCCTATCCGCTGGCCTATTTTCTGGCGGTGAAGGTAAGCCCCAAGTGGAAGACCATGCTGCTGGTGCTGGTGATCGTGCCGTTCTGGACCTCGATCCTCATCCGCTCCTACGCGTGGATCTTCCTGCTCGGCGGCAAGGGTATCCCGGCGCTGCTCGAGACCATCGGCCTCGATGACGTGCGGCTGCTCAACACGCCCTTCGCGGTGCTGGTGGGCATCGTCTATGGTTACCTGCCGCTGATGGTCTTCCCGATCTACGTGGCGCTCGAAAAGCTCGACAAGCGGCTTTTGGAGGCCGCCGCCGACCTTGGAACGCCGCCTTGGCGCGCCTTCCTGCAGATCACCCTGCCGCTGTCGATGCCCGGCGTGCTGACCGGCTCGATGCTGGTGTTCATCCTGCTGATGGGCGAGTTCCTGATCCCCGCGATCCTTGGCGGCGGCAAGGTCTTCTTCGTCGGCAATGCGCTGGTCGATCTCTTTCTGCAATCGCGCAACTGGGCCTTCGGCTCGGCGGTGGCGGTGGCGTTGGTGGTCATCATGCTGATCACCGTCGGCATCTACACCCGCCTCGTGAAGCGCTTCGGCGCCAGCCGCGACGATGTCGGCCTGATGTAATCCTCCGGAGGCACCCATGAGACTTTACGCCTGGGCGGTCTACGCCTTTCTCTACCTGCCGATCGGCATCATCGCGCTGTTCTCCTTCTCGGCGGGGCGCTCGGCCTCGCAGATGCAGGGCTTCTCGCTGCAATGGTACGGGCGCGCGCTGAACAATCCCTTCGTGATGGAGGCGCTCTGGACCTCGGTGCGTGTCGCCTTCCTGTCGGCGGTGCTGGCGACGGTGGTGGGCACCATGGCGGCGCTGGCGCTGACCGGGATGCGCGGACGCGCCCGCAAGGTCTTTGACCTGCTGGTGCAGATTGCGGTGATGATCCCCGGCATCGTCATCGGCATCGCGACCCTCATCGCGCTGGTGTCGGTCTTCGATCTGGTGAACCCCTGGCTCGAGGCGCTGACCGGCTGGAAGCTCTCGCTCGGCACCGGCTCGCTGATCGGCGCGCATGGTCTCTTCACCATGTCGCTGGTGGTGCTGCTGGTGCGCGGGCGGATGGAGACGCTGGACGGGGCGCTGATCGAGGCGTCGAGCGATCTTGGCGCCACGCCCATGGGCACCTTCTGGCAGGTGACCTTTCCGCAGATCCTGCCGGCGATCCTCGCGGGTTTCCTGCTCGCCTTCACCTTCAGCTTCGACGATTTCATCATCGCCTTCTTCGTCGCGGGCGCCGAGACGACGCTGCCGATCTACGTCTTCTCGTCGATCCGCCGCGGCGTCACCCCCGAGATCAACGCGATCGGCACCATGGTGATGGCTGCTTCGCTGCTCATGCTGATCAGCGCGCAGCTTCTGCTGCGGCGCTCTCAGGCGCACGCGCGCCGCTAACTCAAGACTTCAGGAGAGACCCATGCTGAAAGACCGTGTCGCGCTGGTGACCGCCGCCGGATCCGGGATCGGCCGCGCCGGGGCCGTGGCCATGGCCCGCGAGGGGGCCTATGTGGTGGTGACCGATCTGCGCGAGGATCTCGCCGCCGAGACGCTGGCCGAGATCGACGCCGCGGGCGGTCGCGGCATGGCGCAGGGCCTTGATGTGCGCGACGATGCGGCGGTCGAGGGGCTGATCGAGCGGGTCGCAAAGGATCACGGAAGGCTCGACGTGCTGCACAGCCACGCGGGCATCCAGATCGAGGGCAAGGTCGAAGAGGTCACCCCGGCGCAGATGGATGCCGCCTGGGCGCTGAACGTGCGGGCGCATTTTGTCGCCTCGCGGGCGGTGATCCCGCACATGCGGGCGCAGGGGGGCGGGTCGGTGATCATCACCGCGTCGAACTCGGGCTGCCAGTATGACCGGGGCATGGTCTCTTACGCCACCACCAAGCACGCCGCCGTGGCCATGGTGAAGCAGATGGCGGTGGATTACGCGCGCGAGAGGATCCGCTTCAACGCGCTCTGCCCGGGGTTCGTGGACACGCCCTTCAACCTCGGTTTCGAGAAGCAGATGGGCGGGCGCGCGGCGCTCGAGAGCTATGTCGCCGACACCATCCCGATGGGCCGCTGGGCCAGCACCGAGGAAATCGCTGAGGGGATCCTCTACCTCGCCTCGGACCGCTCGGCCTTTGTCACCGGGCTGGCGCTGGTGATCGACGGGGGCGAGATCCTCTGATCTCGCCCGGCGCGGCTCAGCCGTTTGGGGAGCCGAAACCGATGGTCGCCTCGACCGCGCGTTTCCAGGCCGCGTATTTGCGCTCGCGCACGGCGGGGTCCATCTTCGGCTCGAAGCGCGCATCGCGGGCCCAGGCGTCGGCAAACTCCTCCATCCCCGGCATGATCCCGGCCTTCTGACCGGCGAGCCACGCCGCGCCCATGGCGGTGGTTTCGAGCACCGTGGGCCGCTCGACCGGCGCGTCGAGGATGTCCGACAGGTACTGCATCCCCCAGTCCGAGGCACTGAGCCCGCCATCCACGCGCAGCGCCGCCATCTCGGCGTCGCCATGTTCGGCACCCCAGTCGGCCTTCATCGCCTCGATGAGGTCGCGGGTCTGGTAGCCGACGCTTTCCAGCGCGGCGCGGGCGAATTCGGCGGGGCCGGAGTTGCGGGTGAGTCCGTAGATGGCCCCCCGGCAGTCGGCGTTCCAATAGGGCGCGCCGAGACCGGTGAAGGCGGGGACCAGAACGAGTTCCTGCGCCTCGTCGGCGGCCTCGGCCAGCGGCTGGCTTTCCGCCGCGTCGCGGATCACCTTGAGCCCGTCGCGCAGCCATTGGATCACCGCGCCGGCGACAAAGATCGAGCCTTCGAGCGCATAGGTGGTCTTGCCGTCGATGCGGTAGGCGATGGTGGTCAGCAGCCGGTTCTGCGAGACAACGGGGGTCTCGCCGGTGTTGAGCAGCGCAAAGCAGCCAGTGCCATAGGTGGATTTCACCATGCCGGGTGTGAAGCAGGCCTGACCGATGGTCGCCGCCTGCTGGTCGCCCGCGATGCCGAGGATGGGGATCGGGCGGCCGAAGAGATCAGCCCGGCAGTCGCCGAAGTTGGCGTCGCAGTCGCGCACCTCGGGGAGCATGTTGGTCGGGATATTCAGGCGCTTGCAGATGGCTTCCGACCAACGGCCTTCGCGGATGTTGTAGAGCATGGTGCGGGCGGCGTTGGTGGCGTCGGTGGCATGCACCGCGCCGCCGGTCAGCTTCCAGACGAGCCAGCTGTCGACCGTGCCGAAGAGCAGCTCGCCGGCCTCGGCCTTTTCGCGCGCGCCGGGGGTGTTGTCGAGGATCCACGCCAGCTTGGTTGCCGAGAAATAGGGGTCGAGCAGCAGGCCGGTCTTTTCGGTCACCGTTTCCTCGAAGCCCTCGTCGCGCAGGCCCCGGCACATCTCGGAGGTGCGGCGGTCCTGCCAGACGATGGCGTTGTGGATCGGCTTGCCGGTTGTCTTGTCCCAGACCACGGTGGTCTCGCGCTGGTTGGTGATGCCGATGGCGGCGATGTCATCGGCGCCGACGCCCGCCTTTTCCACGACGGCGCGGCAGGTGGCAGCGGTGGTGGACCAGAGGTCGAGCGGATCGTGCTCGACCCAGCCGCTTTGCGGGAAGTGCTGCGGAAACTCCTCCTGCGCCGAGGCGACGACCTGCAGCTTGTCATCAAAGAGGATCGCGCGCGAGGAGGTGGTGCCCTGGTCGATGGCGAGGATGAGGGTCATGTCTGTCTTCGGCCTTCCTGTGTGTCGTCAGTCCCGTTTGGACGCGCGGGGCTCGGCCTGCGCGATCGTCGTCCCGGAGTTTTGCGTCCGGGATCAGTGTCTTGCCCGACTCGTATCGGCGATGGCCCCCCTTGGCCATGGCGGAGACGAGAAAGCGGGGGCAGGCCATGGCCCGCCCCCGCGCAGTTAGCTCAGTTCCAGGAGGCGACGAGCTCGTCGTAGGCGACGGTCTTCGGCTCCTCGCGCTCGTTCTCGATTTTCGGCTTCGGCGAGCCTGCGGTGTCGAGCCACTCCTGCGGGTCCTTCTCCTCGTTCATCACCGGGCCCAGATCGCCCTGGATGCCGGCGCGCTCGAGGCGCTCCATGACCTTTTCCATGTCCGAGCAGAGGCTGTCGAGCGCGTCCTGCGCGGACTTGGCACCCGACATGGCGTCACCGATGTTCTGCCACCAGAGCTGCGCGAGCTTGGGGTAGTCCGGCACGTTGGTGCCGGTGGGCGACCAGCGCACGCGGTCAGGCGAGCGGTAGAATTCCACGAGACCGCCGAGGTTCGGCGCGCGGTCGGTGAAGCTCTCGTCCTGGATGGTGCTCTCGCGGATGAAGGTGAGGCCAACGTGGCTCTTCTTCACGTCCACGGTTTTCGAGGTGACGAACTGCGCGTAGAGCCAGGCGGCCTTGGCGCGGTCCTCGGGGGTGGACTTCATCAGCGTCCAGGAGCCCACGTCCTGGTAGCCGACCTTCATCCCGTCTTCCCAGTAGACGCCATGCGGCGAGGGGGCGAGGCGCCACTTCGGCGTGCCGTCCTCGTTCATCACCGGCAGGCCGGGCTCGACCAGCGAGGCAACGAAGGTGGTGTACATGAACATCTGCTGGGCGATGTTGCCCTGCGCCGGGACCGGGCCGGCCTCGGAGAAGGTCATGCCCATGGCCGAGGGCGGCGAGTACTTGTTGAGCCACTCGATCGCCTTGTCCACGGCATAGACCGCTGCCGGGCTGTTGGCCGCGCCGCCGCGCGCCATGCAGGCGCCCACGGGCTGCGACTTGTCGTTCACCCGGATGCCCCATTCGTCGACCGGCAGGCCGTTCGGCTCGCCCTTGTCGCCCATGCCGGCCATCGACATCCACGCGTCGGTGTAGCGCCAGCCGAGCGAGGGGTCCTTCTTGCCGTAGTCCATCGAGCCGAAGATGTCCTGCCCGTCGATATTGCGACCGGTGAAGAACTCGGCGATGTCCTCATAGGCCGACCAGTTGACCGGAACGCCCAGCTCGTAGCCGTACTTTTCCTTGAACTCGGCCATGATGTCGGGATCGGTGAACCAGTCGTAGCGGAACCAGTAGAGGTTGGCGAACTGCTGGTCGGGCAGCTGGTAGAGCTTGCCGTCGGGGGCAGTGGTGAACTGGGTGCCGATGAAATCGTCCAGATCCAGCGTCGGGCTGGTGACGTCCGCGCCCTCGTTCGCCATCCAGTCGGTCAGGTTGCGCACCTGCTGATAGCGCCAGTGGGTGCCGATGAGATCGCTGTCGTTGACATAGGCGTCGTAGATGTTCTCGCCCGACTGCATCTGGGTCTGCAGCTTCTCGACCACGTCCCCCTCGCCGATGAGGTCATGGGTGATCTTGATGCCGGTGATCTTTTCGAAGGCCGGGGCGAGCACTTGGCTTTCGTACTCGTGGGTGGTGATCGTTTCCGAGACCACCTTGATCTCCATGCCCTGGAACGGCTGGGCCGCGTCGATGTACCACCGCATCTCGGCTTCCTGGTCGGCGCGCGAGAGGGTCGACAGATCGCCGATCTCCGCGTCGAGGAAGGCCGTGGCCGCCTCCATGTCGGCGAAGGCCGGCCCGCTCAGCAGGCCGAGCGCAAGCGCCATGGCGGTTGATCTCTTAAGGTTCATGGTTTCCTCCCTTATTGAACCATTTATTCTCTTTCGGCGGTCCGGGCACCTCCAGCCCGGGCCGGCGCTCTGCCGGGTCTCAGACCCAGCGGAACACTGCCGCCGCGTAGATCAGGCAGACGACAAGCGCCGCCGGCTGCGCCTGGCCGACAAGGCCGAGCCAGGCGAGATTGATGAAGGCCGAGCCCAGCAGCGTGATGAAAAGCCGGTCCCCGCGCGTGGTCTCGATCCCGAGGATCCCGCGCTGCGGGGTCTCGGGGAAGCGGATCGCCAGCACGGTGAAGATCACCAGCAGCGCCGCGATGGTCAGAAAGAAGGCCGCTGTGGGCCAGGTCCATGCCATCCAGTCCATGTCGATCTCCTCTCAGACCCGGCCCAGGGCAAAGCCCTTGGCGATGTAGTTGCGGACGAACCAGATCACGAGAGCCCCCGGGATGATGGTCAGCACACCCGCCGCCGCGAGCACGCCCCAGTCGAGCCCCGAGGCCGAGACGGTGCGGGTCATCGTGGCGGCGATGGGTTTTGCATCCACCGTGGTCAGCGTGCGCGACAGCAGCAGCTCGACCCAGGAGAACATGAAGCAGAAGAATGCGGCGACGCCGATGCCGGACGAGATCAGCGGCATGAAGATCTTCACGAAGAAGCCGCCAAAGCTATAGCCGTCGATATAGGCGGTCTCATCGATTTCCTTGGGCACGCCGCGCATGAAGCCCTCGAGGATCCAGACCGCCAGCGGCACGTTGAACAGGCAATGCGCCAGCGCCACGGCGATATGCGTGTCGAAGAGCCCGATCGAGCTGTAGAGCTGAAAGAACGGCAGGGCGAACACCGCCGGCGGCGCCATGCGGTTGGTCAGCAGCCAGAAGAAAAGGTGCTTGTCGCCCATGAAGTGATAGCGCGAGAAGGCGTAGGCCGCCGGCAGCGCCACGGAGAGCGAGATCACCGTGTTCATCACCACGTAGATCAGCGAGTTGATGTAGCCCGAGTACCAGCTGGGATCGGTGAGGATCGTCGCGTAGTTGGCGAAGGTCAGGTTGCGCGGCCAGAGCGTGAAGCTGCCGAGGATCTCGGTGTTGGTCTTCAGGCTCATGTTGAGCAGCCAGTAGATCGGCAAGAGCAGGAAGAGCAGGTAGAGCGTCATGACGATGGCGCGCCCGTTGATCCGCGGCAGGCTGCGCGACCGGCTGGCGGCGGGGGCGAGGGTGGTGTCGGTCATCTCACATCCCCTTTTTGTCGAGGTTGGTCATCACGGTATAGAACACCCAGGAAATCAGCAGGATCACCAGGAAGTACATGATCGAGAAGGCCGCCGCCGGGCCAAGGTCGAACTGCCCAAGCGCCATCTTCACGAGGTCGATCGACAGCAGCGTGGTGGCATTGCCCGGACCCCCGCCGGTGACCACGAAGGGCTCGGTGTAGATCATGAAACTGTCCATAAAGCGCAGCAGGATGGCGATCATCAGCACGCCGGCCATCTTCGGCAGCTCGATGTAGCGGAACACCTTCCAGCGGCTGGCCTGGTCGATCTTGGCCGCCTGGTAATAGGCGTCGGGGATCGACTTGAGGCCCGCATAGGCCAGCAGCGCCACCAGCGAGGTCCAGTGCCAGACGTCCATGACGACGATGGTGATCCAGGCGGCCAGCGTGCTCTGGGTGTAGTTGTAGTCGATGCCCATCGACGCCAGCGTTCGGCCCAGCAGGCCGATGTCGACCCGTCCGAAGACTTGCCAGATGGTGCCCACCACGTTCCACGGGATGAGCAGCGGCAGCGACATCAGCACAAGGCAGAACGACGCCCAGAAGCCCGACTTCGGCATGTTGAGCGCGACGAAGATGCCCAAGGGGACCTCGATGGCGAGGATGATCCCAGAGAACATGAGCTGCCGACCGAGCGCATTCCACATCCGGTCCGAATGCAGCATCTCGTCGAACCATTCGAGCCCGGCCCAGAAGAACTGGTTGTTCCCGAAGGTGTCCTGCACCGAATAGTTGACCACGGTCATCAGCGGGATCACCGCCGAGAAGGCCACCAGCACCAGCACTGGCAGCACCAGGAACCATGCCTTGTGATTGACGGTCTTGTTCATCAGGCAGCCTCCCCCGAGGGTGCGACGCGCCAGTCGTCGCGGTAGACGTTGACGTGGGCGGGATCGAAGCGCACGCGGGTCATGTCGGGCCCGATGCTCTCGTCCTCGCCGGCGACGATGTTGATGTCATGGCCGAAGAACTCGGCGCGGATGATCTTGTGCCGCCCGGCGTCCTCGACGCGGCGGATCTTGACCGGGAGCCCCTCGGTGGCGCTCAGCCGGGCAAACTCGGGGCGCACGCCGATCTCGACCTTGCCGTCCATCGCCCGATAGCCGGCGCCGAGGTCGAAGTTCGAACCGTTGATGTAGCCGCGGCTGCCCTCGACCTTGGCGGGGATCACGTTCATCCCCGGCGAGCCGATGAAATAGCCGACGAAAGTGTGCTCGGGCCGCTCGAAGAGCTCCTCGGGCGTGCCGATTTGCACCACGCGGCCGTCGTACATCACCACCACCTTGTCAGCGAAGGTCAGCGCCTCGGTCTGGTCGTGGGTGACGTAGATCATCGTGTGGCCGAAATCATGATGCAGCTTCTTGAGCTGGGTGCGCAGTTCCCACTTCATGTGCGGGTCGATCACCGTCAGCGGCTCGTCGAAGAGCAGCGCGTTCACATCCTTGCGTACCATGCCGCGCCCGAGGCTGATCTTCTGCTTGGCATCGGCGGTCAGCCCGCTGCACTTGCGGCGCAGCTGGTCCTCCATGCCGATCATTCGCGCGATCTCCTGCACCCGCTCGGCGACATAGGCCTCGTCGCGGCCGCGGTTGCGCAGCGGGAAGGCCAGATTGTCGCGCACGGTCATCGTGTCGTAGACCACCGGGAACTGGAACACCTGCGCGATGTTGCGCTCGGCGGTCGGGGCATGGGTCACGTCCTGCCCATCAAAGAGCACGCGGCCCTGCGAGGGAATCAGCAGCCCGGAGATGATGTTGAGCAACGTGGATTTGCCGCAGCCCGAGGAGCCGAGCAGCGCATAGGCGCCGCCATCGTCCCAATCATGGGTCATCTGCTTGAGCGCGAAATCCTCTTCTCCGCGCGGGGTCGCCATGTAGGAGTGAGCGAGATTGTCTAGCGTTATCTTGGCCATATCGCCTCCTCCTCAGGCAGCTTGCGCATAGGCGGCGGGGGCGACCAGATCGCCGTTCTCGCCGAAGACGTAGACGTGCCGGGGCGACAGCCAGACATCCAGCGGCTTGCCGAGCGGCAGGTCGTGCACGCCGCCCACCAGCCCCACCCAGCGCTCGCCGTGGTGGTCGAGGTGGACAAAGGTCTCGGAGCCCGTGAGCTCGCTGACCTGCAGCTCGGTGCGGAAGTGCAGCGCGTCGGGATCGTGTTGCCGGATCTCCAGGTGGTTGGGCCGGAAGCCCGCCATGTAGCGCCCGTCGGGCAAATCCTTGAGCTTGCCGGTGGCTGGCGCGCTCTGGCCCTCGCCGAACATGAGCCGATCGCCGGTCTTGGAGATCTGCAGGAAGTTCATCGGCGGGTCGCTGAAGACGCGCGCGGTGGTCGCGTCCAGCGGCTGGCGGTAGACCTGCGGCGTCGGGCCGAACTGCGTCACGCGCCCCTCCCAAAGAGTCGCGGTGTGCCCGCCGAGCAGGAGCGCTTCCTCGGGTTCGGTTGTGGCGTAGACGAAGATCGAGCCGGAAGCCTCGAATATCTTTGGGATTTCCACCCTAAGCTCTTCGCGCAGCTTGTAGTCGAGGTTGGCCAGCGGCTCGTCCAGAAGCACCAGTCCGGCGTTCTTCACCAGCGCCCGCGCCAGCGCGCAGCGCTGCTGCTGGCCGCCCGACAGTTCCAAAGGCTTGCGCTCGAGGAAGGGGGTCAGCTTCATCAGCTCGGCGCTCTCGCGCACCCGGCGGTCGATCTCGGCCTTGTCGACACCCATCAGCTTCATCGGAGAGGCGATGTTCTGGTAGACGGTCATCGAGGGGTAGTTGATGAACTGCTGGTAGACCATCGCCACCTTGCGGTCCTGTACCCGCATGCCGGTGACGTCCTTGCCTTCCCAGAAAATCTTGCCGGTAGAGGGCGCATCAAGTCCCGCCATCAGCCGCATCAGCGACGTCTTGCCCGACAGGGTCGGGCCCAGCAGCACGTTCATCGTGCCATTCGCGAGCGTCAGATCGGTGGGGGCGATATGGGTCTGCCCCTCGACGATCTTTGAAACGCCCTTCAGTTCCAGCGACATAAGGTCCTCCTCCCCGCGCCGTATGTCTCCGCCGTGCTATTCGGCGGCGTCGGCCCTTTCGCGGCGGGATGTCATCCAGCCGTCCAGCGCCGATATCTCCTCCTCGCTCAGGCGCAGCCCGAGCTTGGTGCGTCGCCACACCACGTCCTCGGCCGTGCGGGCAAACTCCTGCCGCATCAGCCAGATCACTTCCGCCTCGGTGAGCGTCGCGCCGAATGCCCTCCCAAGATCCGCGGCGCTTCTTGCCTCCCCCAAGAGGGTTTCTGCCTCGGTGCCGTAGGCGCGCGCGAGCCGGCGCGCCCAAACCTCTCCGAGAAAAGGATATTTCTCGGTCAGAGCTTGCACAAGAGCGTCGAAGCCGTCGACCGGGAAATCCCCGCCGGGCATCGCAACGCCCGCAGTCCAGGGGCCAGACTTCAAGGTAACATGTTCGCCGATCTTCTCGAGCGCGCTTTCCGCCAGCCGCCGATAGGTGGTGATCTTGCCGCCGAAGACATTCAGCACCGGTGCGCCGCCCTCCGCGTCCACTTTCAGCGTGTAATCCCGCGTCGCCGCCGTGGCGCTGGAGGCGCCGTCGTCATAGAGCGGGCGCACGCCGGAATAGGTCCAGACCACGTCCTTATCCGAGATCGACTGCGCGAAATACTGGTTGGCGAAATTGATCAGATACGCCTGTTCCTCGGGGGTGCAGACCGGGCGGCGATCCGGATCTTTATGCTCGGCATCCGTGGTGCCGATCAGGGTGAAATCGCGCTCGTAGGGAATCGCGAAGATGATCCGCCCGTCGGTGCCCTGGAAAAAGTAGCACTTGTCGTGGTCGTAGAGCCGTCGGGTCACGATATGGCTGCCTCGGACCAGCCGGACGCCCTCGCGCGATGGCAGGTCAATCTTGTCATGGATCACGTCGCCGACCCAGGGACCGCCCGCGTTGATGAGCATCTTCGCGTAATGCGTCGCTTTCGCGCCGGTTTCGGCGTCCTTGGTCTCGATCCGCCAGAGCGCGCCGTCGCGCTGTGCGTGGGTGACCTTGGTTCGGGTCATGATCGTCGCGCCGCGCGCTTCGGCGTCGCGCGCGTTGAGCACCACCAGCCGCGAATCCTCGACCCAGCAATCGGAATATTCATAGGCGCGCTCGAACCGCGGCTGCAGCGGCGCGCCCTCCTTGGTGCCCTTCAGCGAGAGTGTCGCCGTGCCGGGTAGGATCTTCCTTCCCCCGAGGTGGTCGTACATGAACAGCCCCATGCGGATGAGCCACGCCGGACGGCGCCCCTTCATCCAGGGCATCGCCAGCCCGAGCATCTTGGAGATCGGCGTCTCGCTCTCGAAGCGCATGTCCCTGTGGTAGGGCAGCACGAAACGCATCGGCCAGCTTATGTGCGGCATGGCGCGCAGCAGAACCTCGCGCTCGACCAGTGCCTCGCGCACCAGCCGCACCTCGAGATACTCGAGATAGCGCAGCCCGCCGTGGAACAGTTTGGTCGAGGCCGAGGAGGTCGCCGAGGCGAGATCGCCCATCTCGGCCAGCAGCACGGAAGCGCCGCGCCCGGCCGCGTCCCGGGCGATGCCGCATCCGTTGATGCCGCCGCCGATGACGAAAAGATCTGCAGGGGTATCGGGGGTGGTCTTGCGCACGGGAGCCTCTTTCACGTTGTGGGCAGGCTAAACCTGGAGCGCGCATTCACGCAAGGAATTTGTTTTCGTTTTTTTTCGTTCGAGAGCGCGCGGAGATTTTCTATTATTATCGTGTACTTCTGCCGAAATCTTTGGTTCAGACCATGCAGATGCAGAAACGAATCCTCTGGAACCGGCGCAGATTTGCGGTTTTTCTGCCCGAGTCAGGATAAAGCGAAAGAAACCGAACACCCATGTCCCAGTCCCTGCGCCACCCGGAGATTCTCGAGATCGCCCGCCGCGACGGCAAGGTCACCGTCGAGGGGCTGGCGCAGCACTTTGGCGTCACGCTGCAGACCATCCGCCGCGACCTGAGCGATCTGGCGGACGCCGGGCGGCTCGACCGGGTGCACGGCGGGGCGGTGCTGCCCTCGGGTACGATGAACATCGGCTATGAGGAACGGCGCCATCTCAACATGGAGGCAAAGACCGGCATCGCCCGTGCCTGCGCCGCGCGCATCCCGCACGGCATCTCGCTGTTCCTCAACATCGGCACCAGCACCGAGGCGGTGGCGCGCGAACTCTTGCATCACAAGGGGCTGATGGTGGTGACCAACAATATGAACGTCGCCAATATCCTCGTCGCCAATCCCGATTGCGAGGTGCTGGTCAGCGGCGGCAGCCTGCGCCGCACCGACGGTGGGCTCATCGGCGCGCTGGCGACCGAGAGCATCCGCCAGTTCAAGTTCGACCTCGCGGTGATCGGCTGCTCGGCGCTGGACGCCGAGGGCGACATCCTCGACTTCGACCTGCAGGAAGTCGGCGTCAGCCGCGCCATCCTGCGACAGTCGCGCCGCACCTACCTTGTGGCCGACCAGTCGAAGTTCAAGCGCAGCGCCCCGGCGCGCATTGCCTCGCTGGCGGAGATAGACAAGTTCCTCACCGACGCCCCGCTCGAGCCCGGCCTCGCCGCGGCCTGCGCCGATTGGGGCTGCGAGGTGGTGGTGGCCGCGCGGACTTGACCGTCGGCTTGCGCCCGTCACCGGTCCCGCTATAGCACGCCCATGCGTTTCGAGACCCCGCTCATCCCCGCCCGCCTGCTGCGCCGCTACAAGCGTTTCCTCGCCGATTGCCGGCTCGAGGATGGCTCAGAGATCACTGCCCATGTTGCCAATCCGGGCAGTATGCTTGGCATGGCCGAGCCCGAGAGCCGGATCTGGCTCGAGCCAAACGAGGATCCGAAGCGGAAGCTGAAATACGCGTGGCGGCTGATCGAGCACGAGGGCGGCGCCTTCATCGGCGTCGACACCGGCGTGCCCAACCGCGTGCTGCGCGCCGCGCTCGAGGCCGGGCAGGTGGGGGGACTGGAGGGCTACGAGACCGTCCGCCCCGAGGTGAAATATGGCGAGAAGAGCCGCATCGACTTCCTGCTCACCGGGGCGGCCCGCCGGGACTGCTACGTGGAGGTGAAATCGGTGACCCTTTCGCGCAGCCCGGGTCTGGCCGAATTCCCTGACAGCGTCACGGCGCGCGGGGCCAAGCATCTCGCGGAGCTCGCCGCGATGGTCCGGCAGGGCCACCGCGCCGTGATGCTCTATCTGGTGCAGCGCACCGATGCCGAGGTGGTCACGCTCGCCTCCGACATCGATCCCGCCTATGCCGCGGCTTTCGCCAGCGCGCGCGCGGCGGGGGTCGAGGTGCTCGCGCTCGGCTGCCGGATCACGCCCGAGGAAATCACCCTCGGCGCGCCACTGCCGTTCCGCGCGCCCTGAAGCGTCCGGCGCGGCCCCGCTAGGTTCAAACGTCCCGCGGGAGTCTTCCAAAGCGGACGGGGGCGAAGCCCCCATCCGTGGATGCCCTCAAGGGCCTCAGGCCAGTCGCGAACGCGGTTCCGCGGCCACCTCGGCATCTCCGTCGCGCGAGAGGTGCAGCGTGCGGGTGGGGAAGGGGATGTCTACGCCATTGGCGTCCAGCGCTTCCTTGACCTTGCGCTTCATGTCGGCCTGATAGGCGAAATAGTCGCCGCTCCCGACCCAGACGCGCACAAGGAAATCGACCGAGCTGTCGTTGAGCGCGTTGACCTGGATGAAGGGTTCGGGATCGTTCAGCGAGCGCGGATCGGCCATGATGGTCTCGCGGATCACCCGCTCGGCAGTGGCGAGGTTTGCACCGTAACCGACGCCGAAGGTCCATTCCGCGCGGCGAGTCTTGTAGATCGAATAGTTCTCGATGACGTTGCCCCAGACTTCGGAATTCGGCACGATGATCTGCGTGTTGCCGAGGCTGGCAAGCTCGGTGGTGTTGAGGGTGATGTCCTTGACCGTTCCCGAGACCCCGGCGACCGAAACGAAATCGCCCAGCTTGATCGGGCGGAAGATGATGATCATCACCCCCGCTGCGACGTTCGACAGGGTGCCCTGCAGCGCGAGCCCGACGGCAAGGCCGGCAGCGCCGAGCGCCGCGATGATCGAGGTGGTCTGCACGCCGAACGTGTTGAGCACAACAAGGATGGTGAAGATCAACACCACGTAGCGCGCGATATTTCCGAGGAAGTTGAAGAGCGTGTCATCGAGCCGGGCGCTGCGCGCCGACATCGCGGTGATCCGGCCCTTGACCCAGCGGCCGATGAAAAGCCCCACCAGCAGCAGCACGATGGCTGCCACCACGTTGCCGAGAACGCTGGCCATGAAGTCCAGCGTAAACACGTCGGAAAGCGACGTGCCGTTGTAGATCTCGGTGTTCATGACTTCGTTGATACTGTCCATTGTCCCTCGTCGGTCCTTTTCTGCGCCTTGCGGCTTTCTTGCGCGCCGCTGCGTCCGGCACGTCTTTGGGTCGGGTCTGCCTGATCCCCTTCAGGCGGTCTTCGGGCGATGCCCTGGCTGGCAGGATCGGCGCCGCGGCCCGCATCGCGGGATTTAACTCCGGGACATGCCATTGCGTTCCCCTGCCATCCTCTGGCAATGGAGCGCAATACGCATTAAGTATTGAAGGGAAGAGACCCATGGAGCGCCCCGTCTTGCGAAATGACACGAGCGGCCGTCTCACCCGCGACGGCATCCGCATTCACGAAACCGCCGATTTTGCCGGCATGCAGAAGGCCGGCGCGCTGGCTGCGAAGATCCTCGACGACCTCGCGCCGCTGGTCGAGCCCGGTCGCACCACGGCCGAGATCGACGACTTCATCCGCGGTGCGGTCGAAGAGGCGGGCGCGGTCTCGGCCACGATCGGCTACAAGGGCTATCAGCACGCCAGCTGCATCTCGATCAACCACGTGGTCTGCCACGGCATCCCCGGCGACAAGAAGCTGAAGGATGGCGACATCCTTAACGTCGATGTCACGGTGATCGTCGACGGCTGGTACGGCGACACCAGCCGCATGTACGTGGCCGGCAAGCTCTCGCGCAAGGCCGAGCGGCTGATCCAGGTGACCCATGACTCGCTCATGATGGGCATCGAGGCGGTGAAGCCGGGCAACACCTTCGGCGACATCGGCCATGCCATCCAGAGCTATGTCGAATCGCAGCGCATGTCGGTGGTGCGCGATTTCTGCGGTCACGGTCTCGGCCAGGTATTCCACGCCGCGCCCAACGTGCTGCACTATGGCCGAGCCGGAACCGGGCCGATGCTCGAGGAAGGCATGTTCTTCACCATCGAGCCGATGGTGAACCTCGGCCGTCCCGAGACAAAGGTGCTCGCCGACGACTGGACCGCCGTGACCCGCGACAAGTCGCTCTCGGCGCAGTTCGAGCATTCGGTTGGCGTGACCGCCGACGGGGCCGAGATCTTCACCCTCTCTCCGGGCGGTAAGTTCCACCCGACCTGGGGCTAAAGGGCTGGCCGGGCGCGACCTCGGGCGAGGGGCAGTCCGCCAGCCTCAGCGCTGTCTGGATGCCTGGCTGGTCCAGCGCCTCGCCGAGGGATGAGGCGTCGGCCCGACAGGCTCAGCCCATCAGCGCCTTGCGGAGCATGTTCCCGGCCAGCACCAACACGGTGATCGCAAAGACCAGCCGGAGCCGGGCCGGGCTCAGGCTGTGCGCCAGCTTCACACCGATCGGCACGGTGAGCAGCGAGGTCACCATGATCAGCAGAACGGCGGGCAAATTGACGTAGCCCACGGTCCCCGGCGGCTTGCCGGTGATCCCCCAGCCGGTCAGCAGGAAAGCGATGAACCCGGGGATCGAGATAAGCAGCCCGAAGCCGGGTGAGGTGCCAACGGCACGGTGCGGCGGCACGTTGTAGGCGGTTAGTAGCGGCACTGTGAAGCTGCCTCCGCCAATGCCCATCAGCGCCGAGAAGAAGCCGATGATGCCGCCGTAGAGCGCGCTCAGCCCGCGCCCCGGCAGGGTCTCGGAGATCCGCCAGGTCTTCTTGCCGAGCAACATGTAAAGCCCGAGGCAGACGCCGATCACGCCGAAGACCAGCAGCAGCTGGTCGCTGTGCAGCACGGTCGCTGCCAGAACGCCCAGCACCGAGCCCATGGCGATGAACGGCCCCCAGCCCTTGATCAACTCGAGGCTCACCGCGCCCCGCTTGTGATGCGAGGTGACCGAGCGCAGCGAGGTCACGATGATCGTGCCGGTCGAGGTGGCGACGCAGATCTGCATCAGCTGCTCGGGGTGATAACCGAGGCCGGTGAAGACGTAATAGAAGGCCGGCACGAGGATGATCCCCCCGCCCACGCCCAGAAGACCCGAGATGATTCCGGCCACCGCGCCGGCGGCGGCGATGACGGCGAATAGCGTGACGTAATCCATGGGGCTCTTTCTGCTGTGCGGCGGATGCGGCGGGGCGTGGACCCGGCGGCGCGGAGGCCGCCTGCCGGAGAAACGCGGCGCCGGGGCGAAGGTCAAGGGGAAGCGGTGCGCGCCTCGGGGATCACGCGGCGACTGCGCTCCGAATGCCGCGCCCCGCGCCAGGCAGGGCCGAGCGGCGCGTCACAGAAAAAGACCCCCCGCCGGTCCGGGCGAGGGGCCTTGTATCAGGGGAAGCGCCGCGGGTCAGGCCCGCAGCAGGATCTTGCCGCTGCGGGCGGGCGTCTGGGCTGCGTGCATCGCCTCGGTGACCTGCGCCAGGTCGAAAACGCCGCCCACGTCGAGCGCCAGCTTGCCTTGCGCCGCCAGGGTCACCAATTCGGTCAGCAGGCGCACCTGCGTCTCGCTGCTCATCTCGCCGAACACGCGCGAGGCCCAGAAGCCGCGAACGGCCAAGTGCTTGGTGATCATCTCACCGCTCGGCAGCTGAAGCGGTGCGCCGGTCGCCGTGCCGAAGACCACGTATTCCCCGTCCTTGCCCAGCAGCGCGGCCAGCGCCATGCCCAGCTCGGCGCCGACGGAGTCGATGGCCGAGACCGCGCCCGCGGGACCGATCAGCGCCTTGGCGGTGTCGAGCCAGCCTTCGTCGGCGGTGGACAGGACGTGTTCGGCGCCGAGCGCCTTCATCTCCTCGACTGCATCGGCGCGGCGCACGAGGTTCAACAGCTTGATGCCGCGCGCCTTCGCAAGGCTCACCATGATCTTGCCGACAGCGCCATTGGCCGCGGTCTGCACAAGCCAGTCGCCTTCGCCGGCCTTGAGCGAGTCGAGCAGGGCGATGGCGCTGAACGGCATGGCGATGAGCTGCGCCGCGTCCTCGTCCCGGATGCTCTGGGGCAGCTGCACGAGCGTCGCCGCCTTGGCGACGAAGAATTCGGCCCAGCTGCCGTGCACGCCGCCGACCGAAACGCGCTGGCCGAGCAACGCCTTGTCGACGCCCTCGCCAAGGGCGGCGACCATGCCGACCGCCTCGGAGCCGCCGATCTCGCCGGGCAGCTCGGGGACGTAGCCGTATTGGCCGCGGATCGTCCACAGGTCGTGATTGTGGATCGGCGACAGGATGGTCTTGATCAGCACCTCGCCCGGACCGGGCTTGGGCGTCTCCATCTCGCCAAAGAGCATCACATCGGCGGGGTCGCCAAAAACGTCGTGATATGCAGCACGCATGTCGGGGTCCTTCGTGTCAAAAACAGGGGTCAGGGAGTGTCGGGGAAGAGGCGGCGCACGGTGTCGGCGCGGGCCTGCCGAAGGGGCGCGTCGCTTTGCGAGAGCTTGGCAAGGATCGCCGCGCCAAGCCATTGCGCGTAGGCTCCGCCCGCCGCGCCCTCGGGGTCGGGCAGCGGCCGCAGCGAGCCGTCCTCGGCGCCTTCAATCAGCAGCGCGGCGAGGCGCGCAACAAGGTCAGAGACCCCGTCGTCGAGCACCCGGCGCATGTCGTCCGAGAGATCGGCGATCTCGGCGGCGAGCTTGACCACAAGGCAGCGTGACGCCAGTCCCGCCGAGGCGTCCTCGCCGAGCCAGGAGTCCCAATAGGCTGCGAGCCGGTCGCCAGCGCTGCCCGGGGTCTCCGCGAGAGCATCAAATCTCTCGAGATATTCGGAGACGTAGTCCTCGAGCAGGGCGCAGCCGAAGGCCTCCTTGGAGGCGAAATAATAGTAGAACGACCCCTTGGGCACGCCGCTTTCCTTGAGGATTTGCGACAGGCCCACGCCGGTGAAGCCGCCCCTCAGGACAAGCTCGCGGCCGCTGGCCAGGATCTTCTTGCGGGTTGCTTCGGATTTGCTCGGCTCGGTCATGGGGTGCTATGTAGTTAAAATAGACCGGTCGTCTAGATGCTCCGCGGCAGATTTTCCCGATGACGTCGCGCCAGACGGAGGTCACGTGTCACGAAGCGTGATCGGCAGGCGCAGAGCCTGCCGGGGCCACCCAAGGAGGTCTTAGTCGAGACTCGCGGCGAAGCCCGCGAGATAGGCCTGCAGCTGCTCGCGCACGGCGCTGTCGGTGAGGGTGCCCTGCGCATCAAAGGATTTACCCGCGCGCGACACCATCAGTTTTGCGCCAAGCCAAGGTTGCGCCCCCAATGCGCGCAGCACGGGCAGCCAATGCGTCTGCGACAGGATTGTCCCGAACCCGCCGGGCGACGCGCCGATGATCGCCACCGGCTTGCCCTTGAACGCTTTGCCGCCCTCGCCGCGTGACATCCAGTCGATGGCATTCTTGAAAACGCCCGGAATACCGCCGTTGTACTCGGGGGTGACCAGCAGCAACCCATCGGCCTCCGCCAACTGCGCCTGCAAGGTCTTCACCGCCACGGGCAGCCCCTCGCCGGCCTCTTCGTCGGCGTTGAACAGCGGCACCTCGTGGATCGAGCCGGGGAGCACCGGGCAGTCCTCGGGCGCCAGCTCCATGGCGGCGCGCAGCAAGCCGGCGTTGTAGGAGGCGGCGCGCAGGCTGCCGCTGAGGCCGAGAATTCGGGGCATGGGTCAGTCCTTCCGCTAGGTGAACCGCAGCATGGCTCGCGTCGGCGCCCCCGGCAAGACATTGATGGCGCGGAGAAAGCGACCGGTCAGTCGAACTTCCGCGAGGGCGCGAGCACCTTGGCCTCGCCGACCAGCACCGGTTGTCCGTCGACCGAGCATTTGCAGTCCAGCATGACCCTGCGTTTTGAAAAATCGATCTCGCGGACCGTGACCTCGGCGAGCACCGTGTCGCCGGGGCGGACGGGGGCGATGAACTTCAAAGTCTGGCCAAGGTAGACCGTTCCGTGGCCGGGAAGCTGCTCGCCGATCACCGCCGAGATCAGCCCTGCGGTGAGCATGCCATGGGCGATGCGCCCTTCGAAGATCGTATCCTGCGCGTAGGCGTCATCGAGGTGGACCGGGTTGTGGTCGGTCGAGATCTCGGCAAAAAGCGCGATGTCGCGGTCGGTCACCTCTTTGCGCAGGTGCCGGGACATACCCATTTCGATGTCCTCGATGCAGATCGTCCCGCGGGG
The DNA here is from genome assembly GCF_010500785.1 of Salipiger sp. PrR003. Taxonomy (NCBI): domain Bacteria; kingdom Pseudomonadati; phylum Pseudomonadota; class Alphaproteobacteria; order Rhodobacterales; family Roseobacteraceae; genus Salipiger; species Salipiger sp. PrR003. Next base: position 57,974 of record NZ_JAAGOV010000048.1, read on the forward strand.
CAGGTTGTCGAGCATCTTCTCCTCCATGATCTGCGGTCCGGTAATAAAAATGCGACTGAATTGGATCAGTGAGTAATTTTATTACTTCGCGACCGCAGAAAATCAAGAGGAGAATTTGTATCTTTCAGCGTAGGAAGCCAATCGAATAGGTCGGTTCCATTTGCTGGTCGGCGAGGTAGCGTTCGAGCGCCTCGGCCTCGGGCTGTTCGTCGGTCTTCGTTTCCTTGGCCGCGAGCCCGCCCGTGATGAACAGCGAGTCGATGTCCTCGCCCACCGCACCGAGGATGTCGGTGCGAATGCCGTCGCCGATGCACAGGATCGCGCTGTCGGGCACGCTGCGGTCGATCTCGGCGAGCCGGCGGCGCGCGAGGTCATAGACCGGCGGATGCGGTTTGCCGAAATAGAGGCTCTCGCCGCCCATCTCGGTGTAGAGCTGCGCCACCGCGCCGGCGCACCATTCGCGGGTCTCGCCGCGATCGACGACGATATCGGGGTTCGCGCAGAGCAGTTTCATGCCCTTTTGCTTGGCGTAAAGCAGCTGCGGGCGCAGCTCCGAGGGATCCGCATGCGGATCGAACGGGCCGCAGCAGACGATGCCTTCGGCCTCTTCCAGGGCGACGCGCTCAATCGGCAGCGGGTTCTCGAGCAGCTTGATCGGCTCGAAGAAGGGCTCATCGAAGGGCGTGCCCATGAAGTAGACTTTCTGGCCGACCTCACCGCGGAACATGGCGACGCGGGCGCTGTCGCCGGAGGTGGCGATATTGTCCCAGGCGTCCTCGGGCACGCCGAAACCCTCGAGTTGCTTGACCACCTCGTGGCGCGAGCGCGGGGCGTTGGTCAGCAGCACCACGGTGCCACCCCGGGCGCGGAAAGCGCGCAGCGCCTCGATGGCGGCGGGAAAGGCCTTCACGCCGTCATGCACGCAGCCCCAGAGGTCGACGAAGGCCGCCTCGTAATTCTGCGAGATCTCGGAAAGCGACTGGATGATGCGGGTCATGGGAAGCCTTTGTCGGACTTTGAGTGTGAGAGGTGCGCCCTTGATAGGCCAGCGCGGGCGATGAGGCCAGCGCCGCGGGGCTCAGAGATGCGGGGTGACGGTGTAGCCGAAGCTCGCGCCTTCGCCGGGAGCGAGGCTTAGCGCGCCGGGACGTTCCAAGAGCTGGGACGAGGCGCCTTGGAGCGCATGCATCCCATGCCAGGGCTCGACGCAGAGGTAGGGCGCGCCGGGCTTTTGCCAAAGCGCGAGAAAGGGCAGGTTTTCGAAGGTGAAATCGAGCCTCGGGCCGTGCTCCGCGCCGTAGGAGAGCGCCGTCCCCGCGCCCTCCGGGAAGATCATCGCGTCCGCCTCGAACTGCTCGTGGGCGAGAGTGAGCTTGCCGTTGATGAAGGGCGAGGGCAGGTGGGCGTCGCCGAGACGTCCAGCGTCGATCCGGGCCAGCGCTGGCTCGGCCTTGTCGGCGAGCGTTACCCCATGCGGCCGGCCCTCGGCGCCCGGCAGCGGCCAGGCAAAGGCGGGGTGAAAGCCAAGGCAGAAGGGCAGCGGCGCATCGCCGGTGTTGGAGACATCGGCGGAGACTTTCAGCGTGCCACCTTCGAGCGCGTGAGTCACCGCCAGCCGGAAGGAGAACGGGTATTGCGCGCGGGTCGCTTCGCTGTCGCTCAGCACATGGCGGCAGGAGGTTGCGGAGCTCTCGTCGAGCAGGAATTGGCTCTGGCGGGCAAAGCCGTGCTGGGCCATCTCCGACTCGAACGCGTCGATACGAAGCCGCCCGCCGGGCGCGGGGCCGACGATCGGAAACAGGATCGGCGCACGGCCGGACCACCACGTAGGATCGCCCTGCCAGAGCAGCTCCTTGCCGCCCTTTGCAAAGCTCTGCAGCTCGGCGCCGAGTTGCGCGACGGTGAGGGTGAGATCGGCGTCGGAGAGGGTGACGAGGTCGGTCATGGCAGGGCTCCGGGCAGGAAGGTCACGGGACAAAGGGCACGAAAAAGGGCACCCGACGGGGTGCCCTTGGGGGTCTGCGCGGCGCGGCGGCTCAGACCTTCAGGTTCGGGATGATCTGCTTCTTGCGCGACATGATGCCCGGCAGCACCACGGTGTCGCCCTCGACATTCGCGCCGAAGCTCTTTTCGGCCACCGTCTTCACCAGATCGTTCGGCACCAGCAGCGTTGCTTCTTCCTTGAGGATGTCCACCACGAAGAGCAGCACCTCGTCGACGCCATCCTCGGCGGCGACGGTCTTGAAGCTCTGCATCAGGCTGTCCTTGCGGCCAAGCGGGATCTCGGGCGCGGTGGTCTCCAGCACCGAGACACGGAACTTGGTGCCGCCGACTTCGTATTCCTTGCTGTCCATGCGGATCAGTTCGGCGTCCGAGAAGTCCGACACGTCCGATTTGGCGGCGAACATCTCGACGGCGAAGTCGGGGATCTCGACGCCGAGATCGGCCGCCAGCGTTTCGGCGACGGCGCGGTCATGCGGCGTGGTGGTCGGCGAACGGAAGGCCAGCGTGTCCGACAGGATGCAGGTCAGCGCCGCGCCCTTGATCGCTTCGGGCATCTTTACGAAATCCTTGCCCATCAGGTCGATCATGATGGTGGCGGTGCAGGCCAGCGGGCGGACGGTGATGTCGATCGGGCCCTTGGTTTCCAGCCCGCCGACCAGCTTGTGGTGGTCGATGATGGCGCGGATGTCGGCGCTGTTGATCGAGGCCGGCAGCTCGGCGGGGTTGTTGGTGTCGACGATCACCACGGGCGCATCGGCCTCGACGTCGGCGATGATCTCGGGCTTCTCGAGGCCCCAGTGCTCGAGCATGAAGGCGGCCTCGGTGTTGGGTTCCCCCAGCAGCACGGGCTTGGCGTCCACGCCCTTCACCTCGCTGAGGTACCACGACCAGATGATCGGGCTGCCGGTGGAGTCGGTGTCGGGGGACTTGTGGCCAAAAACCAGGGTGGTCATGCGGAAGAAACTCCTCGGGTTCATAGGGAGGTGCATCGGGATGCATCGCGGCTTTCGCGGGGCGTTATAGGCAGATGCCCGCGGCTTGTCACGCCGCCAAATGCCGCTGCCATCGCGGGATTTGCGCTGTCCCTGCCACGTTTCCGTTGTGTTTCTGCCCTGTTTCCGCGGTGTCATGGAACCGCGCCAGCACACCCGCGTTGAGTGCCCCATAAGGAGGAACCACGATGAGTTTCATGACCAGCCCGCGCCCGATCGACGCCGCCATGGACGTGCCGCCCGATCCGCGCCAGCCAATGACCGCCGAGCAGGAGCAGCGCCTTCGTGATCTGTCCGAACGCGCGGGCGAGACCTTTGACGCCGAGCTGACCCTCTGGCAGGCCGAGCGGCGCATCGCCGAGCTCGATGATCTTGCCGGCACCACCCCTCCGGCGTCCTGACCACGCGGCCCGATCACGGCCCTGCTCGAGAGCGGCGGGGCGGGCAGGTCTCCGCCCTTCCAAACAGAGCCGTGATGGGCTGTCCGGCGTTTTTCGTTTACCGGCATCGCAATTCCTGATACCCGGCCCCCGAGCCCGCATGGGCAGATTGTTCAACGTTGAACCATCTTCGATGGGAGGCCTACGACATGACCGATACCGCTCAGGAAAGCCTGCGTCAGGCGGCGCTTTTCTACCACGAGAACCCCAAGCCCGGTAAGCTCGAGATCCGCGCCACCAAGCCCTTGGCAAACGGACGGGATTTGAGCCGCGCCTATTCCCCCGGCGTTGCCGAGGCCTGCCTCGAGATCAAGGCGGACCCCGCCAACGCCGCGCGCTACACCTCGCGCGGCAACCTCGTCGCGGTGGTCTCGAACGGCACCGCGGTGCTCGGGCTCGGGAATATCGGCCCGCTGGCGTCGAAGCCGGTGATGGAAGGCAAGGCGGTCCTCTTCAAGAAATTCGCCAATATCGACTGCTTCGATCTCGAGCTCAACGAGCCCGACCCCGAGAAGCTGGCCGAGATCGTCTGCGCGCTCGAGCCGACCTTCGGGGCGATCAACCTTGAGGACATCAAGGCGCCCGATTGCTTCATCGTCGAGAAGATCTGCCGCGAGCGGATGAACATCCCGGTCTTCCACGACGACCAGCACGGCACAGCCATCGTGGTGGGCGCCGCGGCGACCAATGCGCTGCACGTGGCCGGCAAGTCCTTCGAGGACATCAAGATCGTCTCGACGGGCGGCGGCGCGGCGGGCATCGCCTGCCTCAACATGCTGGTCAAGCTCGGCGTCAAGCGCGAGAATATCTGGCTCTGCGACATCCACGGCCTGGTCCATGAGGGCCGTGAGGAAGACATGAACCCGCAGAAGGCCGCTTTTGCTCAGGCCACCGACAAGCGCACGCTGGACGAGGTGATCGAGGGCGCGGACCTCTTCCTCGGGCTTTCCGGCCCCGGCGTTCTGAAACCCGAGCAGGTGGCCAAGATGGCCGCGCGCCCGATCATCTTCGCGCTGGCCAACCCGACGCCCGAGATCATGCCCGACCTCGCGCGCAGCGTCGCGCCGGATGCGATCATCGCCACTGGCCGCAGCGATTTCCCGAACCAGGTCAACAACGTCCTGTGCTTCCCCTTCATCTTCCGCGGCGCGCTCGACGTCGGCGCGACCGAGATCAACGACGCCATGCAGGTCGCCTGCGTCGAGGGGATCGCGGCGCTGGCCCGCGCCACCACCTCGGCCGAGGCCGCCGCTGCCTACCATGGCGAGCAGCTGACCTTCGGCGCCGACTACCTGATCCCCAAGCCCTTCGATCCGCGTCTTTCCGCCGTGGTCTCCTCGGCCGTGGCCAAGGCGGCGATGGAGACCGGCGTGGCGCAGCGTCCGCTCGCCGATCTGAAGGCCTACAAGGACAAGCTGAACGCCAGCGTCTTCAAGTCGGCCCTGCTGATGCGGCCGGTGTTCGAGGCCGCCGCCACCGCTTCGCGCAAGATCGTCTTCGCCGAGGGCGAGGACGAGCGTGTGCTGCGCGCGGCGCAGGCTATCCTCGAAGAGACCACCGAAACGCCGATCCTCATCGGTCGCCCCGAGGTGCTGGAAATGCGCTGCGAGCGGCTCGGCCTGACGGTGCGCCCGGGCCGCGACTTCCACGTGGTGAACCCCGAGAACGACCCGCGTTACCGCGACTACTGGGAAACCTACCACGGGATCATGGCGCGGCGCGGCGTGACGCCGGATCTCGCCCGTGCGGTGATGCGCACCAACACCACCGCCATCGGCGCGGTCATGGTGCATCGTGGCGAGGCCGACGCGCTGATCTGCGGCACTTTCGGAGAGTACCGCTGGCACCTCAATTACGTCACGCAAGTGCTTGGCAGCGAACGGGCGCAGCCGCATGGCGCGCTGTCGATGATGATCCTCGAAGACGGTCCGCTGTTCATCTCGGACACGCAGATCTGGATCGAGCCGACACCCGAGCAGATCGCCCTGACCGCCATCGGCGCCGCGCGTCACGTTCGGCGCTTCGGCCTCGAGCCCAAGGTCGCGCTCTGCTCGCGCTCGCAGTTCGGCAATCAGGCCGACGGCTCCGGACCGCGTATCCGCAAGGCGCTCGAGATCCTCGACAGTGCACCGCGTGACTTCGTCTACGAGGGCGAGATGCATGTCGACAGCGCGCTCGACCCCGAGCTGCGCGCGCGGCTGCTGCCCAACGGCCGGATGCAGGGCGCGGCCAACGTGCTGGTCTTCGCCGAGGCCGACGCCGCCTCGGGCGTGCGCAACATCCTCAAGGTGAAGGCGGGCGGTCTGGAAGTCGGGCCGATCCTCATGGGCATGGGCAACCGCGCACATATCGTGACCCCCTCGATCACCGCGCGCGGGCTGCTCAACATGGCCGCCGTCGCCGGAACCCCGGTGGCGCACTACGGCTGATCCGAGCCCGGCCGCGGCGCCTTGGCGCCGCGGCCGACACTCCAGGCTCCGCCGTCATTGCGATTCTCCCGTCCGCGCTGGTCGTTCTCCATGGAACGGTTGCGCCGAATTTGCAAAAAATGGCGCGGTTTGCAGAAGAATTTGCAGGCCTCGCGGCTTTGCAAATTTTCTTCGCCGGTGCTTCGCAAAAAACAGCAAACTTCTGCGTCCTTCTGTCCCTGTGCGCGGTAACAGACTTGCCGGGTGACAGCTTCGAGCCGTATCAAAATTGCGCACCGCTGTGGAGACGGGCGCAAGGAGGAGGCACCATGGGCTATAAGGACATCTATGCCGGCTGGGCGTCGGACCCCGAGGGGTTCTGGATGCAGGCCGCCGAGGCGATCGACTGGGACAAGGCCCCCTCGAAGGCGCTCTTCGACCGGGGCGCGGGCATGTTCGAATGGTTCGCCGACGGGCTGACCAACACCTGCTGGAACGCGGTCGACCGCCATGTCGAGAACGGCCGGGGTGAGCAGGTGGCAATCATCTGGGACAGCCCGATCACCCACACCAAGCGCGAGATCACCTATGTCGAGCTGCGCAACCGCGTCGCCACCCTGGCCGGCGCGCTGCGGGCCAAGGGCGTCGAGAAGGGCGATAGGGTCATCATCTACATGCCGATGATCCCCGAGGCGCTCGAGGCGATGCTTGCCTGCGCCCGGCTCGGCGCGATCCACTCGGTGGTCTTCGGCGGCTTTGCCGCGCACGAGCTGGCGGTGCGCATCGACGACGCCAAGCCCAAGTGCATCATCGCCGCCTCCTGCGGGCTCGAGCCGAACCGCGTTGTGCATTACAAGCCGCTGCTCGACGGTGCCATCGACGCCGCCACCCACAAGCCCGACTTCTGCGTCATCTTCCAGCGCGAGCAGGAGGTTGCAACGCTGACCCCCGGCCGCGACGTGAACTGGCACGGCTTCCAATACGGCGTCGAGCCTGCCGAATGCGTCCCGGTCGAGGGCAACCACCCGGCCTATATCCTCTATACCTCCGGCACCACTGGCCAGCCCAAGGGCGTCGTGCGCCACACCGGCGGTCATCTGGTGGCGCTGAACTGGACGATGAAGAACGTCTACAACGTCGAGCCGGGCGACCGCTTCTGGGCGGCCTCTGACGTGGGCTGGGTCGTCGGTCACAGCTATATCTGCTACGGGCCGCTGATCCACGGCAACACCACCATCGTCTTCGAGGGCAAGCCCATCGGCACCCCCGACGCGGGCACCTTCTGGCGAGTGATCTCCGAGCACAGGGTGAAGAGCTTCTTCACCGCGCCCACCGCCTTCCGCGCTGTGAAGCGCGAGGATCCCAAGGGGGAGTTCGTCAAGAAATACGACCTCAGTTGCCTTCAGGCGGTCTACCTCGCCGGGGAGCGTGCCGATCCCGACACCATCCAATGGGCGCAGACCCAGCTGAACGTTCCGGTGATCGATCACTGGTGGCAGACCGAAACCGGCTTTGCCATCGCTGCCAACCCACTGGGGATCGAGCAGTTGCCGGTCAAGCTGGGCTCGCCCTCGGTGCCGATGCCGGGTTATGACGTGAGCATCCTCGACGAGGGCGGCCACGAGGTGAAGGACGGAGAGCTGGGCGCCATCGCCATCAAGCTGCCGCTGCCGCCGGGCACGCTGCCGACGCTGTGGAATGCCGAGGAGCGTTTCAAGTCCGCCTATCTCACCCATTTCCCGGGCTACTACGAGACAGGCGACGCGGGGATGAAGGATGCGGATGGCTATCTCTACATCATGTCCCGCACCGACGACGTGATCAATGTGGCGGGGCACCGGCTCTCGACCGGCGCGATGGAAGAGATTCTGTCGAACCATCCCGATGTCGCCGAATGCGCGGTGATCGGCGTGACCGATCCGCTCAAGGGCCAACTGCCCATGGGGTTCCTCTGCCTCAACGCTGGCTGCGACCGGCCGCACGACGAGGTGGTCCGCGAGGCGGTGAAGCTGGTGCGCGACCAGATCGGACCGGTCGCGGCCTTCAAGCTCTGCACGGTGGTGGACCGCCTGCCGAAGACCCGTTCGGGCAAGATCCTGCGCGCCACCATGGTCAAGATCGCCGATGGCGCCGAGTTCAAGACGCCTGCGACGATCGACGATCCCGCAATCCTAGGCGAGATCCGCGAGGCGGTGACGCCACTCGGCTACGCCAAGGCGTCGGCCTGACACGAATGACCGGGCGCCACCTCGGCGCCCCGCGCACACGCCTGTGTGACTGCACGCGTCTCTGGACGTGTTACCCTGCGGGCGTGTGCAGAGGAGGCCCCCGATGACCGAACAGACCCGCATGACCGCAAAGGACTTCAGCCCGGAGCTGCTGGAGCTCTACGACTTCTACGCCCATGGCATGATCACCAAGCGAGAGTTTCTCGATCGTGCCGGCAAGTTTGCCGTGGGCGGGCTCACGGCCGCCGCGATCCTGTCGATGATGAGCCCGAACTACGCGCTTGCCGAGCAGGTCAGTTTCAACGATCCCGACATTCTCGCCGAGTGGATCACCTATCCCTCGCCCAACGGCCACGGCGAGATGCGCGCCTATTTCGTGCGCCCCACGGGCCAAGAGACCGCGCCGGGCGTGGTGGTGGTGCACGAGAACCGCGGTCTCAACCCCTATATCCGGGACGTCGCGCGCCGCCTCGCCAAGGCCGGCTTCATTGCCATGGCGCCGGACGGGCTGACGCCCCTTGGTGGCTATCCCGGCAACGACGAGGCGGGCCGGGCACTGCAGCAGCAGGTCGATGGCGAGAAGCTGATGAACGACTTCTTTGCCGCTGTCGAATTCCTCATGGCCCATGACGCGGTGACCGGCAAGGTCGGCATCACCGGCTTCTGCTACGGTGGCGGCGTGGCCAATGCCGCGGCGGTGGCCTATCCCGAGCTGGGCGCCGCGGTGCCCTTCTACGGCCGGCAAGCTGCGGCCGAGGACGTGCCCAAGATCGAGGCGCCAATCCTGCTGCACTACGGCGCGCTCGACGAGCGGGTGAACGCCGGCTGGCCCGCCTACAAGGAGGCGCTGGAGGCCAACGGCAAGACCTTCGAGGCGTATATCTACGAGGGGGCCAACCACGGCTTCCACAACGACTCCACGCCGCGCTACGACGCCGAGGCGGCAGAGCTGGCGTGGTCGCGCACGATAGAGTGGTTCAACAAGTATCTCGGCTGAGCGGGCCGCGCGGCTCGCTATTCGGATCGGGGCAGCAGCACCCCCACGGCCAGCTCTTGGTCGCTGCCGCCGCCTTGCGCCTTGCGGTATTCCGCCGGGGTGATACCGCGCTCGGCCTTGAGGGTGCGCGACAGGTGCGGCCCGTCGCAGAAGCCGCAGGCCAGCGCCACCTCGGTCACCGAGGCATCGCTGCTGCGCAGCCGGATCAGCGCGCGCTCGAGCCGCAGCTCCATGTAGGCCTTGAGCGGGGTCTGCTTGAGATCCGCGAGGAACCGCCGTTCCAGCGTCCGGCGAGAGGTCCCGAGTTCGCGGGCGATCTCGTCGATGGGTTTCGGCAATTCGATGTGCTGCTGCATGCGCAGCACCGCGCGTTTCACCAGCTCGTCGCGGGCGCGCCGGGTGAGTGCCTGACCGGGCTGTGCCTTCTCGCCGCTCATCGCCTCGTCGATCATCATGATGTTGAGGCTCTTGACCGCCGCCGACTGGCCGATGTGGCGCTGCACGAGAAAGGCGGCGAGATGCGCAGCCCCGTGCCCGCCCGAACAGGTCAGCCGGTCACGGTCGACCACGAAAATCTGGTCTGACACCGGCGTCTCCGCCTCGAACCGGTCGACAAAATCCTGGTGGTGGAACCAGCTCACGCAGCAGCGGTAGCCCTTGAGTAGCCCCAGTTCCTGCAGGATGAAGACGCCGGTGCAGAGACCGACCACCGGGACCCCTGCCGCCGCCTGCCGCCTGAGATAGGCGAGCTCCGCCGGGCTCAGCGCCACCTCGTCGCTGATCAGCCCGCCGACCACCACCAGGTAGTCGTAGCTCCCGGCGTTGCGCAGGCGCGTGTCGGGCTGAACGCGCACCCCGCAGCTCGAGCGGACCGGTCCGAGCGTGTCCGAAAGCACAGTCCAGTCGCAGAGGATGGGGCGCGACAGGTCGGCCTCGTCGGCGGCGAGCCGCAGCACGTCGACGAAATTGGCAAAGGCCGAGAGGGTGAAGCGCCCCGCGAGAAGGAAGGCGACACGCAGGCGTTTGGTGGGCAAGGCAGACGGCATGGCGGGATTCTTCATGGGCTGGCGTAATCCTACAGAGATGCGGCGGGCAGGGGAAGATGCGCCGCGCGCCGCACGAGAGAGCGGCCTCACAGCGTCGGAAATCCGGCTCATGACGCTTCAGTTCATTTTTGGTGGCGCAATTCTTCACGTGTAAGCGACCCGGATGGCTTAGCAAGGGTCCCCAGCACTCTCCTCCAATCCGGGGCCCGCCGATGACTCGTTTCAACGCCTTTTCCCTTCTCAAGAACGCCGTGACCGGTCACAAGGACTGGACCGAGCAATGGCCGGACAGCCAGCCGAAGGCCGCGTACGACGTGGTGATCGTCGGGGCGGGGGGGCACGGTCTGGGCGC